>NZ_JBJFZS010000020.1:0-113900 GCF_045032595.1 Ornithinimicrobium jinqii
GCTCCAGCACCGGCACCGCCAGACGCAGGACCGAGGGACGCTAGGCGGTGACACCCTGGTCGGCGCGCCTCGACGACCGGACCAGCCGGACGGTCGTGCGGACCAGGACGACGACGTAGACGACCAGCAGCGCAAGCACGACGTATCCCACCCACGGGGCGCCGCCGCCGCTGCTGGTGCAGACCTCCGCGCCGTCGGGCCCCGGGACGCACTCGGTGACCGACCACACCACGAGGCCGGCGCTGATGAAGACGAGCAGCACCAGGGGCAGCGCGCTCCCGAGGACGACCCCCGCCCGGACCTTGTCCCCGACGTCCCAGCGGCGGCCCAGCATGACCAGGACGAGGCCCGCGACCCACATCGGGACCGCCAGCGGCCACAGGACGAAGAGCAGGGCCGAGCCCAGGAGCAGGACGATCGCAGCCGCCTCCCGACCGCCCGACCCCCGGTCGGGCGGGGACACGCGGTCCCCGCCGGCCGCGGCCCACGCGGCGGGGTCCGGGGACGTGTCGCCACCGCCGGCCGCCTCCACGAGCTCGGTGGGCGTGCCCAGGCGGTCGATCGTCTGCCGCACCTCCGCCTCCGTCGGGGCGTCCCCGAGGGCGGCACCGAGGTGGCTGCGGATGTCGGTCTCGAGCTCGTGGGCCTCGAGGACGGGCAGCCTGACGGTCTCAAGGTGCAGCCGGTGCAGATAGTCGACGACCAGCGGGTGGTCCAGTGCAGTCATCATCGGGGGTCCTTCCCTGCGAGGATCTGGTCGACGGAGCGTTTGAACTCCGCCCACGACCGGGTGAAGGCGTCGAGGGCCGAGCGGCCCTGCGCCGTGAGCGAGTAGTACCGACGCGGGGGTCCGCTCGAGGACTCCTGCCAGGAGGTCTGGACGAGCTCCTCCTTGCGGAGCCGGCTCAGGAGCGGGTAGATCGTCCCCTCGCTCGCGAGCAGCCCTGCCTCGGAGAGCTCGGTGACGAGGTCGTATCCGTAGCGTTCCTCCTCCTCCAGCAACGCCAGGACGCAGTGCTCCAGCGCCCCCTTGCGGAGCTGGGTGAGTGCCGCATCCTTTGCTGCCATGCACCACACGGTACTACGGCAGTACCGTGTCGTGCAAGGGACTTATGCCGCCGCGCCTCCGCGGCTCGTCCGGTGCCACGGCATACCCTGGGTCGTCCCCTCCCCGCCGCCCCAGGAGCACCCGCAGCCCATGGCCCCGCGCAAGCCGTCGCAGAGCGAAGACCTCTTCGCCGTCGAGGAGAAGATCGTCGAGGTCGACGTCCAGGAGGAGATGGAGGGGGCTTTCCTGGAGTACGCCTACTCGGTCATCTACTCCCGGGCGCTGCCGGACGCCCGGGACGGGCTGAAGCCGGTGCAGCGGCGGATCCTCTTCGCGATGAGCGAGCTGGGGCTGCGGCCCGACCGGGCGCACGTCAAGTGCTCGCGGGTGGTGGGCGAGGTGATGGGCAAGTACCACCCGCACGGGGACACCGCGATCTACGACGCGATGGTCCGCATGGCGCAGCCGTTCACGATGCGCCTGCCGCTGGTCGACGGGCACGGCAACTTCGGCTCCCTCGACGACGGCCCGGCCGCGAGCCGCTACACCGAGGCCCGGCTGGCGCCCGCCGCGCTGCTGATGACCGCGGGGCTGGACGAGAGCACGGTCGACTTCGTCCCCAACTACGACGACCAGCTCATGCAGCCGGAGGTGCTGCCGGCGGCCTACCCCAACCTGCTCGTCAACGGCGCGGCGGGCATCGCGGTCGGGATGGCCACCAACATGGCCCCGCACAACCTCGTCGAGGTCATCGGTGCCGCGCGCCACCTCATCGCGCACCCGGAGGCCGACCTCGAGGCGCTGATGCGTTTCGTGCCCGGCCCGGACCTGCCGCTGGGCGGGCGGATCGTGGGGCTGGACGGCATCCGCGACGCCTACGAGAGCGGACGCGGCTCCTTCCGCACCCGCGCCACGGCTCGGATCGAGAACGTGACCCCCCGCAAGAAGGCCATCGTCGTCACCGACCTGCCCTACCTCGTCGGGCCGGAGAAGGTGATCGAGAAGGTCAAGCAGCTGGTGCAGTCCAAGAAGCTGCAGGGCATCTCCGACATCGTGGACCTGACCGACCGGACCAAGGGCCTGCACCTCGTCATCGAGATCAAGACCGGGTTCAACCCCGAGGCGGTGCTCGAGCAGCTCTACCGCATGACGCCGATGGAGGAGTCCTTCGGCATCAACAACGTGGCCCTCGTGGACGGGCAGCCGCGCACCCTGGGCCTGAAGGAGCTGCTGAAGGTCTACGTCGACTTCCGCACCGGCGTGGTGCGCCGGCGCACTGCCCACCGCCTGGGCAAGAAGCAGGACCGTCTCCACCTCGTCGAGGGTCTGCTGATCGCGATCATCGACATCGACGAGGTGATCCAGCTCATCCGCGCCGCCGAGGACGTCGCGAGCGCGCGCACCAGGCTCATGCAGGTCTTCGACCTCTCCGAGATCCAGGCCAACCACATCCTGGACCTGCAGCTGCGCCGGCTCACCAAGTTCTCCCGCATCGAGCTGGAGTCCGAGCGAGACGAGCTGCGGCGCGAGATCGAGCAGCTCCAGGCCCTCCTGAACGACCCCGCCCTCCTCCTCGCGCTCGTCTCCGAGGAGCTGGCGGCGGTCGCGCGCGAGCACGGCACCCCCCGTCGCACCGTGCTCCTGGAGAGCGACGGGGCGGCGGGTATGCCGTCCGCCGCCGGGTCCTCCGCGGCGAAGGGTGCCGGGTCTGCCCTGGAGGTCGCCGACGACCCGTGCTGGGTCCTGCTGTCCAGCGCCGGGCTGGTCGCCCGGACCACCACCGCGGGGCCGCTCGGCGTCGGCGGTCGACGCGCCAAGCACGACGTCGTCCTCTCCCGGGTGCGCGCCACCGCCCGGGGGGAGGTGGGCCTGGTCACCTCGGCCGGCCGGGTGCTGCGCCTGTCTGTCGTGGAGCTGCCCACGCTCCCCCCGACGGCCGAGGCACCGGCTCTCTCGGGCGGCGCTCCGCTGTCCGCGTTCCTGGACCTGGCCCCGCAGGAGCAGCCCCTCACCCTCTGCTCGCTCACCGCAGACGGTCCGGGCCTCGCGGTGGGCACCCAGCAGGGGGTGGTCAAGAGGGTCAACCCGGACTACCCGGGCAACCGGTCCGACTTCGAGGTGATCTCGCTCAAGGACGGCGACCGGGTGGTCGGCGCGGTCGAGCTGGCCACCGGCGAGGAGTCCCTGGTGCTCATCAGCTCCGCCGCGCACCTGCTGCACTTCTCCGCCTCTGCGGTGCGGCCCCAGGGTCGGGCCGGTGGGGGCATGGTCGGCATCAAGCTCGGACCCGGTGACCGCGTGGTCGCCTTCACGGCCGTCACCGCGGACACGGAGAACGTCGTGGTCACGGTCGCGGGGTCGGCGTCCGCCCTGCCTGGCAGCGAACCCGGGTCGGTCAAGGTGACCGACCTGTGGGCCTACCCGGCCAAGGGTCGCGCGACCGGCGGGTTGCGCTGCCACCGGTTCCTGCGCGGCGAGGACGCGCTCGTGCTCGCCTGGGCCGGGGCCGCTCCCCCGATGGCGGCCTCGAGCAGCGGGGTCGCGGTGGACCTGCCCGAGACCAACGACAAGCGGGACGGTTCCGGGACCCCCGCACCGGCCCCGATCGCCGCCGTGGCCGGTCCTGCCGGGGGTGCCGGGGAGTGAGCGACCGAACAGCCCAGAACCGGGTCTGACCAGCGGTTTGGTGCCATGCTGGGGGCATGAACACCAGGGCCAACAAGGTGCTGGCGATCGCGGTCGGAGCCCTGCTCCTTCTGGCGGTCGTCGCGGCGCTCGTCTCGGTCCGGCGCCCAGCCGTGCAGTTCGACGCGGGGACGCCCGAGGCGACCGTCCAGAGCTACGTCCAGGACATCCTCGACGGTGACCTCCAGGGCGCCGCGAGCCTTCTCGACCCGGAGGGCGGCTGCACCGTCGACGACCTCGAGCGCGGCGAGTTCCAGGAGCCGGCCAGGGTCGTCGTCACGAACAGCTCCGCGCAGGACGAGACGGCCCGGGTGATGGTGGACCTCGTCTACGGCGAGGGCCCCTTCGCCGGTCAGGAGTACGCCAGCAACGAGACCTTCCGGCTGGTGCGCGCCGACTCAGGCTGGCTCATCGCCGGTCAGCCGTGGCCGGCCTACTTCTGCGAGGACCCCAAGCCATGATCTTCGGAATCCTGTCCACCCTGGTGTCCCTGGCCCTCCCCGCGCTGATCGTCGTGGGCATCGTGCTGGCGGTCCGGCGCAACCGCAACCCGCAGGCGGCTGGTGAGCCGGGCCTGACCGGGCACTCCGTACGCCGGTTCTTCCAGTACCTCCTGCTGCTTGGTCTGCTCATCGTCGCCGCGAGCGGTCTGAGCGGTCTCCTGGCCTCCCTCCTGGACATCTCGGATGTCCTCGTCCGCAACGACGCGGACCTCGCCCTGCAGCTGACGTTCACCTTCATCGGCCTGCCCCTGTTCGCACTCCTGGGCTGGTGGTCCCTGAAGCGGCTGCGCTCGGACCCCGCGGAGGTGCGTTCCCTGGGCTGGGCGTTCTACCTCACGGTCGCGACTTTGGTGGCCCTCGTCATGACCATGTCGGGTCTCTACCAGACGCTGACCGCGTTGTTCGGCGTGTCCAGGTGGGACGGCGCCGGCCTGGCGACGGCACTCGTCTGGGGTGCCGCGTGGGCGCTTCACCTGTGGGTGGCACGGCATACCCCCGTGGCGCACCTGCGCCTGCTGCACCTGGCCGGCTCCCTCATCGGGCTGGGGGTCGCCGTCACCGGACTCGTGCAGCTCGTGGGTGCCTCCCTGGCCGAGCTGCTCGGCATGCGCGGCGACACGCTCGTCGGCGGCGCCCTCGACCCCCTGCTCCGCGCCGCGGCGCTGACGCTGGTCGGCGCGCTGGTCTGGCTCTACTACTGGCTCCGCACGACGGCGCGCAGCCCGCGGGACACGGCCTGGCTGGTCTACGTCCTGCTGGCGGGGGTCGGCGGCGGACTGATCGTCGCCCTCACCGCTGGCAGCCTGCTGCTCTACGACGTGCTCGTGTGGCTGGTCGGCGACCCGCGGGCCTCCTCCGCCACCGAGCACTTCGACGGCACCCCGACCCTGCTCGGCGCAGCGCTCGTGGGAGGCCTCGTCTGGTGGTACCACCAGTCGGTCCTCGGCACCCGTCGTGAGGAGCAGCGCAGCGAGGTCCGGCGCGTCTACGAGTACCTCATGGCCGGGATCGCCCTCGTCACCGCGTCAGCCGGCGTGACCATGGTGCTCGTCACCCTCGTCGAGTCGCTCGCCGGTGGCGGTGGCGTCGTCGTCGGCTCGAGCACCATCAACACGCTGCTGGCCGCCCTGACGCTGCTCGCGGTCGGCCTGCCGGTCTGGTGGTGGCACTGGCGGCTCGCCCAGCGTGCCGTCGCGGCGAACCCGGCGGAGGAGGTCGTCTCCCCCACGCGCCGCATCTTCCTCGTGGTCCTCTTCGGGGTGGTGGGCATCGTCGCGGTGGTCGCGCTGCTCGTCGGCGTCTACCTCCTGCTCGAGGACGTGCTGGGGAACGGCTTCGACGGCGAGACCGCGCGCCGCACCCGCTTCGCCCTTGGCATCCTGGTCAGCTCCACGCTCGTGTCGGCCTACCACTGGAACGTCTTCCGCTCCGACCGGGAGCACGCACCTGCCCCCGCCGCCGCCGGGCCGCGGACCGTCGCGCGCGGGCACGTCCTGCTGATCGGTGCTGCCGACCCGACGGTCGCCGCCGAGCTGGCCCGCCGCACCGGCGCGACGGTGCAGCTCGTGCGTCGCACCGACGACGGCGCCGGACCGTGGTCCGTCGACGACCTGGAGGCCGCTGTGGACGGAGACGCTCGGGGTGACCTTGTGATCCTCGCCGAGGCGGACGGTCTACGGATCATCCCGGTCGCCCGCTGAGCAGGGGGGCCTCAGGCGCGCACCCTTCCGGTGGACTCGCGGATGGACAGGCTGGAGGGGCACCACCTGGCGGTCGCGGCGCCTCGCGGGAGGCGCCGACCCCGAACCACGGCACGCAGCACGTGGCGTTCGCCGCGCAGGACCGGCTCGTCACCGCTGCCTACCTCTCCGAGCAGGGCGTCCCCCTGCTGCACGTCGGCAACAACTCCGACGAGGACCTGCAGTCGGTCTAGGGGCTGCCCGACGGCCGCCTCGAGCGGCTTCACCGGCACGGGATCCTGCTCGACCGGGTGATTGGGACGTCGTCCCTGCAGCTGTTCAAGCCGACTGTCGGCGGTGTCCTCCTCGAGTTCGTGCAGCGCACCGGCGGGCTACCAGGGTCTCAGAGCCCGCGACGCGCCCTTGACCTGCCGCGAAGACGCTCGCCGACGTCGCGCGAGCACCGGACGGTTCCTCGCCGACGGGCTTGCCTCCTCTCGTGCGGCTCAGGGTCTGTCAGTGCCTGGTGCTTGAGTGTGGATATGGAGATCACGGGCACCCGGATGGAGGTCGAGGACACGATCCTCGACCTGCAGGAGTGGGTCCCGGAGCCGGTGACTCAGGCCGAGGCGGCGGAGGTCGCGGCCGTCGTCGCGGCGCAGCTGAGCACCCTGGGGTCCGCGGACGACCCGGGATGTGCGCAGTACTGGGACCGCCTGGAAGACCTTCACGCCACGCACGCCTGGCAGGAGGAGTCAGCGCTGCCCATCGAGGAGCTGGCCGGTGGACTCACGACCGCCGCCCGCGGCCTGGGGCGCACCGCCCTGGACGACGGTGGCCTGGCGAGGGTGCTGGACCACGGGATCGTCGAAGGGCTGGAGGCGGTGGGGCGCGTGCGGTCCCAGCTGGACGCGACCGGGTTCGCGCTCGCGGTCGTCGAGGCCTCCCGACAGCACTGGGGCGGTCCGCTGGGTCAGGCCGTGCGCGCCGGGACCACGAGCCTGTCGCGGGCGGCCAAGGTCGCCAGGACGATGACCCGCCTCGCGTCGTCCCTGGACGTGGACCAGCAGGAGGCCTACGCCGGCATCGCCACCGGCGCCGCGACGAACCCGCGCATCTGTGATGCGGACCTGGGGGCTGTCTGCAAGAAGCTGCTGATCGAGCTGCTCGAGGAGAAGCCCGACGACGACGTGCCGGACACCGCGACCAACCTGCGCTCCATCGTCAGGCGCAAGCTCACCGACGGACTCATCCGCTACACGATGGACGCGCCAGAGTCCGACTCCGCCCTCATCGACGGCGTCCTCAGCGGCGCACTGGCCCGCCCCACCCCCGGCGAGGACGGCACCCCCGACGAACGATCGGCGCCGGTTCGCAGGTACGACGCGCTCTTCATGGTCCTCAACCGTGGCCTCTCCAACCCCGGCGCGCCCCCCTCCCAGGCGCGCGCCTCGGTCCTGGTCACCGTCAAGGCCGACCCCGCCACCGGCCGCCCCACGGGAGCGGCGTTCGCGCACACCGGGCAGGCGTTCGCCGCGTCCCAGGCCGGCCGGTTCGCCTGCATCGGCGACCTCACCCCCATCGTCCTGGGCGAGCACGATGAGCCCCGGGCGCTGGGCCGGACCGTCCGTCTCGCCACCCCTGGTCAGTTCAAGGCCCTGATGGTGCGCGACCAGCACTGCGCCTTCCCCGGGTGCTCCGTCCCCGGGACCTGGTGCGACGCGCACCACATCATCTGGTGGTCCAGGGGCGGGCGCACCGACATCGCTTACCTCGTCCTGCTCTGCCCACGCCCCCACACGAAGGTCCACGACAAGGACCTCACCTGCACCGTCGACGGTGGCGTCGCCACCTGGCACGTCTGAGCACCCCGCTCCGCACCCGGCCTCACGGCCGGGTCACAGGCATGTCCGTCCGCTAGCGCGTGAGCGCCCGGGCGATGACGATCCGCTGGATCTGGTTGGTGCCCTCGTAGATCTGGGTGATCTTCGCGTCGCGCATCATCCGCTCGGCCGGGAAGTCGCGGGTGTATCCCGCCCCGCCCAGCAACTGCACCGCGTCGGTCGTGACCGACATGGCCGTGTCCGAGGCGAAGCACTTGGCCGCCGCGCCGGCCAGCGACATGTCGTCGGCCCCCACCTCGGCGGCCTCGGCGGCCGCGTAGGCCAGGAGCCGGGAGGCGCGGACGGCGGTCTCCATGTCGGCCAGCATGAACTGGACGCCCTGGAAGCTGGCGACCGGCTGGCCGAACTGGTGCCGCGTCCTCGTGTAGTCGAGAGCGAGGTCGAGGGCGCCCTGCGCGATGCCGACGGCCTGCCCGGCCACGACGGCGCGGGTGCGGTCGAGGGTGCCGAGGGCGATGCGCAGGCCCTGGCCCTCGGCGCCCACGAGCCGGTCGGCCGGGAGCCGGAGGTCGTCGAAGGTGACCTCGCGGGTCGGCGAGCCCTTGAGCCCCATCTTCCGCTCGAGCGCACCGAAGGACATGCCCTCGTCCCGCGCCTCCACGACGAAGGCGGAGATGCCCCTCCCCCCGGCGTCGGGGTCGGTGACGGCGAACACGACATACACCCCTGCCTGGCCGGCGTTGGTGATCCAGGTCTTCGTGCCGCGCAGCACCCACCCGTCACCGTCACGCACGGCGCGGGTGCGCATGGCGGCCACGTCGCTGCCGGCCTCCCGCTCGGACAGCGCGAACGCGCCGAGGCACGACCCGTCGGCGACCGGCCGGAGCCAGCGCTGCTTCTGCTCCTCGGAGGCGGCGAGCAGCAACGGGATCGCGAACAGCTCGTTGGCGCCCGTCACCTGCTGCGACGTGGCGCACACCCGGGCCACCTGCTCGGCGACGACGACCGATCCCAGGAGGGAGACCCCCTGGCCCCCGTACGCCTCAGGGATGGAGACGGCGTGCAGCTCGGCGGCCACCAGCGCGTCCACCGACTCCTGCGGGAAGACGCCCTCCTCGTCCACCAGTGCCGCGTGCGGACCGACCCTCTCCAGGGCCACGTCGCGCGCGACCTCCTGGAGGGCGAGCAGGTCCTCGTCGAGATGGAACAGCATGGCTCAGGCCCTCCCGCCAGCCAGGCCCAGCACCCGCACCGCGTTGTCCTTGAGGATGAGCGGCACGGCCTCGGGACGCACGTCGAGCGCCTCGAAGTCCGCCAGCCACCGCTCCGGAGAGATGAGGGGGTAGTCGGTGCCGAACAGCGTCTGCCTGCGCAGCATCCCGGACGCCGCCCGGACCAGCTCGGCCGGGAAGTACTTCGGCGACCAGCCGGACAGCTCGAGGTAGACGTTGGCCTTGTGCGTCGCGATGGAGATCGCCTCCGCCTGCCACGGCACCGACGGGTGCGCCAGGATGACGGAGAGGTTCGGGAAGTCGGCGGCCACGTCGTCGAGCAGCATCGGGCTCGAGTAGCGCAGCTTCAGCCCGGCCCCGCCCGGCAGCCCGGCGCCGATCCCGTTCTGGCCGGTGTGGAACAGGGCCGGCACCCCCAGGTCCTCGAGCGCCGTCCAGAGCGGGTAGTACGCCTCGTCGTCGGGGGAGAACGCCTGCAGCGAGGGGTGGAACTTGAAGCCGGCGACGCCGTGGTCCTCCACGAGGGAGTAGGCCTGCTCGACCGCCGCCTCCCCGCGCAGCGGGTCGACCGACCCGAAGGGCACGAGCACGTCGGCGTGGTCCCGGGCCTGCTCGGCGACCCACTCGCTGGAGATCGGCGGGTAGCCCTGGGCGGTGGTGGCGTCGACGGTGAAGACCACCGCTGCCATCTCCAGCCGGCGGTAGGTCGCGGCGATCTGCTCGACCGTCGGGGTGCGGCCGTGGTCGCCCTTGAACCACGCCGCGGACGCGTCGATCAGCTCGGCGTCCATGGACAGGTGGCCGTGGTCGTCGATCTCGACGTGGACGTGCATGTCGATGGCGCGCAGCGCGTCCAGGTCGAGGTCGGCTCCGGTGAAGCGAGGCACGGTGCTCCTAGTGCTGGGTCGCCAGGGCGACGATGGGGTCGAGGGAGGTCTGGTCGGCCAGGGCGTCGCGGGAGGCGACCTGCTCCAGCGGGTGGCCCTGCAGAATGCGCTTGACCGGCAGCTCGAGCTTCTTGCCGGTCCTGTTGCGGGGGACGACGGGCACCTGCACGATCGTGTCGGGCACGTGCCGGGGCGAGAGCTGGGTGCGCAGGGCCCGGTTGATGACGCCTCGCAGCTCGTCGTCCAGCTCCTGGCCGGGCTCGGTCTGCACGAGCAGCAGCAGCTGGCCGTTGCCGCCGGCCTCCTCGAGGTGCACGACGAGGGAGTCGGCGACCCCGGGGATCTCCTCGGTGACGCGGTAGAACTCGGCCGTCCCGAGACGCACGCCACCGCGGTTGAGGGTGGCGTCGGAGCGTCCGGCGACGTGGCAGTGCCCCTCCGGCGCGAAGAGGATCCAGTCGCCGTGACGCCATACCCCGGGAAAGGTGTCGAAGTAGGTGGCCCGCAGCCGGGAGCCGTCGTCGTCGCCCCAGAACCCCACGGGCATGGAGGGCAGCGGCGCGGTGATGACCAGCTCGCCGAGGCTCCCCACCACGGGTCGTCCCTGCTCGTCGAAGGCACAGGCGGCGACCCCGAAGGCCGGGCCGGAGATCTCGCCCGCCCAGACCGGGGTCCACGGGTCGCCCTGGACGATGCCGGAGCAGATGTCGGTGCCCCCGGACCCGACGTTGAGGACGACGTGGGGCAGCTGCTCGTAGACCCACGCGTAGCCCTCGGGCGGCAGCGGGGCACCGGCGGAGGCGAAGACCCGCACCGCCAGGTCGTGGTCGGTCGCGGGGGTGAGCCCCTCCTTGCGGCTGGCCATCACGAGTCCCGGTGCCGCGCCCATGACGGTGGCGCCGGTCTCGGCCGCGAGCTGCCACTGCCAGTCCGTGCCGGGGTGCATGGGGTGGCCGTCGATGCACACGATGCCGGAGCCGACGACGAGGCCGCTGACCAGGGCGTTCCACATCATCCAGGCGGTGGTGGAGTACCACAGGAAGACGTCGCCGGGTCCGAGGTCCCAGGACAGCGCGTGGTTCTTCAGGTGCTCGAGCAGGATGCCGCCGTGGCCGTGGACGATGGCCTTCGGCAGGCCCGTGGTGCCCGAGGAGAAGAGGACGAACAGCGGGTGGTCGGAGGGCACCTGCTCGAACTCCAGCGGCTGGGGTCCGACCTGCTCCAGGGCGGTGGTCCAGTCGAGGGCGTGGGGGACGTGGGTATGCCGTCCGCCGTAGCCGAGGTCGAGGACGCCGCGCAGGGTGGGCAGACCCGCCACCACCTGGTCGACCTCCGCGGTCCGGTCCACCCACTTGGTGCCGTAGCCGTAGCCGGCGACCGTCAGCAGGACCGTCGGCTCGACCTGTCCGAAGCGCTCGAGGACCGAGCGGGCGCCGAACTCGATGGCGCACGAGGCCCAGACGGCGCCCAGCGACGCGGTGGCCAGGAAGGCGACGACGGCCTCGGGGATGTTGGGGACGTAGGCGACGACACGGTCGCCGGGGCCGACGCCGAGGTCCTGCAGGACCCGCCGGGCCCGGCCGACCTGGTCGCGCAGCTCGCCGAGGGTGAGGCGCACCGGCTCCCGCGTCTGGGAGTAGCCGTGCACGGCGACGCGGTCGTCGTCGGCGAACCGGAAGACCTGCTCGGCGTAGTTGAGGCGCGCTCCGGGGAACCAGCGTGCCCCGGGCATCTCGGCGTTCGCGAGCATCCGCTCCGGAGGGACGGAGGACAGCACGTCGAAGTAGTCCCAGATGCTGCGCCAGAACGCCTCCTGGTCCTGGGTCGACCAGGTCCACAGCGCCGTCCGGTCGGGGAAGGTGAGTCCCCTCTCGGCCTCCAGCCAGCGCAGGTAGGGCCAGAGCCGGGACGACCGCAGGGTCGCCTCGGTGGGCTCCCAGAGCAGGGTCCCGTGCTCGACGGGGGTCGGGTTCTCGTCGGTCACGGCAGACCAACCTCCTCCTTGGCGGCGACCAGCGCGCGCAGGGCGGCGTCGCGCCGGGCGCGCAGCTGGTCCTCCGTCTGACCGACGCCCGCCATCGCCTCGTCCATGCCCCGGACGATCCTGGCCACCAGCTCCGGCGTCAGCTCGGGCGCTCCCAGGTCCTGCCACCACTCCTCCATGGGCGGACCGAGGTGGTCGAGGATGTGCGCGATGCCACCGTCACCGCCGGACAGGTGCTGGGTGGCGAACGGGCCGAGCAGCGCCCAGCGGAGGCCTGGCCCCCATGCGATCGCGGTGTCGATGTCGGCGACCGTGACCGCGCCGCGGCCCACGAGGTCGTAGGCCTCCCGCCACAGGGCCGCCTGGAGGCGGTTGACGACGTGGCCGGGCAGCTCGGTGTGCAGCGTGATGCACCGCTTGCCCACGCCCGTGAAGAAGGCGCCGGCGGCCGCCAGCGCCTCCGGGCTGGTGCTCGTCGCGCCCACGAGCTCGACGAGCGGCACGATGTGCGGCGGGTTGAACGGGTGGGCGACGAGGACGCGCTCGGGGTGGCGGACGGCCGCGTCGGCGAAGCTGCTCGGCGCGATCCCGGAGCTCGAGCTGGTGAGCAGGACGTCCGCGGGGGTGGCCGCGTCGAGCTCGGCGAAGATCTCCCGCTTGACCGAGAGCACCTCCGGGCCGGCCTCGACGACGAGGTCGGCCCGCCCGGCAGCAGCCACGAGGTCGGTCGTGGTCGACAGCCGGGACAGCGCCTCCTCCAGGTCCGCACCGTCCAGGCCGCCCTCCGCGAGGTAGCTCTCGACCGTGCGCCGGGCGGAGGCGTGCGACGCCTCCACCGGGTCGACGACGACGACCTCGAGACCGTGCGCGAGCAGGTGCGCGGCCCAGCTGCTGCCGATGGAGCCGGCCCCGACGACCAGGACGGCGCGCACGGTGCGCCGGCCGGGGCCGACCACCGCGCCCCCGCTCACGGCCGGCCCGCCTTCTCCTTGTCGAGGAAGGAACGCATGCGCCCCTTGGCCTCGTCGCTGCCCGAGGCGATGCCCGCGACCAGCGACTCGATGAGGTAGGCGTCGTGCGGCGCCACCTCGGCCGTCCTCGGGAGCACCTGCAGGATGGCGTAGTTGGTGACCGGGCTGTTGGCAGCTGCCCGGTGGGCCAGCTCGAGAGCTCTGTCCAGACCCGTCCCGTTGTCCACGACATACTGAGAGAGACCGACCCGCTCCCCCTCGACCGCGTCGTAGCGGCGCCCGGTGAGCATCATGTCCGTCATCCGGGCCGCGCCGATGAGGCGCGGGACGCGGACGGACGCCCCGCCCCCGACGAAGAGGCCGTGCTGGCCCTCCGGGAGGGCGTAGAACGTCGACCGCTCGGCGACGCGGACGTGGGTGGCCGAGGCGAGCTCCAGCCCACCGCCGATGACCGCACCCTTGAGCACGCTGAAGACCGGCACGGGGGCGTCGATGATCGTGCTCATGACCCGGTGCCACATCCGCGAGTGCAGCACGCCCTCGAAGACGCCGGAGTGGTCCATCGTGGTGAGGTCGAGGCCTGCGCAGAAGTTGCGTCCCTGCGCGGCCAGCACCACCGCCCGGACGCCGTCGGGGACGGAGGTGAAGAACCGCTCCAGCCCCAGCACCGTCTCGTTGTCGAGGGCGTTGTGCTTCTCGGGACGGGCCAGCTCCAGCACCCCGACGTCGCCGTCGGTGCGCCAGGCCAGCGTCGCCGGGAGCCCCGGGGTGTGCTCGGTCATCGGCGCGACCTCAGTCCTGCGGGACGGACTGGAGCAGCCCCTCGACGTCGGCCGGGTTCTCGAGGATGCCGTACTTGTCCATCAGGTCGCCGAAGGCCTGCACGACGTCCCTGCGCACGGGACCGCCGAAGTCCTCGAGCACGACCTTCTCGGCCAGCGCCGGGTCGAGGTCGAGCATCTCGATCGCCTTGGCGCGCACCGCGTCCGGGTTCTCGGAGGCGAAGTCCATGGCCGCGTTGATCGCGGTGCTCATCTTCTGGACCGTCTCGGCCTCCCCGTCGATGAACTCGCCGGAGGAGAAGAACATCATCGTCGGGTGGCCCTCGACGGACTCCACACCGGGGTAGGTCACGACCTTGCCGATGCCCGAGCCGATGATCGTCATGAACGGCTCCGGGGTCCAGACCGCGTCGACGTCCCCGCGGTCGAGCGCCTGCTCCATGTTGGGGTAGGGCATCTCGACGAAGGTGACCGCCTCGGGGTCGCCGCCGTCCTGGGCCACGGCCTCCATGATCGTCAGGTCGCCCATCGACTTGAGCGTGTTGACGGCGACCGTCTTGCCCTCCAGGTCCTTGGCGCTGGTGATGTCGCTGTCCGCCAGCGCCAGCACGGCGTGCACGCCCTCGGGCGTGTCGTAGGTGTAGGACGACACGACGCGCACGTCGAGGCCCTGGTCGCGGGCCTGCAGGAGCGAGATCGGGTTGCCGGTGGCGAAGTCCATGCTGCCGCTCATGACGGCGGGCAGCAGTGCTGCCCCGCCCTGGCCGGTCTCGACCTGCAGCTCCAGGCCCTCGTCCTCGAAGAAGCCCTCGTCGATGCCGAGCTCGATGACGGCGGTGGGCAGGATCGGCAGGGTTCCGACGGTGACCTCGGTGAGCTCGCCGTCGCCGGCGGCCGCGTCGGGGCTCTCGGAGCCGTTGTCGGCGCCGGAGTCGGTCGAGGACGGGGTGCCCTCGCCGCAGGCGGCGAGGGTGAGGGCGGTGGCGACGGCCAGCGCGGGGAGGGTGAGCTTCTTCATGGTGTTCTCTCCTTCGAGATCGGGTAGGTCGAGATCGGACAGGTGTCGTGCGTGGTCGGGTCTGCTCAGGGTGCGGGTTGGTCCCGCAGGGGGTCGTCGGCCAGCTCGCGGAGCCGGAACTTCTGGACCTTGCCGGTGGCGGTGCGCGGGATGGTCTCCACGACCCGCACCTCGCGGGGCAGCTTGTAGCCGGCCAGGCGGCCGCGGAGCTGCTCCCGCAGCTCCTCGCCGCCGACCCGGACGTCGGGGAGCACCTCGACGAACGCCATGCCGGACTCGCCCCAGCGCTCGTCGGGGACGCCGACCACGGCGCAGTCGCGCACACCGGGCAGGCTCATCAGGGCGTTCTCGACCTCCGCGGGGTAGACGTTCTCCCCGCCGGAGATGTACATGTCCTTGATCCGGTCCTTGATGTAGAGGTAGCCGTCCTCGTCGCTGAGGCCCACGTCACCGGTGTGGTACCACCCGTCGGCGAGGGCCTCCTTCGACGCCTCCGGCCGGTTCCAGTAGCCGGCCATGACGTTGGGGCCGCTGATGAGGATCTCGCCGGCCTCGCCCGGCGCGGCCAGCTCCCCGTCCAGGCCCACGACGCGGCTGTCGGTGAAGAAGTGGGGGCGGCCTGCAGAGCCGAGCTTGGTGCGGTTGTCCCGCGGCTCGAGCATGCGGGCGCCGGGTGCGGTCTCGGTCATGCCGAAGCCCTGCATGAGCGGGACCCCGCGGTCGGCCCAGGTCGTGATGGTGCGGTCCGACAGCGGTGACCCGCCCACCATGACGGAGCGCAGCGAGGACAGGTCGGTCTGCTCCCACGTGGGCTGGTGGCTGAGCGCGTCGAGCATCGCCGGCACGAAGAAGGCGGAGGTGACGCCCTGCTCGGCGATCGTGCGCAGCACCGTCTCGGCGTGGAAGGCGCGCTGGATGACCAGACGCCCGCCGAGGGTGAAGGCGGGGACCGTCATCATGTTGAGGCCGGCGATGTGGAACAGCGGCGCGATCGTGAGGTGCACCTCGTCCTGGCGCAGGTCCTGGCCGATGAGCGCGTTGACGTACTGGTAGAAGAGCCCCTGGTGCGTCAGCATCGCACCCTTGGGGCGGCCGGTGGTGCCGGAGGTGTACATGATCAGGGCGACCGACCCCAGCGGGACCTCGGCGGCGCGTCGGTCGGGGCGGCCGGTGGCCATGAGGTCCTCGTGGGCGATGCTCTGCGCGCCCTCGACGGGGTGGTCGACGTGCACCCAGCGGCGCACCGACAGCTGGTCGGAGGGCAGCAGCACCCGGGCGACGTTGTCGACCTGCGCCTCGCCGTAGAAGCAGACCTCGGCGCCGCAGTCGCCCAGGATGAACTCGACCTCCGGGCCGGACAGCCGCGGGTTGACGAGCACGGCGGTCGCGCCGAGGATCCCGCACGCGAAGAAGACCTCGAGCAGCGCGGGGTGGTTGAAGCCGACGTAGGCGACGCGGTCCTCCGGGCGGACGCCGGCTGCGGACAGGGCGTCGGCGAGCCGGCTGGTGCGCTCGTGGACCTCGAGGTAGGTCGTCTCGCGGCCCTCGAACTCCCAGGCGACGGCGTCGGGACGCACCCGGGCCCGGCGGGCCGGCCAGGAGCCCAGGCCCAGGTTGTCGATGCGGCTGGAGGCCAGCGCGTGGGCCGACAGGGTGCCGGCCGCGTCGGTGGGGGTCGCCCCCTCCGTCCGCTGCGGCGACCCGCTCGTCGAGCTCGTCATCGCGTTCCTTCCTCGTGCGTCGTTGCGAGGTACAGTCAACCGCGAATAGTTCTATATGTCAATGATTCATATCCGTGGCATACTGTTCCCATGACCGCCAGCCCCCTCGCCACCCCCCGCACCGATCTCGGCCAGCTGGGGACCGACCCCGTGTTCATGCTGATCAGGGCCGGCGCCGTCGGCCGGGCGCGGGGCAACGAGGTGCTGCGCAAGATGGGCCTGAAGACGCGCGACTACTCGATCATCTCGACGGCCGCGACGCGGGAGATCACGCAGAAGGAGCTCGCCGACTTCCTCATGCTCAACCCCTCGCAGGTCGTGTCGCTGGTCGACGACCTCGAGACCAGGGGCCTGGTGAAGCGCACCACCTCACCGCACGACCGGCGGGCCAAGATCGTGGTGCCCACCGCCAAGGGCGAGAAGGTCTTCGCCGAGGCGAGAGAGCGGCTGACCCAGACCCACGAGGTGCTCTTCGCCCCGCTCTCGACGCAGGAGCGCGAGACGCTCCTGCGCATCCTGCCGCAGCTGGCGTTCCCGGCCGACCTCGCCGTGTGACCCCCTGGCGGCAGGCGCCCCGACACCTCCTGCACCGCCGTCTCAGTGCGGCGTGGTCAGCGTGGTCGGCACCTCGATGAGCGAGGGCCCGTCGGAGGCCAGCCCCTCGGCCAGCAGCCGCCGAAGCCCCGCCACGTCGGAGGCGCGGGCGGAGGGCACGCCATACCCCTGCCCGAGCTGGACGAAGTCGATGCCCGGCACGTCGAGACCGGGAGCCTTCGGCACGCCGAGGAGGTCGGCGAACCAGCGCAGCGCGCCGTAGGTGCCGTTGTTGAGGATGACGAAGACCACCGGCACGCGCTGCTGCGCCGCGGTCCACAGCGCGGTGATGCCGTAGTTCGCGGAGCCGTCGCCCACGAGCGCCACGACCGGTCGCTCCCCCAGCCCCATGCGCACGCCGACGGCCGCCGGGAGGCCGAAGCCCAGGCCGCCGGAGGCCGGCCAGAAGTAGGACTGCGGCTGCCGCAGGTCCATCTGCGCCCAGAAGGCCGCGTTGGTGGAGGTGGACTCGACGACGTATGCCGTGTCCGCCGGCGCGGTCTCGCGCACCGTCGCGAACACCTCCTCGGGGTCCAGCCTCCCGTCGCCGCCAGCACGAGCGGGCGCCGGTTCGGTGTACGCCCCCACCGCGACCCCTCGAGGACGCACCCCGTCGGCGAGCCGGGTCAGGGTCCCCACGACGTCGGCCACGACCGCCTCGCCCATCGGTGCCCGCGCCGCTTCTCCCCCGTCGTCGGTGAGGTGGACCAGGTGGGTGCCCCGGGCCAGGTAGTCGCCGGGCACGTGCTGGTGGTAGCGGAAGACCGGCGCCCCCGCCACGAGGACCAGGTCGTGGCCGGCCAGCAGCTCGGAGACGTGGGCCACCGCGGCCGGCAGGACCCCGCGGAACAGCGGGTGCCGGTTGGGGAACGGCATCCGATGCGTGGAGGGCGAGACCCACACCGCGGCACCGAGCGCCTCGGCGAGGCGCACGCCCGCGGCATACCCGGCCCCGGTGTCCAGGGTCGGACCGAGCACGAGGACGGGGTGGGCGGCGGCGTCGAGCCGCTCGACCAGCCCGGCGACGACGGGCTCCGGCGCGTCCCGGCACTCGACCACCGACCGCCCCAGCAGGTGCCGGTCCCCGGGCGCGGCGTCCCGGTCCCAGTCGTCGTACGGCACCGAGAGGTAGACAGGTCCACCGCCGTCCCGGACCGCCTCCGCGAACGCCTGGTTGAGCGCCCGCGGCACGTCGGTGGCGCAGGCCGGTTCGCTGGACCACCGGGTCAGCGGGCGGGTCAGCAGCGCGGCGTCCACGTTCGCGAGCATCGGCTCGAGCCCGAGGGTCGCGCGCACCTGCTGGCCCGCGAGCAGGACCAGCGGCGTGTGCGAGGAGACCGCGTTGGTCAGGGCGCCCATCGCGTTGCCGGTGCCGGAGGCGGCGTGGAGGCTGACGAACGCCGGGCGGCCGGTGGCCTGGGCGTAGCCGTCGGCCATCCCCACGACCGCGCCCTCGTGCAGCCCCAGGACGTAGTCGACGTCGTCCGGCAGGTCCTGCAGGAACGGAAGCTCGTTGGAGCCGGGGTTGCCGAAGATGACCGACACCCCGTGCCGGCGCAGCAGCGCGTGGCTGCGGTCGCGGACGGTATGCCGTGCCGGCCCGGTCCCGCTCGTCATGCCGCTGCCCCGCCGCTCATCAGAACGGGTAGCGCGCGATCTCGCCCTGCATGGTGACCCACTGGGTCTCGGTGAACGCCTCGATGTTGGCCTCGACCCCGCCGAAGCGGGAGCCGGTGCCGGAGGCGCCGACCCCGCCGAACGGGGCGGTGGGCTCGTCGTCGACCGTCTGGTCGTTGATGTGCACGATGCCCGAGGGGATCCGCTCGGCGAGGTCCAGGGCCCGCATGACGTCGCGGGTCAGGATGCCCAGCGCCAGGCCGTAGTCCGACTGCGTCGCCAGCGCCACCGCCTCCTCGACCGTGGAGAACTTCGCGACCGGGGCGACCGGCCCGAAGACCTCCTCGGCGAAGGCGGGGTGCGACATCCCGGAGTCGGCGATGACGGTGGGCCGGTAGAAGAGCCCGTCGAAGGTGCCGCCCGTGGTGATCCGCGCACCGGCCTCGCCGGAGCGGGTGACCAGGTCGTGGATGCGGTCGCGCTGGCCCGCGTCGATGACCGGGCCCAGCGGGGCCTCGGTCGTGGCGGGGTTGCCCACCGGGATGCCGGCCGCGGTGGCGGTGAGCCGCTCGACGTACTCGTCGTAGATCGACTCGTGGACAAGGTGGCGGCCGGTGGTCATGCAGATCTGCCCCTGGTGCAGGAACGAGCCCCACGCGCCGGCCGACACGGCGGCCGGGACGTCGACGTCGTCGAGCACGATGAGCGCGTTGTTGCCGCCCAGCTCGAGGTGGGCCCGCTTGAGCAGCCGGCCTGCGGCCTCCCCGACCTTGCGGCCCGCGGCGGTCGACCCGGTGAAGGAGATGACCCGCACGTCCGGGTGCTCGACCAGCGCAAACCCGAGGTCGGCACCACCGGGGAGGACGTGGAACAACCCCTCCGGCAGACCGGCCTCGCGCAGGACCTCGGCGAAGAACAGGCCTCCGGAGACGGCGGTGCGGGGGTCCGGCTTGAGGACGACGGCGTTGCCGGCGGCCAGCGCCGGGGCGACCGAGCGGCTGGCCAGGATCGCCGGGAAGTTGAACGGCGAGATGACCCCGACGACCCCGACCGGCAGGCGGCGCGCCATCGACAGCCGGGGCACGTGGGTGCGGAGCAGCTGGCCGTAGGGCGCCTCGACGACGGCGGTCGCGCCGAAGTACTCGCCGGAGACGAGTGAGGCCTCGAACGCGGCCTTGCCCCGGCCGGAGCCGGCCTCGCGGACCAGCCAGTCGGACAGCACGTCGGCGTTGTCGTCGATCAGCTGGCCGGCGCGACGGAAGACGGCCGAGCGCTCGGGATAGGGCAGCGCCATCCACTCACGCTGGGCGGCGCGACCCTGCTCGACGGCGCGGGACACGTCCTCGGTCGAGCCGACACCGTAGCTGCCGATCGTGTTCCCGGTCGCCGGCTCGACGACGTCGGCCGACCCGCCGCCGCCCCGGACCCAGCCGCCGCTGGAGATGCGACCGTCCCACGTGCTGCTGTCGAAGAAGGTCATGCTGCACCCTCCCCGCTCGCGACGGTCGTCCCCGGGTTCTTCTTGTCGATGTCGTCGGCGGTGACGCCGGCGGCGATCTGCGCGGGGACGATCCCGTTCTTCGCGAGCTGGATCTGCTCGTAGATGTGGTGGCGCAGCTCGGAGAAGCGCTGGGTGGACCGGGTCTCGAGCTGGGTGCGCTCGTCGGGCAGGTCGATCACGACGTCCTCCTGCACCACGGTGGGGCTGGAGGAGAGGATGATCACGCGCTCGGCGAGGTAGACGGACTCGTCGATGTCGTGGGTCACGAACAGCACGGTGACGCCGAGCCGGTGCCAGATGTCGCGGACCAGGTCCTCGAGGTCGGCGCGGGTCTGGGCGTCGACCGCGGCGAAAGGCTCGTCCATGAGCAGCACGTGCGGCTTGTAGGCGACGGCGCGCGCGATGGCGACGCGCTGCTGCATACCTCCCGAGAGCTGCCAGGGGAAGCGCTTGTGCGCGTGGCCCAGGCCGACGGCCTCGAGGGCCTCGGCGACCCGCTGCTCGCGCTCGGCGGTGGGCACCCGGGCGTTCTTGAGCGGCAGCTCGACGTTGCCGTGCACGGTCAGCCACGGGAAGAGCGAGCGACCGTACTCCTGGAAGACCACCGCCATCGTCTTGGGCGGGCCGTTGACGCGCTCGCCCTCGAGGACGACCTCGCCGGACGTGGGCTCCATCAGCCCGGAGATGATCTTCAGCAGCGTGGTCTTGCCTGCGCCGGAGGGCCCGACGATGCAGGCCAGCTCGCCGCGGCGCACGTCGAAGGTCAGGTTGCGGACGGCCTCGACCGGGCCGGCCGTGGAGGGGTAGATCTTCTGCACGCCGCGCACCGAGAGCAGGATCTCGTCGCGCTCGTGCCGGGCGCTGCCGGCGGCGACACCGACGGTGGACGTGGGGCTGGTGGGCTCACTCACTGTGCTCAACCTCTTTCAGGCCGTGGTACCAGCGCAGGACGCGCTGCTCGACGAAGGAGAAGATCGCGGCCAGGAGCACGCCGATGAGACCGAGCAGCACGATGCCGCTCCACATCTCGGTGACGGCGAAGGACCGCTGGAACTGGACGATGGTGAACCCCAGGCCGGAGCTCGAGGCGAACATCTCGGAGATGACCATCAGGATGAGCCCGATCGACAGGGCCTGACGGATGCCGGTGATGTAGTAGGGCGAGGCGGCCGGCAGGGTGAGCATCCGGATCCGCGAGGAGCCGTGGATGCCGTAGACCTTGGCGGTGTCCGAGAGGACCTCGTCCATGGACCGCACGCCCTCGATGGTGTTCAGCAGGATGGGCCAGACGCACCCCGAGGCGATGACCGCGACCTTCATCGTGTCGTTGACGCCGACCAGCACCATGAGGATCGGCACGAGGACCGGCGGCGGGATGGCACGGAAAAACTCCAGCACCGGCTCGGACAGGCGCCTCAGCACCCGGCTGGAGCCGATCGCCAGACCGAGGGCGATGCCCACGACGATCGCGACGACGAGGCCGATGGCCAGGCGCGTCAGCGAGGGAAGCACGTCCTCGCGGAAGCGCGGCCCGATCCACACCTCCCGGAAGGTGGTGACGAGCTCGCCGGGCTTGGGCACCCAGAAGCTGTCGCTGTTGAGCGTCAGGGCCCACCACAGGAGAACCAGCAGGGCCGGCAGGGCCAGCACGTAGAAGGCCTTCTTCAGATAGCCCATCAGTGGGCCTCCGCCCGCACCGAGGGGTGCCACGACAGCGTCCGGCGCTCGATCATCCGGAACGCGATGTTGATGAGCACGCCGAGGAAGCCGGTCGCCAGCACCAGCGCGTACATCGGGGCGGTGGCCCCGCCGGACTGGGCCAGGGCGATCTCGCGGCCCAGGCCCGGGTTGCCGATGACCAGCTCGGAGGTCACGGCCAGGATCAGCGCGACGGCCGCGCCCAGGCGCAGCCCCGTCATCAGGTAGGGCAGCATCGTCGGCCACACCACGTGCCGCATCCTGGCCAGGTAGCCCAGCCCGAAGCTGCGGGCCGTGTTGTTGGCGATCGGGTCCACGTCGGCCACGCCGTAGAGGACCTGGATCAGCACCTGCCAGAAGGAGGCGTAGACGATGAGCAGGAGCTTGGACTCCAGCTCGACCCCGAAGAGCAGCACTGCCAGCGGGATGAGCGCGACCGAGGGGATCGGGCGCAGGAACTCGATCGTCGAGGCGGTGAACCTGCGCAGGAAGCTGGAGGAGCCGATGACCAGCCCGACCACGACCGCGGCGATGGTGGCGATGGCCAGCCCGATCGCCCAGCCCTTCATCGTGTCCCACACCGCGAGCCAGAAGTCGGCGTAGGTGAGGTTGCGGGCGAAGATGCCCAGGGTCTCCGATGGCGGCGGCAGGTAGCGCGCCGGGACCAGGCCCACGGCAGGCACCAGCTCCCACACGCCCAGGAAGATGAGCGACCCGATGAGCCCGAGCACCGCCGGCGGCCACGACAGCAGCCGGTCGCCGAGCGAGCGGGACTCCTCCGGCGGGCTGCCGGAGGGCGCGACGGCGGTGGTCGTCACGGGAGCAGCTCGTCCAGGTTCGGGGCCGTCTCCAGGCTGCCGAACCTGACGGCCGCCTCGCCGAGCCTGGTCATCGCGTCGCGGTTGAACTCGGCGCGGAAGCGGGGCAGCGTCATGGCCTCCCGTCCGGCCTCGTCGATCTTGGTGTAGGTGCCGACGATCTCGCGCACCGCGTCCGGGTTCTCCGCGGCGAACTCCAGGGACCGGGTCATCGCTGCGGTGAAGGCCTCGACCAGCTCGGGGTCCTCCTCGAAGTTCTCCACGGTGGTGAAGTAGCCGGCGATGTCGAGCTCGGGGTCGAAGTCCGCGAAGTTGTTCGTCACGAGGGTGGCGCCGTCGTTCAGCGCCGCACTCTTGAAGGGCTCCAGCACCCAGGCGGCGTCGACCTGCCCGCGCTCGAGGGCCGCCGGCATGTCGGGGAACGCGATCTCGACGAAGTCGATGCTCTCCGGGTCGCCGCCCGCCTCCTCCACGACGGTGCGGATGGTGGTGTCGCCGATGTTGTTGAGGTTGTTGACCGCCACGGTCTTGCCGGCCAGGTCGGCCGGGCCGGCGATGTCGGAGTCGGCGGGGGCGAGGACCGCACCCACGTCGGGGTCGGTGCCGGTGGTCGCCAGGCCGTTGGTGAGGTACCTCAGCGGCAGGCCCTGGTCGACGGCGACCATCGTGGAGATCGTGTTGCCGAAGGCCACGTCGAAGGAGCCGCTGACCACGCCGGGGACCGCGGCGGCGCCACCGGTCGTCTCGACGATCTCGAGGTCGAGGCCCTCCTCCTCGAAGAAGCCCTCCTCCTTGCCCAGGTAGATGGGGGCGGTGTCGACGATCGGGATGACCCCGACCTTGATCTCGCGCAGCTCGCCGTCGTCCTCGCCGGACGCCTCGCTCTCGGCGGCGTCCTCGGTGCCGCCGCCGGCGGTGGAGTCCGAGGGCGAGCCCGAGCCGCAGGCGGCGAGGAGGGCCATGGTGCCGGTCGCGACGGTCACCGTGATCAAGCGCTTCATGTTGAGCTCCTTTGCTCCGGGGGCGGCGTCCGGGATCCCGACACCGTCGGCATCGATCAGGAATGCCTGGTTCTCAATTGTTCACTTAGTGAATTGTCCTACATCTGCAGCATAGGCCAGGAGCGGGCCAAGGGCAATGCCGGTATGCCGTGGCCGCCCGTGGGCAGGTCAAGCACCCCCGCGCGGCGCCGGCCAGCCCGTGTAGCCCTCGGCGAGGTAGCGGCGCCCCGCCTCGGAGCCGACGAGCGTGGTCAGCTCCCCGACCTGGCGCCTCGTGTCGAACGCGGAGTACTCCCCGGACATCGTGTGGAGCATCGTGCTCATCCAGTAGGAGAAGTGCTGGGCCTTCCACACCCGCTCGAGCGCGCGCGGTGAGTACTCGTCCAGCGCCGAGGTCTCCCCCGACCGGATCGCCCGCTCCAGCACCTCGTGCAGGACCTTGACGTCCATGAGCGCCAGGTTGAGGCCCTTGGCGCCGGTGGGCGGGACGGTGTGGGCGGCGTCACCGGCGAGGAAGAGGTTGCCGTGCCGCATCGGCTCGGCGACGAAGGAACGGAAGCGCAGCACGACCTTCTCGGTGATCGGCCCCTGGTGGAGGGTGAAGCCGTCACCCTCCGTGCACAGCGCGAGCCGCTCCCAGATCCGCTCGTCGCTCCACGCCGAGGGGTCCTCGTAGGGGTCGCACTGGAAGTACATCCGCTGCAGCGTCTCGGTGCGCTGGGAGATGAGGGCGAAGCCGTGCGCGCTGTGCGCGTAGATGAGCTCCGGCGCGCTCATCGGCGCCTCGGCCATGATCCCGAACCACGCGAAGGGGTACTCGCGGAAGTGGTGGACCGCGACGTCGTCGGGGACGAGGTGGCGGCACATGCTCCGGGAGCCGTCGGCGCCGACCACGTAGTCGCAGGTCACCTCGTGCCGCTGACCCTCGGCGTCGGTGAACGACACCGTCGGTGCGGCAGTGGTGACGCCCTCGACCGTCGGGTCGGTGATCCCGAAGTGCACGGTGCCGCCGTCGCGCTCCCGGGCGTCGGCCAGGTCGATGAAGACGTCGGTCTGCGGGTAGAGCCATACCGACTCCCCGACCAGCGCCTCGAAGTCGACCCGGTGTCCGTGCCCGTCGAAACGCAGCTCGATGCCCTCGTGCCGGTGGCCGTCGCGATGGACCCGGTCGCCGACACCGCTGTCGACGAGGAGGTCCACGCTGCCCGCCTCGAGGATGCCCGCGCGGTGCGTGTTCTCGATCTGGTCGCGGGTGCGCAGGTCGAGGACGACACTCTCGATCCCGCTGCGGTCCAGCAGGTGGGAGAGCATGAGGCCGGCGGGGCCACCGCCGACGATCCCGACCGTGGTGCGGCTGCGGGTGACTTCTGGTGCGCTCATCTGGGGCTCCTCTTCTCAGAACGTGGTCTGGTGGCCGGCCGGACGCCGGCGGGGTGCGGTGGCGGGTGCGGAAGGGCTCATGTCGACAGCGACAGCTCCTCCTCGATGCGGGCGACGCTCTCGCGCAGCCCGGCGACGACCTGCTCGACGGTGTGCGGCGCGCGCCCGTCGTGCACGGCCATCGAGACGTTGGCGGCCGCGACGACGCGCCCGCCCTGGCGCACGGGCACGGCGACGCTGCGCAGACCGAGCGCGAGCTGCTGGTCGGCCAGGGCATACCCCTGCTCGCGGACCCGCGCCAGCTCGGCGCGCAGTTCCTGCACGTCCGTGACCGTGTAGGGCGTGAGCTGCTCGAGGGGGCCCCCCGCAAGGTGCTCGTCGAGCTCGGGCGCCGGGAGGTGGGCCATCAGCACGCGACCCATCGAGGTGGCGTGGGCGGGGAAGCGGGTGCCCACGGGGATCGGCATCGTCATGATCCGGTGGGTGGGCACGCGGACGACGTACAGGATGTCCGGACCGTCGAGGACGCTGACCGAGGTCGACTCCTGCAGGCGGGCGGACAGCTCCTTGAGGTGGGGCTGGGCGATCTCCGACAGCGGGAGCCCGGACACGAACGCGTAGCCGAGCCGCAGCACGCGCGGGGTGAGGCGGAACCGCTGCCCGTCGCTGTGGACGTAGCCGAGGGCGACCAGCGTGTGCAGGAAGCGGCGCGCGGTGGCCCGCGTCAGACCGGTACGCCCGGCGACCTCGGTGAGCGTCAGCTCGCGGTGCGTGGCGTCGAAGGCGGTGATGACGTCCAGCCCCCGGGCCAGGGACTGCACGAACTCCCCGCCCCGGTCCGGGACGGGGACGTCGACGACCTCGGTGCTCACGCGCGACCCTCCTCCACGCCGTCCACGCCGTCCACGCCGTCCACCCCGTCCACCCCGTCCTCCTCGAGCACCCGCTGGGCGACGGCGAAGGCGTGGTTGGCGTCCGGCACCCCGCAGTAGATCGCCGTCTGGAGCAGGACCTCGCCGATCTCGTCGGCGCTCAGCCCGTTGCGGCGGGCCGCGCGCACGTGCATCTCCAGCTCGCCCCAGTGGCCCCGGGCGACGAGCGCGGTGAGGGTGATCGCGCTGCGCGTGCGCCGGTCCAGCCCGGGCCGGGTCCAGATCTCGCCCCAGGCGTACCGGGTGATGAGGTCCTGGAAGTCGGCGGTGAAAGGACCCTTGCGGGCCTCGGCCCGGTCCACGTGCTCGTCGGAGAGCACCTCGCGCCGGACCGCCATGCCGGCGTCGCGGCGCTGGCCGGCGGTGACGTCCGCACCGTCGGGGGGCGCGGTTCCTCCGCGGCCGTCGGGCCCGCTCATCGCAGACCCTCCAGCCAGTCGAGGAGCACGCCGGCGACCTCGGTGGGCTGCTCCGCCGGGGCGAGGTGGGCGGCGCCCTCGACGATGACCAGCGACGCCCCGGGGATCTGCCCCGCCAGCTCCTGCTGCTGCTCCGGCGTGCAGACGGCGTCGTGCCGTCCGCCCAGGACGAGCACCGGCACGGTGATCGCGCCGAGCCGGTCGACGACGTCGTGCTGGGCGAGCGCCTCGCAGACGCGGGCGTAGGAGTCCTTGTCGGCGTGCTGGAGGGTGGTGAGGAGGCCGGTGCCCGTGCGCGGCTCCCGCTCCAGGAAGCCGGGGGCGAACCACCGCTGGGCCGAGCCCTCGACCATCACCGGCGTCCCCGCCCGCCGCACCAGGTCGGCCCTCTCGTGCCAGCCCTCCGGCGTCCCGATGCGGGCGCCGGAGCAGCAGACGACACTCCCCCGCACCCGCTGCGCCGACGAGCCGAGCGCGTCGCCCACGGCGAGCACCAGCCCGACGGCCCCCCCGACACTGACCCCGGCGTGGACGAACCCTTCCCGCGGGCGGACTACGTCGACGAGGGCGACGACCGCGCGGGCCACGTCCTCCAGGGTGAACGGCTCGTCGCAGGGGTCGCTGTCGCCGTGGCCGGGCAGGTCCCAGCCGAGGACGTCGAAGCCGACCCCCGCCGCTACGGAGCCGGCGCACTCGTCCCAGAGGGCGACGACGCCGGTGCCGAGCGAGGGCCCGACCACGAGGAGGTCACGCCCGGTGTCGGGCGTGAGCCAGTGGCCGCGCAGGGCCAAGAGGTCGGTGCCGCGCGTGACGGCGTCGGTGCCGCTCGTGACGGCGTCGGTGCCGCTCGTGCCGGCGTCGGTGCCGCTCGTGCCGGCGTCGGTGTCGGTGCTGCTGCTCATCGGTGGGTCCTCTCGCGCCAGCGGCGGACGGCGTCGTCGGTCAGGGTCGTGCTCGCCCCGAGGTAGTCCGCGGCTCCGGCACCCTCAGGCACCTGAGGGGACGCGGCGAGGTCGAGGGACAGACCCCGCCACTCCGACAGGGACACGTCGCCGACCACCGCCACCCGCGCGGCCATCGCGTCCGCGTCGACGGCCAGACCCTCCACCAGCGTGGCGGCCTGGTCTGCGGTGGTGACCGCGAGCACGAGCAGCCGCTGCAGGGTGGGCCACTCGGCGTGCCAGGCACCGTCGGACCGCTCGTCGACGGCCAGCGCGGCGCACTGGTGGAGCAGGCCGGCCAGCGGTCCGGCCTGGAGCCCGGCCGCCCTCACCAGCACCGACAGGACGGGGTTGCGCTTGTGCGGCATCGTGGACGAGCGCCCCTGCCCGGGCGCCAGGCCCTCGCCGAGCTCGGCGATCTCGGGGCGTGACAGCGTCGCCACGTCGGTCGCGACGTGCCCCAGGGCGGACACGACGGCGGCCAGCGTGTCGCCGATCCGGGTGACCGGGCGGCGCCGCGTGTGCCAGGGCGCGCCGGGCCAGGACAGCCCGAGCCGTTCGGCCCAGAGCCCGGCCAGGTCGAGCGGGTCGGGGTGTGTCGTGCCGTCCCCGGGCGCGCCCGTCCCCCGCACGGCGGTCTGCGCCGCGACACCGACACCGGCCAGCGTGCCGGCCGCTCCCCCGCACTGCACCGGGAGCTCGGCCCGGCAGGTCTCCACCTCGCCGAGCGCCTCCTCGACCGAGGTCAGCCACTGGGAGGCCTTGAGCCCGAACGTGATCGGCACCGCGTGCTGGGTCAGCGTGCGACCCGTCGTCACGGTCGTGCGGTGCTCCTCCGCGTGCGCGGCGAGCGCGTCCCCCGCACGGCGCAACGACCCGGCGACGTCCTCGAGGGCGTCGCTCGCCACCAGGGCCAGGGCGGTGTCGAGGACGTCCTGGCTGGTCAGTCCGCGGTGGACGAACCGTGCGGCATCCCCACCCCCGACCCGGGCCCGGAGGTCGTCGACGAGCGGGATGACCGGGTTGCCCCCCTCGGCCCCGCGTGCGGCGACCGACGCGAGGTCGAGCGGCTGGGCCTCGACCGCGCCGGCGAACGTCTCCGCGAGACCCGCCGGGGCGCAACCGTTCTCGCTCAGCACCCCCAGCCACGCCACCTCTGCCGCGACGAGGGCGGCGAGGACCGCCTCGTCGCCGGCCACGGCATACCCCCGCGCCGTCCCTGGCTGGAGGAGCCCCGACCTCACTGGGGGGTGGGGAGCCTCCGCCGCCTCACGCCTCATGTCGCGGGTAGGTGAGGAAGACGGTCTCCCCCTCGCCCTGGAGCCGGATGTCGAAGCGCAGCGAGCCGTCGTCCTCGCGCACGGCGAGCAGGCTCGCGCGCCGGTCGTCCCCGACCGAGGAGAGCAGCGCGTCGCGCGCGAGTGCCTCCTCGTCGCCGGGCACGTACGCGCGCGTGAAGAGGCGGTTGAGCAGACCCCGGGCGAAGACGGTCACCGCGAAGAACGTCGCTCGGCCGTCCGTGGTGCCGGGCTCGACGGTGGTGAAGGAGTAGGTGCCTGCGCGGGTGGTGGGGCAGCGGCCCCAGCCGCTCCACGTCATCCCGTCCCGGGCGAGGGTGCCCTCGACCCCGTGGACGGCACCGTCCGCGTCGGCCTGGGTGATCTCGATGAGGGCGTCCGGGACAGGCTCGCCGGCGCCGTCGTAGACCGTGCCGTGGAGGCGGACCGCACCCGGCGTCGACGGCGGCACGAGCTCGTGCCCGCGCTCGAACGGCAGCGCGAAGCCGAAGAAGGGTCCGATGGTCTGGCCGGGGGTCGGGACGAGGTCGCCGGCGAGGGTCGACACCTCGGGGCCGGTGGTCTGCTCGCTCATCGGTGCTCGCCCTCCTCGGACTCCATCGGCGTGCCGTGCGTGCCGGTGAGGACGATGTCCCAGCGGTAGCCCAGCAGCCACTCGTGCTCGGACACGTCGTGGTCGTAGAGGGCGACGAGCCGGTCGCGCGCCCTCTGGTCGGTGATCGACTGGTAGATCGGGTCGAGCGCGAGGAGCGGGTCGCCGGGGAAGTACATCTGGGTGACCATGCGCTGGGTGAACTCCGTGCCGAACAGCGAGAAGTGCACGTGCGCGGGGCGCCAGGCGTTGCGGTGGTTCTTCCACGGGTAGGGGCCGGGCTTGATCGTGACGAACTCGTAGCTGCCGTCCGCCCCGGTGATCACCCGGCCCACACCGTAGAAGTGGGGGTCCAGGGGTGCCGGGTGCTGGTCGCGCTTGTGGACGTAGCGGCCGGCGGCGTTGGCCTGCCAGATCTCGACGAGCTGACCGGCGACCGGCCGGCCGTCACCGTCGAGCACCCGACCGGCGATCTTGAGGCGTTCCCCGATCGGCTCCCCCCCGGGTGCCAGCGTGAGGTCGGCCTCGATGGGGTCGACGTCGCGGTGGCCGAAGACGGGCGCGAAGCGCTCGATCTCCTCCGGGTCCGCGTGGTGCGGGTCCTTGGTGGGGTGCCGCAGCTCGGAGCTGCGGTAGGGCCGGAAGTCGATGGTGGGCTGGAGCAGCCCGGCCGGTGCGGCCTGCTGGACCGCGGCCATCTCGTCGTTGATCTCGGTCTGGGTCGCGATCGGGACGTCGAGCGGGGCGGGCGCGGGCGCCTCGTCCTCCCACTCCTGCTCCCAGGTCGTGTCGTCGTTGACTGCCATGACAGGACTCTAGCGACGTGTTCGTATGTTGACCAGAGGTTCGCACCGCGAACACCTATGGCATCCGTCACACGATGTCGCGGTCCCGTCCCGCCACTGCGGCGCTGAGCAGCAACCCGCCCGACAGCACGAGCAGCACGAGCAGCGGCACGTCCCAGCTCCCCGTCGTCGCGCTGACGGCCCCGAGCACGATCGGCCCTGCCGCCCCCAGCCCGTAGCCGATGAGCTGCGACATCCCCGACAGCCCGCGCACGGTCTCTGCGTCCCGCGCGCGCAGCACGGCCAGGGTGAACGCCAGCGAGATGCCCGCCCCCTGCGCGAAGGCCCCGACGACGCACCACAGGAGCCACCACTGCGGGACCTCGAGCAGGCCGACCACCATGACCGCCCACCCGAGCGCGACGAGGGCCCCGAGCCAGCTCTGCGAGGTCCCGCGACGGCAGAGCACGGGCACGACCAGCGTCGAGGGGATCGCGAGCAGCTGGAACACCGACATCGCGGTGCCGGCCGCCTCCCGCGCCAGACCCAGGTCCTCCCGCAGGAGGGTCGGCAGCCACGAGGTCAGGGAGTAGTAGAGCGCGGACTGGAACCCGAGCGTCAGCGCCACCGCCCAGGCCATCGGCTGCCGCCACACGGACCGGGAGGTATGCGGTGCGCCGGCCGGGTGCGCCCGCGCCGTCGGGCGCCCGGGGGCTCCGGCGGTGGTCGTGCGCTCGGGCACGACCACCCCGGGCCACCACACGAGCAGCGCGAGGACCGGCAGCACGACCCAGGCGGCGAGCCCGACCCGCCACCCGGCAGGCTCGGACAACGGCGCGGTGAGGGCTGCAGCCAGCGCCGCCCCCCCGGCCAGGGTCGCGGTGTAGACACCGGTGACGCGCGCCGCGCTGAGCGGGAAGTCCCGCTTGACCACCACCGGGACGAGCACGTTGCCGACCGTCATGCCGAGCCCCACGACCACGGTGCCGACGAGCAGGACGCCGGACCCGAGCAGGACCCTGGCAACGAGCCCCACAGCCACGACGACCAGTCCCAGGGCGATCGCCCGTCCCGGCCCCATCCGATGACCCAGCCACGACGCGACCGGGGCCGCGAGGGCGAAGCAGACCACGGGCAACGAGGTCAGGAGCCCGGCGGTCGCCCGCGTCAGTCCGACGTCGCCGCTGACCTCGTCGAGCACCGGGGCCACGGCAGCGATCGGGCTGCGCAGGTTGATCCCGACGAGGAGCACGGCGAGCAGCGCCAGCCCGACCGGCGTCAGCCCCCGGCGCCGACCCCTGCTCGTGCTCGTCACCCCGGAAGTCCTACCACGCGCGGCAGGACCACCCTTCCCGCGAGCCACGTTCTACCCTGTCGGAGTGCCACAGGACTTCGTCGTCGCGCGCAACCCCGAGGAGGGCACGACGCTGCCCTACCTCCTGCGCGTGCCGCTGGGGCCGGACGGCATCGTGCTCAAGGCCAAGGAGCCGTGGCCACGCACCGGCAAGGTCTACTGCCACCGCGCCGCCGGCTGGCCGCGCGAGCCCGAGGTCCTCGAGCAGGTGCCGACGCGCTCGTGCGTGCGGCGGGGCGCGAGCATCGACCTCGTGCTCGACCGAGGCCGGGAGAACCGCAGCCAGTTCGTGCTGACGCGCATCCGCGGCGGCCGGGAGGCGATCTTCTGGCAGACGGCCCGCACCGCGAAGCAGGCCCGGCCGGCCGTCGCCCTCCCCACCGCCCGAGGCTCGGGCGTCAGCGCGCTGGAGATCGTCGTGGACAGCCACGAGCGCTACGCGTGGCGGTTCGAGCACCAGCAGGCCACCACCGTGCGCCGGGCGCTGCGGGCCGGTGACTACGCCGTGACCAGCGGCGACACCGTGCTTGCCGCCGTCGAGCGCAAGTCGCTCCCCGACCTCGTCTCCACCCTCACGTCCGGCCGGATGCGCTACGTCCTCGCCGACCTCGCGACCCTCCCGTCCGCGGCCGTCGTCGTCGAGGATCGCTACTCCGCGGTGTTCAGGCTCGACCGCGTCCGGCCGGCGGTCGTCGCCGACGCCCTGGGCGAGTGCCAGGCCCGCTTCCCCGCCGTGCCGATCGTCTTCTGCGAGACACGGGCGCTGGCGCAGGAGTGGACCTACCGGTTCCTCGCGGCCACCCTCGTGCACGTCGGCGAGGACACCCACGCCGCCCACGAGGCCGGCCCGATGCCGTCGGCGGCTCCACCGAGCACCGCTGCGGTGCGGGCGTGGGCCCGCACCCAGGGCCTCGAGGTGTCCGACCGGGGACGCATCTCCCGCCAGGTGCTCGAGGCGTTCGACCGCAGGCACGGCTGACGTCCCGCCCGGAGGGACCCGGCCCCCCTAGGCTGACCACCATGGAGGAGTTCGACCTCGACCGCGCGACCCAGGTGGCCTGGGCCGGTTTCCTCACCCGGCTGGGCACCCACCTGACCGCCATCGACGAGCCGCTCACCCTCATGCCCTACAGCGGCGACACCCGCCGGACGCCGACGATCACGGTCACCCCGGAGGCCGACACGCTGCACGCCGTCCTGCACGCGCCCGGCCCTGACTGGTCGGCCGCCGAGCGCACGGGGCGGCTCACCGCCCAGGGCTGGCGCACGGAGGAGGACGGCACGGCATACCTGCTCGACCTGCCCCGCTCCCACGCCCACCTGCTCGCCGCCGTCACCGTCGACACCCTCCGCGAGGTGATCGGGGTGCCGCACCCGGCGCTGCTCGAGGCGGGGCGGCTGACGATCACGCCGCCCACCGGCGCGGCGCCCACGCACCAGGGTGCGGAGCCCACGCAGGAGGGCGCGGAGCCGGTGCCGCAGATCGACCTGGACGCCCCGGTCCGCGTCAACAGCCCCGCGGCCCTGCGCCGGGCGGTCCACACCACGCTGCACGCCGCGCTGCGCACCCCGCCGCGGCACGACCGCGACGACGACGTCCCGATCGTCTACGGCAGTGCGCTGGTCTACGTGCACACCGCGGACGCCCAGCCGGTCGTCTCCGTCTTCACCATCGCGGTGCAGGACGTCACCGACCTCGACGCCGCCCGCCGCGAGGTCGAGATCCTCAACCGCGGGTCGGTCTTCACCAAGTACCGCCTCGCCGGCCGCCAGATCGTCGGCAGCGTCGCGATCCCCTGCCTGCCGTTCGTGCCCCGCCACCTCATCGGGATGGTCGAGCTCGTCGGCCGCGAGACCGACGCCATGGACGAGGACCTCGCCCTCCGCGTCGGCGGGCGCCGCTGGGTCGACGTCATCTCCGGTGGACCCCGCCAGGGGTCGGTGGCACCGGGGCGGGAGCAGGGTATGCAGTCCGCCGGGGGCGGTGGCGCGGACCCCGGCGCCGTCGACAGGGGTCGGGCGAACGGCGAGGAGGTCGACGAGGAGGTCGACGAGGACGAGGAGCTGCCCTTCGAGCTGCAGACCCTGCTCCAGCTGGACGCCGGCGGCGACGCCCGACTGGAGGCCTCGCTCGTGGCGGACGTCTGCCACCGGGACCGCGACCTCATCCTGGGGCTGCTGCGCGTCGCCGAGGAGCAGACCCTCACCTGGCGCGACGCCGTGGACGAGGCGCGCGAGGCGGCGGACGCCGAAGGGGTGAGCGCGGCGACGACCGAGCTGCGGGCCTGGGAGTCGACGGTGCGCGACCTGCGAGGTGCGCTGCGCTACGTGGTCACCTTCGGGCACCCGGACTGAGCCGGCGCACCTCCAGCGTGAAGCCCCGGGCGCGCAGCGCCTCGACCAGATTGTCGCCCAGCGCGACGGCGGGGGTCAGCACGCCTCCGCGTCGCGCCCCCTCCGGCTGCCTCGTCGCCAGCAGGGTCAGCGCAGCCTCGCCGAGCATGACCGACGTCGCGGCGTAGCCGGGGTCGCCCGAGGCAGCGACGGTCGCGGCGTACCGGCTGCCGTCCTCGGTCGTCGTCACGGTCTCGGTCCGGAACGAGCCGGCCTCGCGCTCGGCGGGGGACGGGCCCTCCCCCGGCGCCGGGAGCACGCGGTCGAGCACCGGCCCCAGCCCCGGCACGGCCATCGCGGCGACGAGGGCTCCCGCGCCCAGGACGACACCGCGCGAGACGAGCGCCCCAAGCGCGCCGCGCCCGCAGGGCACGAGCTCTCGGTAGCGGAACCGCGGGCCGTAGGCCCGGTCCAGCAGCGCGTCGGAACGGCGCACGACCCGAGTGTTGTAGGGAGACATGAAGAACGGTGCCGCCCACTCCCCCGAGTCCTGCTCGACGAACGACCCCCAGACCTCGCGCTGTCCCGGCGCCCCCGGGGCACCCCCGCTGAGCGCCTCGGGGTCGGTGACCACCCGCCGCAACGACGGTTCCTCCCGCAGGCGGGCCAGCTGCACCCTCAGGGAGTCGATCGTCCCACCGCTGATTCCGCCGCGGAGGCGACGCACCCACAGCGTCGTGTCGGTCAGCCCGCCGGCGCCGTGAGCCCTCGCCGCGCCGTGGAGCAGGTGCACGGCCAGGTCCGAAGGCACCGAGTCGAAGCCGCACGAGACGACGATCCGCGCCCCGCTCACCCGGGCCCGCTCGTGGGAACGGTCGATCGCGTCCCGCACGAAGAGCACCTCCCCGGTCAGGTCGGCGTAGTCCGTGCCCGCCTCGGCGCACGCCGCGACCAGTGGCAGGCCGTGCCGCTGGTACGGACCCACGGTGCTCACCACGACGTGGGACCGGCGCGCCATCTCGGCCAGTCCCGCCTCGTCGCTCGCGTCCACGACGACGAGCGACCAGGTGGCCGCCCTCTCCCCCAGGTCCTCCCGGACCGCGCGCAGCCGCTCCGCCGAGCGCCCCGCCAGCGCGACCCGCACGCCCTCCGGCGCGTGCGCTGCCAGGTGCTCCGCCACCAGGCGTCCGACGAACCCGGTGGCCCCGAACAGGGTGAGGTCCACGGGGCGGTCGGTCTGCACCTGCTGAGGAGTCGGCATACCCCCCAGGCTAGGGCCTGGCTGAAGGGGAGGAACCTCCGACCACTACACTGTGTCGTAGGACGACCGGTTCCCCAGCGACTGGTCCTAGGTGGCTCTCGCGTCGGCCGTCCCGACCAGGAGGTATGCCGTGCGCGCTGTCGTCTTCGTAGGCTACAAGACCTTCCCCGTGCTCAAGGACGTCGAGCGTCCCACCCCCGGACCCGGTGAGGTCCTGCTCAAGGTCGCCGGCGCCGGCGCCTGCCACTCCGACGTGGGTCTCTACCACGACTTCCCCGGCGACCCCACCGGGCTGCTGACCCCGCCCTTCGTGCTTGGGCACGAGACCTCCGGCTGGGTGGAGGAGGTCGGGCCCGGCGTCACCGGCGTGGCGCAGGGTGAGGCCTACCTCGTCTACGGCCCGGTCGGCTGCGGCCGCTGCCCCGCGTGCTCGCGCGGCCAGGACACCTACTGCGCTCAGCCCTCCGAGGTGGGATACGCGGCGATGGGCCTGGGCCGGGACGGCGGCATGGCGGAGTACATGACCGTGCCCGCCCGCAACCTTGTCCCGCTCGGCGACGCCGACCCGATCGACGCGGCTCCCCTCGCCGACGCGGGCCTCACTCCCTACCACGCCATCAAGCGCGCCATGCCGCACCTGGCGGGCGGTGGCCGCACCGCCCTGGTCATCGGCCTCGGCGGGCTCGGCCTCGTCGCGGTGCAGATCCTCACGGCCCTCACCGGCGCGACGGTCATCGGCACCGACGTCAAGGCCGAGGCGATGGCGCAGGCCGAGGCGTTCGGCGCGGTGACCGTGGCTGGCGGTGAGGGCCAGGCCGAGCAGATCCGCGAGCTGACCGGGGGCCGCGGCGTGGACGCGGTCTTCGACATGGTCGGCGTCGACGCGACGATGGCCCTCGCGGCCGCGACCGTGGCCCAACGGGGCGCGCTGACCGTGGTCGGCATCGGCGGTGGCTCCTTCCCGTGGAACTTCTTCACGGTGCCCTACGAGGTCAACTTCTCCTCGACCTACTGGGGCACGATCGAGGACCTGCACGAGGTTGTCGCGATGTACCGTGCCGGCCAGATCACCCCGGTCGTGGAGCGCTTCACCCTCGAGGACGCGCTCGAGGCCTACCGCAGGCTGCAGGCCGGCGAGCTGTCTGCCAGGGCGGTCGTCGTCCCTCACGGCTGGTGAGGCCGGACGTCGGACCCCGCTGCCATACTCGGTCGATGGTGGGCAGGGAAGACTCTGGCGGCGACGGCGACAGGCACGGCATCCACGACCGGGGCCCGGACGGGCACGACCTCGACCCTGAGCTGGACCCGGTCCCGAGCATCGCCGAGCTGCGCGCCCGCGTGCGGCGCTCGTTCCCACGGATCGGCACCGGCTGGCCGGTGCTCGACGGGCTCACGGGCGGGGTCGCGATCGGTCGCACGACCGTGGTCTCCGCACCCGACGGCCTGCGCCAGCAGGTCCTCGGCCGCATGGCGGCGTGGGCGGCGGGCGAGTCCTACCGCACCGTCTTGGCCTCGACGGTCAGCTCGACCGACGAGCTGCTGCTGGCGGTCGCGGCGGGTGGCCTCGGCCTGCCCGCCCGGGCCCTGCTCGCGACGACGTCGCACGACGCCTGGCTGGACGCGCGGATGCGCGTGCTCGACCTCGTCACCCTGGCCGGACCGGAGGCACCGGGCCGCTTCGCGGAGGTCATGACGTCGGCCCGGCCCGCCGTGATGGCGATCGTGGACGGCTTCTCCGGCGAGAGCGAGAGCCTGTGGGACCGGGCGCTGCGGATCGACCCCCCGACGCCCGACCCCTGGAGCCACAGCAGCTTCGACGCGGTGCTCTACCCGCTGCAGCGCCGCTGCGCACTGGTGCTCGCGACCCCCGACGACGGGCACGCCGACTTCTCCGTGCCCACAGCTGCCCGCTACGTCCGGCTGCAGCCCCGCGACGCGCAGAGCCGGGTCGAGATCACGGTCCGCACCGGGGGCGTCAACCGCAGCCGGATCGTGCTGCTGCGGGACGGGCTGCTGCCGCAGCCGACGCCGACCGCCGAGCAGGTGCGCCGGCGCGGTGTCGTCAACATCTGGGAGGAGCGGCTGCCCGCCGAGATCACCCGGTTCGCCGACCTGCTGGGCGCGCAGGCCTTCGACCTGGAGCACGTCCAGGACGACGAGGCCGCCCCCGGCCCGGACGGGGTGGAGCCGTAGCCGTCAGACCCCGCGCAGGTGACGCCCCAGCGGCTCGGCGGAGGTCACGAGCACGGGGCGTGCGCGTCGCCTCAGGCCAGCGGACGGTCCGGGTCGTCCAGCAGGTCGAGCTCGTCGAGCGCAGCTGTCCACCGGGCCTGGCGGTCGTCGGGAGACTGCTCCCACCAAGGCACCCCTCGCTCCCCCAGCCCGTGCTTGGCGAGGTCGACCCGTCGGCGCCACGGTGCGGGATCGTCCCCCGCCCGGGTCGCCGCGCCCACGCCGGACCGTCCTCGCCCGAGGTGGGACAGGAGCCGTGCCGCGACGTCGGCCGGCAGGGACGGGTCCTGACGGCGCCACCGGCGGCCGTCGACGACCAGCCAACGGTCCGCGTCGTCGCCGACGTCGTCGTCGTCGGTCACCTCACCACCTCCCTCGGTCGCGGTCGTGGGTGCACCCTCTCACCCGGCGCGGCCCTGCCCAGAGCGTCTGCGCCCGGGCTGGCCCGCGCGGCCCGCGAGCCGCAGGATGGGCGTATGCCCTCGACGCCGCCCCTCCCCAGCCCCCCGACCCGGCAGGTCCGCGCATGAGGACCACGCACCTGCAGCTGCGTACCGGTGGCGAGCAGGTCGTGGTCGACCTCACGCGCGAGTGCGCCGACTTCGTCCGGGGCGGTGGAGACGGGCTGCTCCACGTGTTCGTCCCGCACGCGACGGCCGGGCTGGCGATCCTCGAGACCGGCGCCGGCTCCGACGACGACCTGCTCTCGGCCCTCGACGAGCTGCTGCCTGCCGACGACCGGTGGCGGCACCGGCACGGCACCCGCGGCCATGGCCGCTCGCACGTGATGCCGGCGCTGGTGCCGCCCTACGCGACCGTGCCGGTCGACGCAGGGCGGCTCGCGCTCGGCACCTGGCAGAGCATCTGCCTCGTCGACCTCAACGTCGACAACCACGAGCGCACGGTGCGGCTGGACCTCCTGGAGGGGTGAGCTCCGCACGGTCGGGAGGTCGGCCTAGCCCGACGACGAGCTCGACCGCACCGGCTCCTGGTCGCGGAGCGCCGCTGCGCTGGCGGCCGGGGTGAGGTTCAGACGGCGCAGCAGCTGGGCGTTGAGCGCGACGACCACCGTGGACGCCGACATCAGCAGCGCCCCGATCGCCATCGGCATGACGAACCCGATGGGCGCCAGCACACCGGCCGCCAGGGGCACGGCGACGATGTTGTAGCCGGCCGCCCACCACAGGTTCTGCTTCATCTTGCGGTATCCGGCCCGCGAGAGCTGGATGACCGAGAGCACGGAACGGGGGTCGTCGCTGGCCAGGATGACACCGGCGGAGGCGATGGCCACGTCGGTGCCGGCACCGATCGCGATGCTGACGTCGGCCTGCGCCAGGGCGGGGGCGTCGTTGACGCCGTCGCCGACCATCGCGACCGTGCGGCCCTGCGCCTGCAGCTCCGTGACCTTGTCCGCCTTGTGCTCGGGACGGACCCCGGCCAGGACGTGGTCGATGCCGAGGTCGGCCCCGACCGCACGGGCCACCGGTTCGGCGTCGCCGGTGATCATCACGACCTCGATGCCGAGATGGTGCAGGGTGTCGACCGCCTCGCGGGACTCCTCGCGCACCTCGTCGGCCACGGCGAGGGCCCCGACCACCTCACCGTCACGGGTGACGTGCAGGACCGTCGAGCCCTGCTCGGCCCACGCCTCGGTGCCGTCGATCGGCTGCGCGTCCTCCTCGGTGAGCAGGTGAGGGCCGCCCACGCGGACCGTGCGGCCGTCGACCGTGCCGGTGACCCCGACGGCGGGTGAGGAGGAGAAGTCGCTCGCGCGGGGCACGTCGAGCTGACGGTCGCCCGCGGCCCGCACGATCGCGCGCGCCAGCGGGTGCTCGCTGTCGGTCTCGACCGCGGCAGCCAGGGCGAGCACCTGGTGCTCGGACAGGTCGCCGAGCGCCGTGACCTGCCCGACGGCGGGCTCCCCCTTCGTCAGCGTGCCGGTCTTGTCGAACAGGACCGTGTCGACGGCGCGCATCTGCTCGAGCGCCATCCGGTCCTTGATGAGGACCCCGCCGCGAGCCGCGCGCTCGGTCGTGATCGAGACCACCAGCGGGATGGCCAGACCGAGCGCGTGGGGGCACGCGATGACCAGGACGGTGATGACCCGGATCAGGGCGACGCCCGGCGTGGCCCACCAGAGCCACGCCACCGCAGCGACCACGGCCGCTGCCAGCGCGAACCAGAACAGCCACCCCGCGGCGCGGTCGGCCAGCCGCTGCGCCCGCGTGGAGGAGCTCTGGGCGTCGGCGACCATGCGCCGGATCCCGGCCAGTGCCGTGTCGTCGCCCACCGCGGTGATCCGCACGCGGAGCGCGGAGTCGGTCGCGACCGTCCCCGCCACCACCGCGTCGCCGACCGCACGACGCACGGTCGTGGACTCGCCCGTGATCATCGACTCGTCGACGGCAGCCTGCCCGTCGACGACCTCGCCGTCCGCGGGCACGCGGGCCCCGGGGCGGACGACCACCACGTCGTCGACCTCGAGATCGGCCGGAGAGACGGTGACGGTGCCGTCGCCCTCGACCTTCTCGGTCTCGTCCGGCAGCAGCGCCGCCAACGACTCCAGGGCCGAGGAGGTCTGGGCCAGCGACCGCATCTCGATCCAGTGGCCCAGCAGCATGATGACGATCAGGAGCGCCAGCTCCCACCAGAACTCGAGGTCGTGGGGGAAGAGGCCGAGGCTGGCGGCGAGGGAGGAGACGAAGGCGACGGTGATCGCCATCCCGATCAGGAGCATCATCCCGGGACGTCGCGTCCTGAGCTCGTCCACGGCACCGGTGTAGAACGGCCGCCCGCCCCACACGTACATGACCGTGCCGAGGACCGGCGCCACCCAGCGGAGCCCGGGCACGTCCGGCAGCTCGTAGCCGAGCAGGTCGGCGAACATCATGCTGGTCAGGACCGTGGGCACGGCCAGGGCGAGCATGATCCAGAACAGCCGGCGGAACATCGCGACGTGGTCGCCGTGGTCCCCGTGGTCCCCATGACCCCCGCCGTGACCCCCGTGGGTGCCGTGCCCGTCCTGGCGCTGCTCGTGGTGCTGGTGTGCGCCAGGCTGGTCGTGCTGGTGTTCGCCGGGCTGGTCCGGCTCGTGCTCCTGCACCTGCGGCGCGTGGCGCTCCGGGTGGTCGGTCATCTCGCTCACATCCGTTCGCTCGTTCCGTCCGGCTGACTTCATACCCCAGGGGGGTATCTTCCGGGCCAACGCGCGCACCGCCTGCGGCATTCCCGTGGTCAGTCCTCGAGGGCCCTTCGCTCTCGAGGATGCACGCGCCGAGGATCCGCTCGTCGGCGGCGCATCACGCAGGAGGCGTGGAAGGGTCGTTGGTGCGGCGGGTCGGCACCCTGCTCAGCGCGCGTCACCCTCCGGGCCAGGTTCGCTCGTGTCCGCACCGTCGGTCTCACCGGTGTCGTTGACGTCGGGGGTGTCGGGCACGCTGTCGGCCCCGCCGAGAGCGGTCTCCGAGTTCAGGGCGGCGGACCCTCCCTCGGAGACGGTGCCGCCCGCCTCCGAGGGCTGGTCGGACGACGCGTCGTCGTGGCCGTGCGTGTCGTCGTGGCCGTGCTTGTCGTCGTGGTGGCTCATGGGGACAACGTAGGCCTGCCCAGCCGTCGGGTCGCGCCGAGACGGCGTGCTGCCAGCACCGCGAGCGTGCCGTCCCTCTCTCTCGCCTCGCCGTCCTGCGCCGGCGGCGCTACATTCGTTGAGTGGCGTGTGGTCACACGCGTCACACACAACTCAATCATCCGCAAGGAGCCATCATGGACGCTTGGCGTGACTACGACTGGGTAGGACTGCTCGAGAAGGTCGCGATCGCACTCGTGATCCTGGTCGTCACCTGGGCCCTCGCCCGCCTGGTGAAGTGGGCCATCACCAAGCTCGTCACGAGAGTCAGGTTCCTCCAGCGGGAGTCCGACGGCGGGGAGTCCCTCGGCGAGGCGTTCGGTCAGATCGCCTCCCTGCTGGTCTGGTTGTTCGGCCTCATCGCCGTGCTGCAGGTCTTCGATCTGGACCGCGTGCTGACCCCGATCGAGGGGATGCTCGACGGCATCCTGACCTACCTCCCGAACATCATCGGGGCGGCCTTCGTCTTCTTCATCGGCTACATCATCGCCAAGATCGTCCGGGAGATCACCCAGACCGCTCTCGACTCGGCGGGACTCGATCACGCGGTGTCCCGGTTCAACACCGGGTCGGACACCCCGCAGCCCACGGAGCGCCGCACGACCACCGCGCCGGAGGGCCACGACGCGTCCGACGACGTTTCGTCCGGCGCGACCGCGTCCGGCGCGACCACGACCTCGACCCGGACCTCGGCGAGCGGCTCGTCGACGCGGCTCTCCAGCGTCGTGGCCAACCTCGTCTTCGCCGTCATCCTCATCGTCGTAGGCATCGCGGCCCTGCAGATCCTCGGCATCTCGGCGATCTCCGGTCCGGCCGAGCAGATGCTCGGCACCATCCTGGACGCGATCCCACGCATCATCGCCGCCGCCGTGCTGCTCGGGATCGGCTACGTGGTCGCGCGCTTCGCGGGGCAGCTCCTGGAGACGACCCTGCGCGGACTGGGTGCGGACCGGGCCAGCGCCGACCTGGGCATCGTCCCCCAGGGCCGCAGCGCATCCTCGATCCTTGGCCGTCTCGCCCAGCTCGCCATCCTGCTGTTCTTCGCCGTGATGGCGGCCCAGGTGCTCAACTTCCCGGTGATCACCAACATCCTCGAGGAGATCCTCGCCCTGGGTGGCCGGGTCCTCTTCGGTGGAGCGATCATCGCCGCAGGCGTCATCATCGCCGGCATGCTGCGCCGCACGATCGGCGGCGGCACGGCGGGCACGGTCATCTACTGGTCCACCACCGTCCTCTTCGTGGCCATGGGCCTGACCTACATGGGCATCGCCGACTCGATCATCAACCTCGCCTTCGGTGCGGTCGTGATCGGGGCGGCGGCGGCCGCGGCCCTGGCCTACGGCATCGGCGGTCGCGAGGCGGCTGCTCGTTCCCTGCGGAAGGTCGAGACCAAGGTCGGGCCGAGCACGTCGGGCGACCCGTCCTCGACACCTCCGACCGCGCCCCTGTAGGCCCGAGCCGGCTGCCGCCGCGGCCCGGTTGGGCCGCGCCCGCAGCCTCCCAACCGCTCCCCCCCAGCCCCACCCCCGAAAAACCCGGGCCACACCTCGGAAAGGCGCAGCTGCGGCCGCGGTGCCAGACTGGACGCATGCCTAGGACCGTTGCGACCACGACCACCGTCGACCTCGAGGAGCTGCTGGAGTTCGTCCGGCCCCGGCACAACCTCGTCCTGCTCACCACCCGCACCGACGGTCGACCCCAGGCCTCCCCCGTCTCCGGCGGTGTCGACGAGCAGGGGCGGATCGTGGTCTCGACCTACCCGGAGCGCGCGAAGACGCACAACGCCCGGCGCGACCCGCGCGTCAGCGTCGTCGTGCTGTCCGACGACTTCGGCGGCGCGTGGGTACAGGTCGACGGCGAGTGCGAGGTGATCGACTGCCCGGAGTCCGTGGAGCCGCTGGTCGACTACTTCCGGGCAGTCGCCGGGGAGCACCCCGACTGGGACGAGTACCGCGCGGCGATGGTGGAGCAGGGCAAGTCGCTGCTGCGGATCACGCCGACGCGCTGGTCGCCCATCGCCACCGGCGGGTTCCCGGCGCGGCTGGCGGACTGAGCAGCACCACCGGACGCGCCCGGTCGGGTCGGGCAGGAACACCCGACACCTCCGTCGTCAGGCGGTCTTGATCTCCGTCCGACGGAGCCGCAGCCAGCCCAGCACGAGCGGCAGCACGATCCAGAGCAGCGTGACAGTCCCCACCTGGGCCCACTGCTCGCCCGTCAGCGCCTCCTGCGTGAGCAGCGGAGCCTGCGCCGTCGCCAGGTCGAACCAGCCGGCGTTCTCGCGCAGCGTCTCGACGAAGGTGATGAGCAGGTTCATGGCCACCGGCAGCGCGAAGTAGAGGACGATCGCGGCCGTGCTGTTCATCAGCAGCAGCCCGAAGGCGACCCCCTGCAGGATCGCCAGGGTCTGGACGATCGTGAAGTACCCGACCTCGCGCCACCCCATGTCCCACGGCTGCTCGACCGGCGTCCCGCTGACGAGCGTGACGAACGCGGCGACGCCGAGGAGCAGGGCGAGCCCGACCAGCCCGACGATGAGCGCAGCGACCGTCTTGGACAGCACGACCAGCCCGCGCCGGGGCTCGAGGGTGAACGTCACCAGCCCCGCCCGCTGGCTCCACTCGCTGGTCACGAGCAGGATGCCGAGCACGGGCAGCAGGAACGCCTGCGGGATCAGCGCCATCCCGGCGAACCCGTAGAACGTGTGGGTGTCCTCGGGACCGAACGCCAGGAACAGTCCGACGGCTCCGGCGCTGAGGACCGCGATGGCCACCAGCAGCCACAGCCCCGAGCGGGTGTCGACCATCTTGCGCAGCTCCACGCGGACCAGCCGGTGCAGGGGTATGGGGCGCGCGGACCCGGCGGTCACGTCGCGCTGCGGGGAGGGCTGGCTGGGTGTCGTGGGTGCGGTGGTGCTCATCGGTCGACTCCTTCCCTGGCGTCGGCGGCGGTCAGCTGCAGGAAGCGTTCCTCCAGCCCCCCGCCGTCGGAGGCCCGCAGCTCGGTGAGGGCGATGCGGTGGTCGGCGGCCAACCGGCCGACGACGGTCGGCTCGGCCTCGACGACCAGGCCGCCGCGGGGCGACGGTGCGGTCGCGATGCCCCGCTGCCCCAGGGCGGCGGCGAGGGCGCCGTCGTCGTCGGAGCGCGCGAGCGTCCCCCCGGTGGACAACAGCTCCTCCTTGGTGCCCTGCGCGACGATGCGGCCGCGGCCGATCACCACGAGGTCGTCCGCGATCACCTCGACCTCGCGCAGCAGGTGCGAGGACAGCAGGGCTGTGCCGCCGCCGCTGGTGAAGTCGGCCAGGAGGGTACGCATCCAGTGGATGCCGGCCGGGTCGAGCCCGTTGGCAGGCTCGTCGAGCACGAGCACCTGCGGGTCGCCCAGCAGCGCGTTCGCGATGCCGAGGCGCTGCCGCATCCCCAGGGAGTAGCCGCCCACCCGCCGCTTGGCCTCCACCGGGGTGAGCCCGACCAGCTCCAGCATCTGCTCGACGCGGCTGCGGTCCAGTCCCATCGTCAGCGCGCTGACGGTCAGCGCCTCCCGCCCGGTCCGCCCCGCGTGCTGCGCCGAGGCGTCGAGGAGGACGCCGACGCTGCACCCCGGGTTCGGGATCTCCTCGTAGCGGCGTCCCAGGACGAGGGTCTCCCCCGACGTCGGCCGGGTGAGCGCGCAGATCATCCGCATCGTGGTCGACTTCCCGGCGCCGTTGGGCCCCAGGAAGCCCGTGACGCGCCCCGGCTGGACGGTGAAGGTGACGTCGTCGACCGCGGTCGCGGCGCCGTACCTCTTGGTGAGTCCCCTGATCTCGATCATGGTTCGACCCTTTCACACGGGTGCGTCGTCAACGGACCGGCACCCGGCGCAGCACCAGCCCGTAGACGACCGCGGTCACCAGGGCGGCGGCGAGGTCGAAGCCCCACCAGTCGAAGCGCTGCTGCACCACGTCGGCCAGCGCGGGCCAGACGACCTCGACCACGCCGGGCACGACCACGAGCACCAGGAGCAGGGCTCCGACCCCCACCCACCACGGCCAGCGCAGGAACAGTGCGGTGATCAGACTGCCGGCGGTCAAGGCACCCAGCACGGCTCCGGTCGCGCGGACCACCAGCACGGCGGCACCTGCTCCACCGTCCGCGCCGACGAGGTCGAGCGCCCCGTCGGTCCCCCGGCCCACAACCAGGAGAACCGCAGCCGTCACCGCGAGGACGTAGAGAGTCATGACCACCAGCACCACCAGCTGACCGGTCGCCACGGATCTGCGTGTCGCCCCGGCCGCGAGGAACACCCGGGTCCGCGCCGCCAGCACGACGGCCATGACGGCGGCTGCGATCGCGACCGCCATCGGGACGAGGAAGAGCGACGCCACGAGCGTGACCCCGTCCTGCCCCGCGACGACCTCGATGCCGACCATGTCGGTGTCGGTCATCGAGACAAGCTGCCAGCCCTGCCACCGGGCGATCAGACTGCCCACCGCCAGGACGACGAGCATGACGCCGGTGGCGGTCAGCAGGCCGCGCATCGCGTCGCTCACGAGCAGCCGGGTCATCACCACCCACTGGGCCGGCCGGGCGTCCCGCGCCGCGGACGTCGTGCTCTCTGCCTGCAGGGCGGTCATGAGGATGTCCTTCCGGTGCTGACGTGCACGAGCACGTCGGTGAGGGAGGCGAGCGAGTCGCCGGTGGAGTGCTGCTGGCGCACGGTGTCGGCCTCGCCAGCCGCGACGACCCGGCCACGGTCGAGGACGACGACGTCCTCGAGCAGGTCCTCCACCTCGTCGAGCAGGTGCGAGGACAGGACGATCGTGCGCGGGTGGGCGACGTAGTCGGCCATCAGCTCGTCGTAGAACATCCGCCGCGCGACCGCGTCCATGCCGAGGTAGACCTCGTCGAGCAGCGTCACCTCGGCCCGCGAGGCCAGGGCGATCACGGCGGAGAGGACCGAACGCTGCCCACGGGAGAGGTGCTCGGGGTTCTTCTTCAGGGGCACCCCGAAGCGCTCGAGGAGGCTCACGGCATACCCCTCGTCCCAGTGGGGTCGCAGCGCCCGCTGCACCCGGAGGGTATGGCGTATGCGCTGGTCCTCGAAGACCCCGCCGCGGTCGCGGACGAGGCAGACTCGCGAGGTGACCGACGGGTCCTCCCAGACGTCACGGCCCCCGACCCGCACGGAGCCCGACTGCGCGGGCCGCAGGGCGGCGATGAGGGTGAGGAGGGTGGTCTTGCCGGCGCCGTTGCGCCCGACGAGCCCGGTGATGGTGCCGGGGCGGATGCTGACGCTCACGTCCGTGAGCGCGTCCGTGGACCGGAAGCGGTGGGTGACGGCGTCGATCTCGACGCCGAGCGGCGTGGTCACTGGTGCTCCTTGAGGTAGGCGATGAGCTGGTCGGTCGTGATGCCGAGGGCGCGGGCCTGCTCGGCGACGGGACGCACGGAGTCGTCCCAGAAGGTCTCCCGCCGGTCGGTGCGCAGCCGGTCCCGGGCGCCGGGCGAGACGAACATCCCCAGCCCCCGCCGCTTGTGCAGCAGCCCCTCGTCGACGAGCGCGCTCATCGCCTTGGCCGCGGTGGCGGGGTTGATGCGGTAGGTCGTGGCGTACTGCGTCGTCGACATGACCTGCGAGTCCTCGGGCAGCTCGCCGGAGAGGATCGCGTGGCGCAGGCGACCGGCGATCTGCTGGTAGATCGGGGTCCGGTCGTCGAACGGCTCGACGTCCGGGACTGCGCTGCTGCTCATCGCTGCCTCCGTCCGCTTCGGTGGTTCATCACATCACTAGTGAACCACCGAACAGGACAGGCGTCAACACTCAGCGGCTCGTCGGGGTGGGAAGCCGGGGTGGGCTCCGGGTCGGAGGCTCGGCCTGCTACCCCGCTCAGCGGCCCTGCTGGGGCCTCGTCGGCACCCATCGTCTACATTCCAGTCGTGAGTGCCCAGGCCCCGTCCTCCGTCATCCTGATCCGCGCGGCGAAGTTCGTGCCCAACCCGGCCACGGCCACCGACAACGCCTTCCAGCGCGTCATCCCCGAGGGGCAGTCCCCGGAGGCCACGTCGGCGCAGGCCCTCGCCGAGATGGACGCCGTCGCCCAGGCGCTCCGGGACACAGGGGTGCGCGTCCACGTCTTCGAGGACGACGACCACACGCGGCCCGACAGCGTGTTCCCGAACAACTGGCTCTCGACGCACCCGGGGGGCTACGTGGCGGTCTACCCGATGTATGCCTCCAACCGCCGGCACGAGCGGCGCGGCGACGTGCTGGAGATGCTCAAGTCGAGCTACCGGGTGCAGACGATCATCGACTACTCGGGGCTGGAACCGGACGGCATCTTCCTCGAGGGCACCGGCGCGATGGTGCTCGACCACATCTCCCGCGTGGCCTACACGGCGATGAGCCACCGTGCCGACACCCATGTGCTGGAACGTTTCTGCACCGACTTCCACTACGAGCCGATGCCCTTCGAGGCGGTCGACTCCAGTGGGGTGCGGGTCTACCACACCAACGTGATCGCGTGCATCGGAACGGATGTCGCACTCGTCGCCCTGGGGATGATCCCGGACGAGCACCGTCGCGCGGAGGTCCGCGAGCGGCTGGCGGTCAACGGTCGGGAGGTCGTGGAGATCACCGAGGAGCAGGTCCGTGAGTTCGCGGGCAACGCGGTCGAGCTGTGCGGGCGGACGCCCGACGGCCGGAGGCGGTACGTGATGGCGATGTCCGGAACCGCCCGCCGCAGCCTGACCGCGGAGCAGGTCGCAGCGGTCGAGCGCTCGTGCGAGATCCTCGCCGTCGACATCCCCACCATCGAGCTGGCCGGTGGGTCGGTCCGCTGCATGATCGCCGGCGTCCACCTCGACCCCCGCCCGACCCGAGACCCCGAGCCCACCGCGACGGCCGAGGCGATCGACGAGCACCCGCACACCGCGGACGGTCAGGACGTCGCGCAGGGCCACTAGCGGACCGTAGGCCCGGTGCGGCGGCTCCTGACCTCACCGGGCGCGTTGCGCGGGTCCGCCCCGCCGGCCGTGCACGACGACCACGACGACCACGACGACCACGTCAGCGCAGGGCCGCCGCCGTCTGGTTGATGTAGGTCGTCGCGGCCCGCGGCTCGACGCCGACGGCACGCAGCGGCGCGTCGTCCCAGGTGCTCGGGTGGGAGTCCGAGTGCAGGGCCATCCCCATGAGCGAGGCCAGCGCCGGCTTGGGGACGGCGAGCAGGCGGCTGGCCACCGCCAGCACCGGCCGGGGCACGTGCTGCACCTTGAGCTTGCGGCCGGTGGCCGCGTCGAAGGCAGCGACCACCTGGGTCCGTGTCAGGGCCTCCGGCCCGCCGAACTCCACCAGGCCGGGCGGGTCGTGCGCGACCGCCAGGTGCGCGCACAGCGCGGCGACGTCGTCCATCGCGACGTAACGGTGGGGCGTCTCACCCCGGCCGTAGACCATCGCCTTCCCTGCCGCGGCGTCGATCCCGGCCACGGGCGACAGCCACACCTCCTGGAACATGTCCGGCCGCACGATCACGACCTGCATGGACGAGGTGTGAAGGGCACGCTCGGTCGCCAGCTTGGCCGCGGCCAACGGCGCGCGTCGAGCCTCCTCCTCGCTCAGGCCTGCGACCGACACGAACACGAAGCGCTGCACGCCTGCCTCGTCGGCGGCCCGGACCAGGTTCCGGTTGCCGGCGTCGTCGACGTCCTTGATGGTGAGGTCGACGCTGCCCTCGAGGACCCTGGTGACGGCGTTGGCGGTCGTCACGACCGTGTCCACACCGGCCAGTGCCGGTCCGAGGGTGCCTTCCTCACGCAGGTCCCCGCGGACGACCTCCACCCCCTCCGCCTCCAGCTCCGAGGCGTCCGTGCCGGGGCGCACCAGCGCGCGGACCTCCCGCCCCTGCGCCGCCAGGAGCCGCACGACCCGGCCCCCCAGATCTCCCGTCGCACCGCATACCAGGATCATGGCTTCCTCCTGCCCCCAGGCTACTCCGGCGCACGTTGCCGAGGAAGGTCCCAATCCGCTCGCGCCGCCGGCTCCGAACAGCAACCATCACGACGGCACCCGCGTCGTCGTGGACGACGAAGGAGTCATCATGAGGACAAGGACAGTCGCCAGCACCACCATCGCCACGGTTGCCGCCGCGATCGCCTCGCTGGGCATCGCCGGCTCCGCCACCGCAGCGCACGACGACAACCCGTCGAGCAAGGTCGGCACCTACACCTACACGCTCGCGCCGGTGCAGGCCGACTCCGTGCCCAACAGCCAGGGCTGGGGATCTACCCGCATCACCGCCCTGCCCAACGGCAAGGTGCAGGTGCAGGTGCGGGCCTCCGGGCTCGCGCCGGGTCTGCCCCACGCCATGCACCTGCACGGCGAGACCGACATGCCCGACATGGGCTGCCCCGGCCCTGCGGCCGACGGCGGCGACGGCATCGTGAGCGTCGTGGACGGACTCCCGTCGTACGGTGGGATCCTGGCCTCGCTCACCACCACCGGAGACACGACCGCAGCCAGCGCCCTGGCGCTGGACCGCTACCCCGTCGCCGACGCCACCGGCCGGATCAGCTACACCCGCACCTTCGTCGACGAACAGGCCTGGGCCAACGCCGACACCGTGCAGGTGGTCGTGCACGGCATCGACATCAACGGCAACGGCGCCTACGACTTCGAGGCCGGCCCCTCTTCGCTGACGTCGGCCGCGCCGCTCGAGGCGACCATCCCCGCCCTCTGCGGCGGCATCGCCAACTGAGCCTTCCGCTCTCCTGGGTCATCACCCGGTGGCCCGGGAGAGCAGCTCCGCCCGGCTCCGCAGCCCCGTCCGCTCGAACACCCGCGGCAGGTGGTCCAGCACGGTGAGCTCGGTGATCCCGAGGCGGCGGGCCGGAGCACGGACCGTCTCTCCTCGCCCTCCCTAGACTCGGGGGCATGAGCTCCCTCGCGCGCGCCCTCGCCCGCATCTCGCTCGGTGCCGCGATGGTGGGTGCCGGGCTGACCCATCTGACCTTCCAGCGCGAGGAGTTCCAGGCGCAGGTCCCGGCCTGGTTCCCCCTCGACGAGGACCTGACCGTCCTCGGGTCGGGCGTGGCCGAGATCGCGCTCGGCGCGGCGTTCATCGCCCTGCCGGGGCGCCGGCGGCTCGTGGGCGGGCTGCTGGCGGCCTTCTTCGTCGTGATCTTCCCCGGCAACGTCGCGCAGTACGTCGAGGGCACCGACGCCTTCGGCCTCGACACCGACCGCAAGCGGCTCGTCCGCCTCTTCTTCCAGCCGCTGCTGGTGCTGTGGGCGCTGTACGGCGGCGACTGGTTCCGTCGCCGCCGAGCCGACTGACGGGCACCAGGAAGCCCGGCGCGTTCAGCCCCGCCCCGGGAGCCGCACCCGCGGTGACCCCACGGTGGCCCGGACGAGCTCGGCCCGGGCGCCGTGCGGCATACCCGCGAACATCTGCCACATCGCCCGACCCAGCCCCGCCGCGCCCGAGTCCCGCGACAGGACGTCGCGCTGCCGGTCGCGCGGCAGCCGCCCGAACGCCTCGAAGAGGGCCAGCGTGCCCGCCGTGTCGAGCCGCAGGAGCGCGCGCAGCCCCGCCTCGCGGAAGAGGTCCGCCGTCACGGCGACGTCCACCTCCTCGGGCGTGCTGCCCTCGGCGATCGCCCGGGCGAGGCGGTCGGCCCGAGCGAGCGAGTGCGCCACGGAGTATCCCGTCACCAGGTGCCCCCCGCGCCCCGCCGTGCCGACCGCCAGCACTCCCTCGTGCGGCGGGTGGTCGCGGCCTCGCATGGGGATGCGGACGATCTCCCGGTCGAGCGGTTCGTCGACCACGGCCTGCGCCACGCCCCGGGCCAGGAGCCGCTGCCGGAGCCGGGCCCTGAGCTCGGGGATCGCCATCCCGGGGGCGGCCGCGAGGCAGGTCTCCTCGAGGAGGACCTCGTCGGACCCCAGCGGGATGGCATAGAGGAAGGTCGGTATGCCGCTCGGGAGCGGGTCGGTCGTCCAGTCGGTGCGCCAGTCCATGAGCAGCGCCTCGGCGCCCTGCAGCGCGGGCGCCGCCTCGGCGGCCGGCACGACGATGCCGTATGCCGTCTGCGCTGGCGCGGGGTCGTCCGGCTCGGGCCCGTCGGGCCGGGCGCCGCGGGCGTCGACGACGACGTCCGCCTCGTCGCGCAGCGCGTTGACCTGGTCGTCGGTGAGTCGCCCCTGCCGGACCTCGACGCCGTCGAGAGGCAGGGCTGCCTGGGCGGCGGCGTTGTCGAGGACGACGTACTCGCGGTTCAGCGGGTGGTGGCCGTGGACACGGATCTCGGGGTTGGTGATCCGCGCGCGGACGACCGTCTCCGGCAGGTCGCCGAGCTCGTCGGCCCAGATGCCGTAGGTCGGCGTCCACACGGCCGAGGGGCGGGGGTCGACAGCGAGCACGGACAGCCCGCGCGCCGCGCACCTCGACGCCAGCGAGCGCCCTGCCGGGCCGAGCCCGACGACTGCGACGTCGACCATGCCTCACCTCCTCACGTGCAGCCTACGGAGGTGGCGACGCACCCGTGCACGTGGTTGCCGGACGCGTGCCTGATCCACCAGGCCACTCAGTCCTCGATGGCCTCGACGCCCTGGCGCGTGAGCTCCTCCAGGTGGTCGCGCATCGTCTGCAGCTGCTCGGTCGGGTGCCCCTCCCAGTCCTCGACCTCGCCGACCACGCGCAGCGGTTCCGTGGTCCGGTACGACCTCGTCGGGTTGCCGGGGAACCGCTTGTCCGTCAGGTTCGGGTCGTCCTCGATCGGGCCCGTCGGCTCGACCACGTAGATCCTGCCCCGTCCCTCCCCGACCGCCAGCTCCGCGCCCCAGGTGGCTGCGTCCAGGGTGGCGGTCAGGTAGACGTACTTCGCCTCCTTGCGCCCGCCGAAGTTCGAGGTGTACCCCCGCCCGAGCAGGTCGCCCACAGCCAGGTGGGCCTTGGTGCCGTGGAAGAAGGGACCGCCGTCCCGGACCCCGCGCCCAGCGGGTTCGTCGCTCATCCGCACACCCCTTGCTGTCGGGTGGCTACGCTACTGCGGCACCGCCCCACTGCGGGGCCAACCTCGGAAAATGTGGTCCTCTCCGGTGCTGACGTCGTTGCTGTTGCCTGACGACGACCGGCGGAGCAGCATGGGGTCCGTGCACGATCTGAGCAGCGTCAGAGCCCGCGACGGAGGGCCGGCATGACGGATCGACTCCTTCTGGGCGCGGCAGTGCTCTTCGCCGCGAACACCGTCTTCGCGAGCGTCCTCGCCACACGCGACCCCGAGGTCCCGGGCGAACCGCTGGGTCTGCACGTCCCCGGGAGCGTGACCACCCACCTGGCCCTCGGGTGGGGCGCGGGCGTCGCGGCACCGTGGCCGATGCCGGTGGTCGCCACGTGGGCGGCATGGCGCGCCGCCCAGGGAGCTCGAGGGCCGGCCCGGACGGTGGCCACGATCGGGGCGATGCTGCTGGTCGGGACCCTGATCGAGCCGGTCACGTGGGGGCGCCGACCGGCCACCCGCCTCGTGAGGGCGACCGTGCCCGTGAACCTTGCCTGCGGGGCGGCGATGGTCCTCGCGGGGACGCACCGACTCCGGTCTGCTGTCACGCGGTGACCCCCTCCGACGACCGGCCGGTCCACGTCATGCGTCCTTACCCCACCGGCACGTCTCGACGCCGGAAACCGACGAAACCCGCGGCCGTGAGCGTGGCGGAGAGGGCGGCCAGCACCACGACGCCGGTCGTCGACGCGCCCTGCGTGAGCACGTCCTGGCCGACCGCGATGAAGGGCGAGGCGTCGAGCAGGCGGTCCGGCAGGTCGAACCCCGGTCCCAGGTAGCCCAGCAGGGCCCCGACCGCGAGGACTGCCCAGGCCAGCCCGTGGCCCCTCGGGCGCCACCCGAAGAGGGCGACGGCCAGACCGGCGAAGAACAGGACCGCCGGCACCTGGACCACCGCCCCGGCCAGCACGTCGCCCACCCACACCTCCTCCCCCAGCGCCGCCGCCGTGCTGCCGCCGAGCGCCAGCGCCCCGGCCAGGCCGACGACCAGGGCACCGCCCATCACCACGATCAGGTGCACGGCGAGCCAGGAGTGCCGCGACCGCTGCGCCGAGAGCCCGACCTCGAGCCGGCCGGTCTCCTCCTCCCTGCGCAGGGACCCGATCCCGGCCACGACGAAGGCCGCCACCAGGATCGAGAGCATCATGACGAAGGTCGACATCACCGTGCGCAGCAGGCCCTCGGCCATCCCCTCGGCGCCGGCGCCCAGGAACCCGCCGAGCGCGGGGTTCTCGGTGATCACGTCGATGATCTCCTGCGCCAGCGCCCCGTAGACCGCCATCAACGCCGTCCCGATGACGGCCCAGCCGACGACGGCCCCGCGGTGCTGGCGCCAGGCCAGGCCGAGCGGGGTGCGCAGCGCGGCCGAGGCTCGAGGCACGGACCGACGCGGCTGGACGAGCGCGCTGCCGACGTCACGCCGGTCGAGCAGCCAGAACGCCACACCGACCAGCGTCAGACCGACCACGAGAGCCAGCCCCAGCGGCCAGACCTGCGGCTCGCCGAAGGCACGCACCTCGTCGACCCACCCGTGCGGGGACAGCCACAGCAGCGCGTTCCGCTCCAGGGCGCCCAGCCCGCGCAGCAGGTAGAGACCCACCGTCAGCGCCAGCCCGATCCCCCAGACCGCGCGGTTGTGCTCGACCACCTGCGCGGCAACGGCGGTGATCCCGACGAACACGAACCCCAGCGCAGCGATGCCGAGACCGTAGAGGAAGGACCCGCGGGCCTCGGCGCCGAAGGCCGCCATCGTCGCCCCGCAGGCGAGCCCGGTCAGCAGCACCGCGCCCGAGGCGACGAGGACCGCCGCCAGCAGCGGAGCGCGCCGGCCGATCCGCGCGGCCAGGAGCAGCTCCAGCCGGCCGGCCTCCTCGTCCCGGCGCGTAGACCGGGACGTCAGGGCGATCGCCATGAGCGGCATCCCGAACGAGAGGACGAAGCCGAACTCGTTCGCGAGCAGTCCCCCGAACGTGTCCAGACCCGCCACCCGGCCGTTGAGCACGGCCATCGCGTCGCCGCCGAGCGACTCGGCATACCCGCGGATCTTCTCGGGCGTGTCGTAGAGGGCGCCGAGCGAGGAGCCGGTGAGCGCCATCACCCCCACCATGGCGAGCACCCACACGACCAGGGCCTTCCAGCCGGTGCGCAGCGCGATCAGCGTCATCGTGCCGACACCCTGGGTGCCCATCACGCCTCCTGCGGCCCGTCCGGACCGGCGTAGGCCCGAAGGAACAGCGCGTCCAGGCTCGGCGGGGTCACGGTCAGGGTGTGGATGCCCGCCTCGTGCAGCGCCCCGACGAGCGCGCCGACGGCGTCCGGCTGGGCGCTGGCGTGCAGATCGGTCCGACCGTCCCCGTCGGTCGTGGTCTGCACGTCCTCGAGACCCTGCAGCCGGTCGAGCACGGGCGCCCGGAGCGTCACGGCCCGCACGGTGCTGTGGGTGTGCCGTCGCAGGTCGGTGAGGGTGCCGGTCGTCACCGTGCGGCCCGCCCGGATGATCGACACCCGGTCGGCCAGTGCCTCCACCTCGCCCAGCAGGTGGCTGGAGAGCAGGAGCGTCGTGCCCTCGGCCCGCCGCTCGTGCACGACCTGCTGGAAGACCTCTTCCATGAGGGGGTCCAGTCCGGCCGTCGGCTCGTCGAGGACGAGCAGCTCCACGTCCGTGGCGAGCGCCGCCACGAGGGAGACCTTCTGCCGGTTGCCCTTGGAGTAGTCGCGGGAGCGCCTGGTCGGGTCCAGGTCGAAGCGGTCGACCAGCTCGGCCCGGCGCCGCTCGTCGACACGGCCGTGCGCCCGCGCCAGGATGTCGATGCACTGGCCGCCCGTCAGGCCCGGCCAGAGCGTCACGTCACCGGGCACGTAGGCCAGGTTCCGGTGCAGGTCCACCGCGTCCGACCACGGGTCGCCGCCGAAGAGCTTGACGGTCCCCCCGTCCGCCCGCATCAGGCCGAGCAGGATCCTGATCGTCGTGGACTTGCCCGAGCCGTTGGGCCCGAGGAAGCCGTGCACCTCACCCCGCCCCACCGCGAGGTCCAGCCCGTCCAGGGCCTGGACCTTCCCGAACCGCTTGCGCAGTCCCTCGATCTCGACCAGCTGCTCGGTCATGGGGTCGTTCCTCCCCGCGTCTCGTCCGGATCGTCGGGTGCCGGGGGCAGGTCGCCCCGCAACGGACCGGCACCCTCCAGGTCCTCAAGCGTCATCCTCGCCCTGTCCAGCTCTGCAGTGTCGGCCCTGGCCGCCGCCAGGTCCGCCAGTGCGGCGGCGATCCTGCGCTGTCGCGCCGCGCGTGCCTCCCCGAGCGACCGCACGACCGCCTTCCCCGCTGCAACGAACCGACTGGCCTCGTCGACGTGGTCACCGGGCAGCGTGACGTGCTCCGCCCACCCCGGGTCCTCGACGGCCAGCCGCACCTCGCGCCGGTCGTCCGCCTCGATCCGCAGCCGTCCGTCCTCGTCCTCCACCGGATCCCAGCGCACCTGTCCCTGCACGTCGACGGCGAAGCGCGTCGCCGGTGTCAGCCACCGCTCCCGCTCCGCCGCGACCAACGACAGCCGCCCCAGCCGCAGGCCACCCAGGGTCATCACCGGCAGGTCCAGGCCGGCTTCGGTCAGGCGCTCCTGGGCCGCCGCCACTGCCCGGCCGTGGGCAGCCTCGGCGTGCTGCACCAGCTCGCGCGCCGCGGCGACGGCCCCGGTATGCCGTGCCGTCGGGTCCGCGGGGACGCCCGGTCCGCGCAACGCCGGGCGGGGTCGCAATGTCCCCGGCCGCCCCTGTCGGACGAGCAGGTAGACGGAGACGGCCACCAGCAGGAACAGCAGCAGCGGCACCAAGCGGATCAGCATGGACTCACCTCCGTTCCGACACTAGCCGTGCGGGCCGGGATGGTCAGGAGCGGTCCGCCGGGAGGACCCGCCCGACCCCTCCGTCAGGCCTTGACCGCGAGGACCGGCACCTCCGCCTCGAGGAGGATCTGCTGCGCCGTGCTGCCGAAGAGCAGCTTGCCGGTCGGCGTCCGGCGCCGGAGCCCGATGACGATGATGCTGGCGCCCCGCTCCGTGGCCAGGCTGAGCAGGTCGGCAGCGGGCCCCTGGCCGGTGGCCTCCTGCTCCAGGGCGAACGGGACGCCCGACCCCTCGAGGATCTGCCGGACCTCGGCGATGTCGTCGTCGGTCGCGTAGCGCGGATCGACGGGGGCCTCGCCGTGCCTGGTGTTGAGGACCACGAGATCCTCGCCACGAAGCTTCGCCGTGTCGATCGCGGCGTCCAGGCCCGCTCTGCCCTCGGGGGTGGGCACGTACCCGCAGACCACGGTCATGAGTTCTCCTGACGGTCGGTCGCGACGCCGGTGGGTCCAGCCTCGACGATGAGGATCGTGAGCACTGTATCCACCGGCGCGACCGACACGCTGCAGAACCTCAGGCCTCGATGACCACCGGGATGACGAGCGGGTTGCGGCGGTGCTTGCGGTCCGCCCACTGCGAGACGGCCCGGCCGATGCGCTTCTCGAGCTCGCCGTGGTCGCCGATGCCCTCGGCCGCCGCGGCGGCCAGGGCCTTCTCGATCGCGGGGATCGCGGCATCGAACATCGCCTCGTCGGTGCCCAGCCCGCGGGCCAGGAAGTCCGGCGGCTCGGCCAGCTGACCGGTCGCGGCGTCCACGATCGCGACGACGGTGACCGTGCCCTGCTGGCTGAGCGTGACGCGGTCGCGCAGCGACTCCTCGGTGACGTCGCCGACGGTGCCGGCGGACACGTACACGTACCCCGCCCGCACCTTGCCGGTCACCTTGACGCGTCCGTCGACCAGGTCGACCACCACGCCGTCGTCGACCAGGGCGACCCGGTCGGGGTGGATGCCGGTGGAGATGGCCAGGTCGGCGTTGGCGCGCAGGTGGCGCCACTCGCCGTGCACGGGCATGACGTTGCGCGGCTTGATCAGGTTGTAGCAGTAGATCAGCTCGCCCGCGCTCGCGTGCCCTGAGACGTGCACCTTGGCGTTGCCCTGGTGCACGATCTTGGCGCCCCAGCGGGTCAGACCGTTGATGACCCGCGAGACCGCGTTCTCGTTGCCGGGGATCAGCGAGCTGGCCAGCAGCACCGTGTCGCCCTCCCCGATGCGGATCTGGTGGTCCCGGTTCGCCATCCGCGACAGCGCCGCCATCGGCTCGCCCTGGGAGCCGGTGCACACCAGCACCACCTTGTTGGGCGCCATGCCCTCCAGCGCCTTGGCGTCCACGACCAGGCCGCGGGGCACCTTGAGGTAGCCCAGCTCCTGGGCGATGCCCATGTTGCGGACCATCGAGCGGCCCACGAACGCGACCTTGCGCTTGTGCTCGTGCGCGGCGTCCATGACCTGCTGGATGCGGTGCACGTGGCTGGCGAAGCTGGAGACGACGATCCGGCCCGGGGCGGTGCGGAACACCTTCTCGATGGCCGGGGCGAGGTCCTTCTCGGCGGTGGTGAACCCGGGCACCTCGGCGTTGGTGGAGTCGACGAGGAAGAGGTCCACGCCCTCCTCCCCCAGCCGGCCGAACGCCCGCAGGTCGGTCAGGCGGTCGTCCAGCGGGAACTGGTCCATCTTGAAGTCGCCGGTGTGCAGCAGCAGCCCGGCGCCGGTGCGCACCGCCACCGCCAGCCCGTCCGGGATGGAGTGGTTGACCGCGATGAACTCGCAGTCGAACGGGCCCATCGTGCGCCGGTCGCCCTCGGCGACCTGGATCGTCTTGGGACGGATCCGGTGCTCCTTGAGCTTGGCGGTGATGAACGCCAGGGTGAGCCGGGAACCCACGACAGGTATGTCGTTGCGCTCCTTGAGCAGGTAGGGCACCGCGCCGATGTGGTCCTCGTGCCCGTGCGTGAGCACGATGCCCACGATGTCCTGCAGGCGGTCGCGCAGCATGGTGAAGTCGGGCAGGATGACGTCCACGCCCGGCTGGTGCTCCTCGGGGAAGAGCACGCCGCAGTCGATGACCAGCAGCTTGCCCTTGTGCTCCAGGACCGTCATGTTCCGGCCCACCTCGCCCAGGCCTCCGAGGGGGATGACCCTCAGGCCGTTGCGGGGCAGGGCGGGCGGAGCGCCCAGTTCGGGATGCGGGTGGCTCATGGAACTCCTCGTCGGCAGGTGGGTGTGGGACCAGAACGGTCCACGATCTCGGGGACGACCCTACTCTCGGCTGCCGGAAAGTCGGTTGCCGTCCCCGACGGCACATGACCACGGGGACTGGTCGCCGCGGACAGCGGGGGGACACGACCCGAGACGGCGGGCTGCCCGGGTCCTACGATCGAGGAGTCCGTGCAGGAGGAGGGAGGAACCGTGACGCCCGTCATCACGGCCGTCGGCTTCGTGATCAACACCGCGCTGCTGTTCTCGGTGACCCGGCGCCTGCTGGGTGTGCCGGTCGGTTGGATCCGCACCCTGGTCGTCGCGATCGTGGTGACCGGGGGCATGAGCGGCTTCCTCGAGCTGGCCAGCGAGCGGCTGGGCCTGGTCACGGACAGCGGGCAGCTCGGGCCGTCCGTCGACACCACGGTGGCCGGACTCGTCCTGCTGCTGCTCGTCGCCTGGGGCGTCGCCCTGGGCGTCGGTGCCCTGGTGCTGCTCGAGGCGCTGTTCCCGACCGGGACGCTGCCCTCGCCGGTCGCGTTCCTGCGCGACCTGCCGGCCCGCCGCCGGCGCAGCAGACGGTACGGCCAGATCGTCGGCATCGCGGTCCGGCACGGGCTGGGCGGGTTCCTGCGGGCGGGGTCGAGGCTGCCCGAGGACCACGACCACGCCCGGCTGGGGCGTCGGCTCCGGCTGGCTTTCAGCGACGGCGGCGTCACCTTCGTCAAGCTCGGGCAGATGCTTGCCACCCGCCCCGACGTGATCGGCCCCGACCTCGCGGCCGAGCTCGGGCAGCTGCAGGCGGACACCCCGCCCGAGGACTGGGCCGAGATCGAGGCGACGCTCCGCGCGGAGCTGGGCGACGAGTGGCGGGAGGCGTTTGCCGAGTTCGAGGAGAAACCGCTCGCTGCGGCGTCCGTCGGCCAGGTGCACCGGGCCGTCCTGGCCGACGGGTCACCGGTCGTGGTGAAGGTCCAGCGCGCCGGTGCCGAGGCGCAGGTGCGCGCGGACCTGGACATCGTCACCAGGATGGCGCGCTGGCTGGAGCGCACGACGGCATGGGGCCGGGCCCTGGGCGTCCGGTCCCTGGCGGAGGGGTTCGCGACCAGCCTCAGGGAGGAGCTGGACTACCTGGTGGAGGCGGCGAACGCGGTGGCGGTTGCGGCGGCCACCGGCAAGGACGCGTCGGACGACGATCAGGTCCTCGTCCGCGTCCCCACGACATACCCCGCCCTCACCACCTCGCGGGTCCTCGTCATGGAGCTCGTCGACGGCACGCCCCTCTCCCGCGCAGACGCCGCGCAGGGGCTCGACGCGCCGACCCGCGAACGGCTCGCGCGGGCCCTGCTGGCCAGCGTGCTGACGCAGGTGCTGCAGACCGGGGTCTTCCACGCCGACCTGCACGCCGGCAACGTCCTGGTCGAGCGGCTCGGGCCGGGCACCACGGGCGGCGGAGCAGGACCCGCGGCGGGGGTCGGCGGTGCCGGTGCGCGGCTGGCGCTGCTGGACTACGGAGCGGTGGGGCGCCTGGACCGGACGGCGCGCGACGCCGTCGGACGGCTGCTGTTCGCGGTGGACCGGGGCGACTCGCTGGGCGCGGTCGACGCCCTGTGCGACGTGATCGACGCACCGGCCGGCCTGGACGACCGCGCGCTGGAGCGCGAGGTGGGGGCGGTGATCTCGCGGGTGCAGCACGGGAGCGGCGGCGCGACCACGAGCGTCTTCGGCGACCTGTTCGTGCTCGTGGTCCGGCACGGGTTCACGGTGCCGCCGCAGGTCGCGGCTGCGTTCCGGGCGCTCGGCGCGCTGGAGGGGACGCTGCAGGCGCTGGACCCCGAGCTGGACCTGGTCACCGCCGCCCGGTCGTCGGGCCAGGACTACCTCGGGCAGCGGCTGGGCCCGCAGCAGATGCGTGCCGCCCTGGAGGAGCAGCTCGTCCACGTCCTGCCGATCCTGCAGCGCCTGCCCCGCCGCGTGGACGGGATCGCCGCGGCCGTGCAGAGCGGGGAGGCCCAGGTGCGCGTGCGCTGGCTCGCCGACCCCTCGGACCGGGCGTTCATCACCGGGCTGGTGCACCACCTCGTCACCACGGCGCTGGCCTCGGTGCTCGCGGTCTGCGGGGTGCTGCTCCTGGTCGCCGACCCCGGTCCCGCGCTCACCCCGTCGATCGACCTCAACCCCGTGCTCGGCGGGACGCTGTTCCTCTTCGCCTTCGTGCTCGCCTCGCGGGCACTGGCTGCCGTCTTCCGCGCGCCTCGGTGAGGCGGGCCGGGCCGCGCGAGCCGGGTGGGGCGGTAGCACTGCGGTGAGGCGGGCGCCGGGGCATCCAGCGCCGGGCACGCACCCCGGCAGACCCCGGACATGCCTGTGTGACCCGGCCTTCGTGGGCCGGGTGCGGGGCAGGGTCATAACAGGTGCCACGTCACGCCGGAGGCGCTCACCGTCGCCGTGCGTCCCTTCTCGTGCACCCAGGTGTGGTGGCGGGGGCAGAGCAGCGCGTAGTTGGACAGGTCGGACCGTCCGCCGTGGGACCAGGGCACGACGTGGTGGGCGTCGCACCAGGTCGCGGGCACGGTGCACCCCGGGATCGTGCAACCCCCGTCACGGACCGCGAGGCGGACCCGCTGACCCGGCGTGACGAGCCGCCTGCTCCTGCCCTGGTCGAGGATCTCGCCTGCGCCGCCGAGCACCATCGGGACGATGTCGGCCTCGCACGCCAGCCTGCGGATCGTCTCGGGGCTGATCAGGGCACCGTCGAGCGTCGCGCCGCAGCCCGGCGTCTCGCCGTCGGTCCCGAGCAGCTGCCGCCGCAGGGTCTCGAAGTCGACGGTGACCAGCAGGGTGGCCTTCGACGTCGTCGGCTGACCCTTCATCCCCGCCACGCCACGGCGGATGACGGTCATGAACGCGTCGTACCGGCGGTTGCCCGGGGTGCGCCGGTCCTCCTCGCCGGTGACCTCCCGCTCCTCCTTGGACGCCGGCGCCGCCAAGGGTGACTGCAGGATCGCCCGCACTGCCTCGTAGTCGGCGTCGTCGCCGAAGGTCATGATGATCCGCCTCACGGACCCGTCGGCGAGGCTGGACTCGTGCACGTCCCGCAGCGCGTGCTGGGCCTTCCTGCGCGTCTCGTGGTCCTTCTCCTTCAGGCACCGGCGCAGCAGCTCGGCGATGATCCGGGCGATGTCCGCGTCCTCGAACAACGGGTTGCACCCCGCGTCCGCCAGCAGCTGGACCGCCAGCGCGTACTCGTCGGCCGTCAGGCTCCCCCGGATCCGCGCCAGGGCGCGGAGCAGCCGCGCACCCCGGGCCAGCGGCATACCTCCTGAGAGCACACCCTGGAGGATCGGCGCGTGGACGTGCTCGCGGCTGGCCTGGGCCACGCGCGCCAGGTCGCGCAGCGCTCGCTCCTCGAGGTCGGGGCACCTCAGGGTCATCCAGTCGACGAGGCTGAAGCCCTCGTCGGTGTGCAGTCCACGATCCACCACCTCGCAGGCCAGCCGCAGCCGGGCCCGCACCAGCGCCTCGCTCGCGAGAGCGACCCGGCGCAGTCCCGACGTCACCTCCGCGTGCTGGAGCAGGACCGTCTCCTGGGCGGCGAGCTCGGCGAAGATGGCCTCGCGCCCAGCCGCCCGCAGCGCCTCGGGGAGGCGCTCCCTCACGGGCTGCGCAGCGGGCAGCCCCTGCCCGGCGAGCGTGTCGAAGCTCGTCCGGAGTACCTCACCACCCCACGTCTGCTGCATAGGACAAATGTACGAGAGGCCACTGACACACCCGGATCCCTCCGGGCGCCCAACGTCGCGATCGCTCCTGCCCCTCAGCCCCGCCGCGCCTCTGCCAGGACAGCCATCGCCTCGGCCACGGCGAGAGCACGCTCGGCCCCCAGCACATCCACGAAGGTCGCCTGCACGACCTCGTGCACCCGGGCCCGCAGGCGCCCCGCGACCTCGACGCCCTCAGGGGTGAGCTGGAGGAAGATCACCCTGCGGTCCTCCTCGTTGGCCACCCGCCGCGCCAGCGACCGCCGGGCCAGCCGGTCCGCGACCTTGCTGACACCGCCGGTGGAGAAGGCGACCTGGCCGGCGAGCTCCGTCATCGGCAGCCGGTGCGCCGGGCTGCGACCGAGCCGCAGCACGGCCTCTGACTCCGCGGCGGTCAGCGAGAACTCCTGCGCGATCGTCCGGTGCAGGTGCCGGTTGGTGCCCTGGAAGCCCTCGATGACGTGACCCCACAGGGACACCGGGTCGGTGCTGATGCTACGGGCGGCGGATGCCGTCATGAGCGCCTCCTCGTCGGCCCGCGGCCACCCGGCAGGCGACCATTGACACAGAAACAGTTTCCGTGGAAATAATACCAGCACCACCCCCGTTGACCCCCCTGACACCGACGGCACCCGACGGGACCCGTCGGACCGATCCCCGAGGAGGGACAGCATGACTGCACGGACGAGCGGCCTGCACCACGTCACGGCGATCGCCGGGGACCCGCAGCGCAACATCGACTTCTACATCGAGGGCCTGGGTCTGCGGTTGGTCAAGCGGACCGTCAACTTCGACGACCCGTCGACCTACCACCTCTACTACGGCGACGAGTCGGGCCGCCCGGGCTCCCTGATGACCTTCTTCCCGTGGCGCGGGGTGCCGACCGGCCGCGTCGGTGCCGGGCAGTCCACGTCCACCGCCTTCTCGGTGCCCCAGGACAGCCTGGGCTGGTGGAAGGACCACTTCTCCGCGCTGGGCGTCGAGCCGACCGTCACCTCCAGCCACGGCGAGGACCGTATCGTCGTCCGTGACCCCGACGGTCTGGTGCTGGAGCTGGTCGCCTCGTCGACCATTGACCCGCGCGACCCATGGGACTCTGCCTCCGTCCCTGCTGAGCACGCCGTGCGCGGCCAGCACTCCTCCGTGCTCACCGTCGGCGACCCCACCGGAACCCTGCGGGTGCTCACCGAGGACCTCGGCATGGGCGTGGTCGAGGAGGACGGCAGACGCACCCGCGTGGCCGCCGGTGAGGGTGGCCCCGGCCGCATCATCGACGTCGTCGCCGACCCCCGCGCCCAGGACGGCCTGACCGCCGGCGGCACGGTCCACCACGTCGCCTTCCGCGTGCCCGACCAGACGACCCAGGAGCAGTGGCGCCAGGAGCTCGTCGAGCGTGGCCACCAGGTGACCGCGATCCTGGACCGGCAGTACTTCACCTCCATCTACTTCCGCGAGCCTGGCGGCGTGCTCTTCGAGATCGCCACCGACACCCCTGGCTTCGACATCGACGAGCCCCTGCTCGAGCTCGGCCGCTCCCTCAGGCTGCCGCCATGGCTGGAGCCCAGCCGTGAGGCCATCGAGCACTCGGTCGCCACGATCACGCTGCCCCAGGAGAACAACCCGACGCTGGCGGACCGGTGAGCGCCGCGGACACCGTCCAGGGCTGGCCGCACCTGTTCGCCCCCGGCGAGCCCGACGCCCCCGTGCTCCTGACCCTGCACGGGACCGGCAGCGACGAGCAGGAGATCTCCTCCCTCGCCGCCGAGCTCGACCACCGCGCCGGGGTGCTGTCCCCGCGCGGCCGGGTCCGGGAGCGGGGTATGGCGCGCTGGTTCCGTCGGGCGGGTGAGGGGATCTTCGACGTCGTCGACGTCCTCACCCGCGCCGGCGAGCTGGCCGGCTTCGTCACCGCGGCCCGCGAGCACTACGGGCTCGGCGACCGCCCGCTCGTGGCCGTCGGGTTCTCCAACGGCGCCAACATCGCCCTGGCCACCGCGATGCTGCACCCGGACGTGCTGTCCCGGGTGGTCGCCCTCTCCGGCATGTACCCCTTCGCCGACCGGGACGAGGCCGTGGACCTGCACGGCGTGCGGGTCACCACGCTCAACGGGCGCGATGACCCGATGGCCCCGATCGACAGCGTGCAGCACCTGGTGACCGTCCTGCGTGAGAAGGGCGCCAAGGTCGAGCAGCACCTGCGCACCGGCGGCCACGGCATCTCGCGGGAGGACCTGGCCGTGGCCCGTGCCGCGGTGGCTCGGGCAGGCTGAACCGGGCGGCCGACCCGCGACGGCGTCAGTGGGGCCGTCCGCCCGCGCCCGGCACCTCCCCCGCCCACGCCCCCCGCAGCAGCTCCCCCAGGCTCTCGCGGTCCACCGGTCGCGGGTTCGACTCCGCGTGCAGGTCGTCGTAGAGCTACCGTCAGCCCTGCCACCGCGTCGTCCGCGCTCAGGGCCGCGGCGAGCCGTAGCGCCGCCTCCGGAGCGGCTCCGGCGTTGAACGCCAGGACGTGCGGCAGCACGACGGCGTGCGTCTGTGCGTGCGGCAGGTCGAACCGGCCGCCCAGCACGTGGCAGATCTTGTGGTGCATCCCCGACCCCGCGCCGGCGAAGGCGACGGCGGCGAGGTAGGCGCCGGCCAGCGTCCGCTCCCTCCCGCGCAGGTCCTCCGGGTCCAGCACCACCAGGCGCATCCCGGCCGCCAGCAGTCGGGCGCCCTCGGTGGCCAGCCCCGTCGAGACCGGGCTGGCCCGCGGCCCCCACAGGGAGTCGACGCAGTGCGCCATCGCGTTCAGCCCGCTGGCCACGCTGAGCCCGACGGGCATCGACACGGTGAGCTCGGCGTCGTAGACGATCGTCTGCGGGAGCACGCGCTCGTCCGAACCTGTCGTCTTGCGCCCCTCCTCGGTGATTCCCCACACGTCCGTCGCCTCGGAGCCCGCGTACGTCGTCGGCACGGCGACCACCGGCAGCCCCGTGGTGAGGGCGACCGCCTTGGCCAGCCCGGTGGCCGAGCCGCCCCCGACGCTGACGACCAGGTCGACGCGGTGCTCCTCCGCCAACGCGCGCGCCCTCTCGGCGGTCGACGCCGGCACGTGCTGTGCGACCTCGTCGAACCGCACCGCCACGTCGACTCCCTCGAGCAGCCGGCGTGCGACCTCGGCGGCGCTGGGTGTGACGACCACCATCGTCCGTCGCGCTCCCCGCCGCTCGACCTCCCCCCGCAGGTGCTCGGCGGCGGCGCCGCTGCCGAACAGCACCCGCTGGGCGAGGCTGCGGTGCTCGAAGACCAGCGGGTCGCTCACGGCGGGGGTGTGCTGGAGGAGGGCGCCGGGTCGGCGCCGGGCACGTGGAACAGCAGCTCCTCCGCGTAGCACCACCACCAGTCCTCACCCGGCTCGAACGAGCGGACCAGCGGGTGGTCCTCGTGCTCGCGCCAGTGGGCCCTCGCGTGCCGGTTCGGGGAGCTGTCGCAGCAGCCGACGTGGCCGCAGGTCATGCAGAGCCGTAGGTGGACCCAGCGGTCCCCCGTCCGCAGGCAGTCCTCGCAGCCCTGCGCGGAGGGTATGACGTCGCGCGCACGGTCCAGGTGCGTGCAGGCGGTCGCGGTCATCAGCTGCCCTCCAGCGCGCTGCGGTGCATCGCCGCCAGGCCCGGGTAGTGCCCGATGCCGTCCCGGAGCCCGGCCCGCTCCTCGTCCGTCAGCATCCGCCGGACCTTGGCGGGGACCCCGGCCACCAGCGAACCCGACGGCACCCGCATACCCTCCAGCACCACCGCACCCGCCGCCACCAGGCAAGACTCGCCGATCACCGCGCCGTTCATCACCACCGCGCCCATGCCCACGATGGTGCCGCTCCCGACCGAGCACCCGTGCAGCACCGCCCCGTGCCCGACCGACACGTCGTCGGCGACCCTCGCCGGGAAGCCGGCGTCGGCGTGGACCACCACGTTGTCCTGCAGGTTCACCCGCTCCCCGATCGTGATCTGCTCGGCATCCCCGCGGACGGACACGCCGTACCAGACGCTGCTGCCGGCGCCGATCCGGACGCTGCCGCTCACCACGCTGCGGGGCGCCAACCAGGCCTTAGGGTCCACCTCCGGTCGCCGGTCTCCCAGGGGCAGGACCAGACCTGCTGGTGTCATCGTCGTCTCCTCGCTTGGCAACTCACGGCAACTGCGGACCGCCGCGCCCCCTCGCTACTACCGTTTGTAGTGAGGCGGCAGACGCGCCGGCTCCACCCGAGAACCTCGGGCGCGGCACATCACGAAGGTAGACCGAAGATGTCGGCAGTGACCAGGGCCCTGGAGGGGCTCGACGAGACCAGCGCGTGGCAGGAGGAGCTCTACAAGCACCTGCACGCCCATCCCGAGCTCTCCTTCCAGGAGGTGCAGACCCGTGCGGAGATCGTGCGGCGGCTCGGGAGCGACGGCTACGAGGTGCAGGAGATCGGGGGTGGCGTCGTCGGCGTGATGCGCAACGGCGAGGGGCCCACCGTCCTGTTCCGGGCCGACATCGACGCGCTGCCCGTGACCGAGGCCACCGGCCTCGACTACGCCTCAACCGTCACCGCCACGGACGCCGACGGCAGGACGGTCGGCGTCATGCACGCGTGCGGGCACGACAGCCACATCGCCTGCGCCCTCGGCGCGGCGTCGCTCCTCAGCGAGCACCGGGACGTCTGGGCGGGGACGTACGTGGCCCTCTTCCAGCCTGCCGAGGAGCTCGGCGCGGGCGCACGGGCCATGGTCGACGACGGCCTGGTCGACAAGGTGCCTCACCCCGACGTGTGCCTGGGTCAGCACGTCCTCGCCGCTCCCGAGGCCGGCCACGTCGGCACGATGGCGGGCCCCGTCCTCTCGGCGGGCGACTCGCTGCGGATCACCGTGCACGGCAAGGGGTCCCACGGGTCGATGCCGCACCTGGGGGTCGACCCCGTCGTGGTCGCGGCCGCCATCGTCATGCGCCTGCAGACCGTCGTCGCCCGCGAGCTCGCCCCCGGCGACTTCGGCGTCGTGACCGTCGGCAGCGTCCAGGCGGGCCACAAGGCGAACATCATCCCGGCCGAGGCGGTCCTGCTGGTCAACACCCGCGCCTACGACGAGGGTGTGCGCGCCACGATCATGGAGGCGATCGAGCGCATCGTGCGCGCCGAGTGCGCCGCCGCCGGGTGCCCGCAGGAGCCCGGTATCGAGGTGCTGGACTCCTTCCCCCTCACCGACAACGACCCCGTCGTCACCGAGACCGTGACCCGGGCGCTGGTCGCCCACCTGGGCGAGGACCGCGTGCACGAGCTGGGCCGCATCCCGGCCAGCGAGGACTTCAGCGTGATCCCGGACGCCTTCGGGGTGCCCTACACCTACTGGGGCTACGGCGGGTTCACCCCGGACATGGACGCCGTGCCCAACCACAACCCCGCGTTCGCGCCGGCCGTCCAGCCGGTGCTGCGCACCGGCACCGAGGCCGCCGTCGTGGCCGTGCTGGCCTACCTGGGAACCGAGGAGCAGAAGTGAGCACCACGACCGAGCCCGCCGTCGCACCCGCCGCCGGCACGGCATACCGCGGCACCGACAAGCTCCTCCTGGGCATCGTCCTGGGAGTCATCACCTTCTGGTTGTTCGCCGGCACCGTCGGCACGATCGCGCCCGAGATCCTGCGCTCGATCAACTCCGAGGGCGAGCGGATCACCGCCCAGCAGATGAACCTCGCGGTGTCCATCACCGCGCTGTTCTCCGGGCTTCTGATCGTCGTCATGGGTGGCCTGGCCGACCGCGTCGGCCGCGTGAAGATCGCCCTGCTCGGCCTCGGCGCCGGCATCGTCGGGTCGTTGCTGGTGGTCCTGGCCGCGGGTGCGGCGGCCCTGCCGCTCCTGCTCGCCGGTCGGGCGATCCAGGGCTTCTCCGCCGCGTGCATCATGCCGGCGACGATGGCCCTGGTGAAGACCTACTGGGACGGCCCCGGTCGGCAGCGGGCCGTCTCCATGTGGTCGATCGGCTCCTGGGGCGGGTCGGGCCTCGCGGCGATCTTCGGCGGGGCGATAGCCAGCTCGGTGGGCTGGCGGTGGATCTTCATCGCCTCGATCGCCATCAGCATCGTCTCGATCCTGCTCATCCTCGGCACGCCGGAGAGCAAGGTGGAGAGCCGGGCACACCGGAGCTTCGACGTCGTGGGGCTGGTCATCTTCATGGTCACCGTGCTGTCGCTGATGATCGTGCTGATCTTCGGCAAGCAGCTGGGCTGGACCAGCCTGGTCACCCTCGGTCTCGTCGTCCTCGCGGCGGTGGGCCTGGCGGTCTTCATCTGGTGGGAGCGCAAGCAGGCGTCGCCCTTCATCGACTTCAGCCTGTTCACGAACACGACCTTCACGGGCGCGACGATCTCCAACTTCATCCTCAACGCGACCATCGGGCTGCTCATCGTCAGCCAGCAGATGCTCCAGCGGGCGCGTCCGGAGGGGCACCCGGAGGCCGTGTCGGCCTGGGAGGCGGGCCTGCTCACCCTCGGCTACGCGGTGACCATCATCGCGTTCATCCGGGTGGGAGAGAAGCTGCTGCAGAAGTTCGGCCCCCGCAAGCCGATGATCTGGGGCTCGCTCATCGTGGCGCTGACCTGCCTGCTGCTCACGCCCACCTGGGTCTTCCTGGACACCTACAAGATCCTCGCGGCCGCGGCTTACGCCCTCTTCGGCCTGGGCCTGGCGTTCTACGCCACCCCGTCGACGGACGCGGCCCTGTCCAACCTCCCGGCCGACCAGGCGGGCGCCGGTGCCGGCATCTACAAGATGGCCTCCTCCCTCGGCAGCGCCATCGGGGCGGCGGTGTCGCTGGCGATCTTCACCGGGCTGCTGGGCACCGAGACCCTCCTGTTGGGCAACAACGTCCAGTTCATCGGCGACCAGACCAACGTCGACCTCCGTCAGGCGGGCATGGTCGTGATGCTGTTCAACCTGCTCCTCGTCCTCGGGGCGATCATCTCGATCGTCATGACGGTGCCCAAGGGCGGAGGCAGCCGCGACCTCGGCGCCGTCGCCGCCTCCCCCGCGCCGTCCCCGCACCTGCCCCTGGACGCGGAGCGGCAGGCGGTCCTGGACCGGCTGGCCACGCTGCCCACGACGGACCTGCTCGAGGTGGAGAAGTCTCTGGCCATCAACGACCTGCGCACGCTGGACGCCGAGACGCTCCGGGCCCTGCTGGAGGAACGGCGACGCTAGCGGGGTCTGCGCGCACGGGACGGCCCGACCCCAGCTGGTCGGGCCGTCCCGTCGCTCCTGCGTGAGGTCAGGTCAGACCCCCAAGACCTACGCCGCGCCCCGGTCCACGCCCGCCATCGCCCACCGCACGGTGCCGATGCTGGCACGACCCAGCGGCCCCAGCAGCCCGCGTGCCAGCAGGTCGGAGCGCGGCAGGTCGAGCAGCTCACGCGCCCACGGCTCCAGCAGCGAGACCCCGCCGGCGGCGATGGCCCAGTAGCCGACCCGCGCCCCGGCCGGCAGCGGCGGCTCGACGAGCAGGAAGCGGGCCGCGTCACGGGCCGCGGTGGTCGTCTCGAGCTCGGGCCGGTATGCCGCCACCGTCGCCTCGAGCGAGGCCACGTCGGTCGGGGGGTCGAGCACCCCGAGGTGGGCGGCCGGGACACCGGCCTGCCTGACGTAGAGGTCCGCCTCCTCCGCGGTCAGCGGGGTGCTGGCGTAGGCCTGGTAGGCGCGCAGGAACGAGGCGACCTCGGCGATGTGGACCCACATCAGCAGGTGCGGGTCGTCGGCGCGGTACGGGCGGTCGAACGCGTCCTTGCCCCGCACCCGCGCGTGGATGCTGCGCACGTGGCCGATGGTCGCCAGCGCGTGCTGGGTGGTGCCGAAGGTCGTGGCCGCGAGGTAGGTGCTGGTCCGCTGCAGCCGCCCCCACGGGTCCCCGCGGTAGCCCGAGTGCCCGGCGACCCCGGCCATCGCCATGGGGTGCAGCATCTGCAGCAGCAGCGCCGCGACGCCCCCGGGGAACATGGCGGCGTCCGCGTGCACACGCCATACCGGGTCCTGAGGGGTGAACCACCGCTCCCCCGCGGTGTCCCAGATGAGGCGGGCGCGGTCGGCGGCGTCCTCGCCCGCCACGCGGGCGCGCAGGGACTCACCCGCCGTCCGCTGGAGACGACGGACGGCGGATCGAAGCATGAACAAAGTATAGACAACCTGGCGGGGATCCCTCGCATCGCTGTCCGCAAGGTCACATCCCAGGCCGCGGTCCCGGCGGTGGACGCCGTCGTAGAAGAGCAGGCTCGTCAGCGGCGGCCCAGCATCCCTCCGACGTACTCCGCCTGCCCCAGGTGCTTGGCTGCGTCCTCCACCACGGAGTAGAGGCGCACCGCGAGGGTCACCGGCGGGTCCCACCGGGGGTCGACGACCCGGTCGTAGTCCTCCGTCCCCAGCCCCTGCACGAGGCGACGGGTCAGGCCGTGCACGGCGGCGGCATACCCGCTGAGCAGGGTCGGGTCCGCGACGGTGAACCGACCGACCTCGTCGCTGTCCTGCCCGTAGCCGTGGGCCTTGCGGTCGTACGGCAGGCCGAACCTCTCGTGCCACCCGCCCGCGGTCCAGACCTCGTCCTCCCCCGCGATCGCGGCGAGCTGGGCGTCCTGCTGGCGGCTCAGGTGCCAGAGCAGCCAGCCGATCGGGTTGGCGTCCGGATCCGGGCGCCACCTCAGGTCGTCGGCGGTGAGCCCGTCGAGGACGGCGCCGACGCCCTCCTCGATGCGCTGGAAGCCGTCGAGGAGGACGGACTGGACGAGGTCGGTGCTGGTGGCCATACGGCCAGTCTCGCGAGCCGACGTGAGCGCCACAACCGCAGGGCGCTCCCGGTCCACCGATAGCGGCCGCTGCTCAACCACGTCGCCGGCGGGCAGGCGTCGATGTCCCGCCTCACCAGGCCGACGGGGTCGGTGATCCCGAGCGGCTGCACGTGGCTCCCCTCCCGCGCGGTCGCCGTGCACCCCGACGAGCGAGAGGTGGAGCTCGACACCGCCGAGCGCGTCGGCTACCTCGTCCTCGTCCTCGCCCCCGGCCTCGAGCCGGACCTCGCAGCGGTCCCCGGGCTGGCGGAGGCGATGGACGCCGGCTGGGCCACCACCGCGAACCTCAGCTCGCGCGCGGAGGACACCTGGACGGCCATCCGCGGTATGACGCGTGGCCGGGTGGTCTTCACGATCCCTCCCGAGCCCGCACCGTGCGGGGGGACGGCGCTCAAGCCGCTCTTCCTCGCGTGCGACCACTGGCAGGAGGAGGGGGCCCTCGCCGACATCGACGTCCACCTCGTCACGCCCTACTCCTCGCTCCTCGACCTGCCGTTCGCGGACAGTCGGCTGGCGCCGCACGTCGAAGGCCTCGGCATCACCGTGCGCCACGGGGCGACGGTGGCCCCGCTCGACCACGCGGGCCGGACCGTGACGCTCAGGACGGGTGCCGGTGAGCAGGTCCTCGACGACGTGGAGCGGGCGTTCGTCGTGCCGCACTACCAGGCTCCGGGGTGGCTCGCGCCGGTGGCCGGCGCGGACACCGGCGGCCTCGTCGACGTCGACCCGATGACGCTCGCCCACCGCCGGCTGCCCCACGTGTGGAGCCTGGGCGACGTGGCCGACGTGCAGACGCGTCCCTCCGGCGGGGCGCTGCGCCGCCAGGTCGACGTGCTGGCCGACAACATCCGCCGCCACCGCCTCGGGGAGAGCCTGCGGCACTACGACGGCTACACGATCATCCCCATCACGGTCGACCGGCGGCGGCTCATGCTCGCCGAGTTCGACCGCACGGGGGCGCCGCAGCCCACCACCAGCCTGATCGACCTCACCGTCCCGCGGAGGTCGCTGTGGGCCTTCGACCGCTACCTCGAGCCGGTCGTCTACTTCACCGCGCTGCTCAAGGGACGCGTCTGAGTCCGGGACCTGCACCCGCTCACCTACGCCCGCAGGACCTTCTCCAGCGGCCGCCCCTGGGCGAGCTCGTCGACGAGCTTGTCCAGGTAGCGGATCCTGCGCATCAGCGGGTCCTCGACCTCCTGCACCTTGACCCCGCACACGCTTCCCGTGATCAGCGACACGTGGGGGTTCAGGTCCGCCGCCGCGAAGAAGTCCTCGAACGTCGTGCCCGCCTCCAGGTGGTGGGCCAACGCTGCGTCGTCGAACCCGGTCAGCCACTCGATGACCCGGTCCACGTCCTCCTTCGTGCGTCCCTTCTTCTCAGCCTTCGTCACGTAGTGGGGGTAGACCGACGCGAAACTCGTGGTGAAGATGCGGCTCATCCTCGGCAGGGTAGTGCCCAGGAGGCCATTGCTGCCACGCACCGGAGACGCCACCATGGAGGTCTCCGCAGACTGCGGAGATCCGGTGCGCGGAGGCGTCATGGCCGATCTGCTGGTGGACGACGAGGAGGGTTCGACGCCGGTCGCCGATGGTGCCTCGAGACCGCCAGGGACACGCGAGCGCCTGCGATCTGGTCTCGACCTGAGGCTGCAGAGGATCCTGACGCCGCACCTCATCGCCCCCGTCAGGTGGGCCCTCCTCGCGGGTCAGGTGCTCGCTCTCCTGCTGTGCGTGGTCCTAGCCACCGGATGGTGGGGCCCGACCGAGGTGGACCGGATCGTCGGGGCGACATACCGCCCCTGGCAGGCGCTCCTCACGATGGTCGCCCTCGGGACCATTGCGGTCGCCGTCAGCATCGCCTCCAGTCGGTCCCGCGGGTGGCGCCGGGCCGCGCTGTTCGTGGCCGGTCTCGTGGTGACCCTCCTGGCTGTCGCAGCGCTGCCGTCGTCCGGGTGGGGACGGGCAGCGGCCGTCGTCGGGACGGGCTGCACGGTGCTCGCCCTCTCGCTGCCGGCCCGTGGGCGGGTGCTGGAGGCCACCCGATGCCTCCTCGCCTCCGTGCCGTTCGTCGCTGCGGTCGTCGCCGCCGTCGTCCTCGGCTCCGACGTCGACCGGGCGCTGTCCGCCCTGCGGGCCGACCAGCTCGCCGTCTCCTCTGCTCTGGCCCTGTCCCTGCTCGCCATCTTTGCCGCGGCGACGGCCCTCGAAGAACACCGCGAGCGGACGGAGACCCTGCTGACCTGGCGCATCGGCACCCGAGCGGTCGTCCTGGCCGCGTGCGCCAAGGTGGTCCTCCTCCTCGCCCTCTACCGGCAACTCACGGGCGGCTTCCTCGGTGGCGAGGATTACTGGCAGCACCGCCTCGACCAGCCGCTGTCCTGGCTGCACGCAGTGCTGGTCGCCGGCCTCGTCACCACGGTGGCGCTGGTCAGCCGCTACCGACCCCTGGAGGGCGGACGCTTCGCGACGCGGATGCTCGTCCTCACGATGCTGCTGGGGGTCATGCACGTCGTCGCGCTGATGACCGTCGTCCTGGCGACCGCCGTGGGGGTCATCGGGCCGCTGGCCGACCCCGCGCCGTTGTTCGGTCCGGCCGACTGGCTCATCGACCACGTCGTGGTCCTGCAGCTCGCCGGTGTGATGGTCCTGCTCGCCGCCGCCATCTGGTCGCTGCGCGGCCGTCGGCCCCTGACGACGGGTGTCTACCTGTGGCTCGTCGCCGGCGTCTGGCTGGGTCCGGCCCTGGCCGGGATCGAGTTCACCGACGCCGACGACCCGGCCGCCTGGGCGGCCCCGGGCCAGGTGGACACGGTCCTGACCCTCACCGTCCTCGTGATCGTCCTCCTGCCCGCGGCGCGGCGGGTGTCCCGTCGCGCCCTCATGGTGCTGCTCGTCGTCCCGGTCGTCGTCCTCCACCTCGGCATGTTCTGGCCGGACGGCTGGACCCGCCCCACGCTGCAGCTGGTCGTCGTTGCCGCGGCGGCCGCGTCGTTGTGGCTCAACCCCCCACCCGTGTATGCCGATCGCCGCCGGAACGAGCGGGTCCGTGCCCTGCTGGTCGCGCGGACGGTGTCGATCCTCGTGCTCTACCTCTACCTCTTCACCGACCCGGCCCTCGACGACCAGGTGAGCACGACGACCACCCTGGCCTGGCTCTGGCTCGGTGTGCCGCTGGCCGCCGTCCTCACGGCCCGGGTCGGGGCGTCCGGAACGCGACGGCGCTCACAGTCCGCGAGCTCCGCCCAGGGGTCAGTCACCGTCTGAAGGAGACCCGCCCGCCACCTCGACGGCGAGCACCTCCCACGTCCCGGGCACCCCGGCGAACGTGTGCTCACCGTGCGGCACGAGCGTCCGGCCGGACCCCAGGACGAGGTCCCGGACCGTGCCGGTGACGAGCACCTCCCCCGCCCTGCCCAGCGCCGCCACCCGGGCCGCCACGTGCACGGCCACCCCCCGCACGGCGCCGTCCACGCGAACCACCTCGCCGGTGTGCAGTCCTGCGCGGATCTCGGTCCCGTGCTCGTGCAGGTGCTGGCTCATGGCCACCGCGCAGGTGATCGCCCGGCTGGGCAGCTCGAACGTGGCGAGGAAGCCGTCCCCCGCGGTGTCGACCTCCGTCCCGCCGTGGCGGGCCAGCAGGCGCCGCACCTCCTGGTTGTGCCACTCGAGAAGCTCGCGCCAGCGCCGGTCGCCGAGGGCGGCCGCCCGCGCCGTCGAGCCGACGACGTCCGTGACCAGCATCGTGGACACGACGCGGTCCCCGTCGGCCCCCGTGCGCGTGCCGGCCACGAACTCCTCCACCTCGTCCATCAACGCGTCGGTGTCTCCGAAGAACGCTGCCAGCTCGTCGCCGGGCACCTCGACGTAGCGCCCGTCGGGCAGCTCCTCGGCGACCCAACGGACCACCGCGGCGGGGATGAACTCGCTCCCGGCCCGGTGCAGGACGAGCACCGGGACCCGGACGTCGTGGAGCAGGCCGCGCACGTCCACGTCGAGGAGCGTGCGCAGCAGCCCGGCAGCCGTGTTCGGAGTGGCCGACATCCGCTCCCACCGGCGCCACCATGCCATCACGCGGGGCTCCCGGCTGGCCGTCGGCGCGATCCACTGCAGCAGCTGGCCGGACCCCCAGGCACCGTGCTCGACCGAGTCCGCGAGACGCTCCAGCACCGCCGCTTCCAGCCCTGCCGGGTGGCCGGGCCGCGGGACGGCGGACGCGAGCGCCTCGCCCAGCACCAGCGCCTCGACCCGCTCGGGGTGCCGAGCGGCCAGCGCAAGGGCGACGGCTGCCTTGTCCAGCCACCCGACGACGACCGCACGGCTGCTGCCTGCGGCGTCGAGGACGGCCAGCAGGTCGGGGAAGAGGTCGTCCAGCGCCGGTGCTCCGGTGGGCCGGTCCGACATCCCGGTGCCTCTTCCGTCGTAGAGGATCAGCCGGCCCAGGCTCGCGAGCCGCTCGAGGAAGTGCACCGTCTCCGGCAGCTCCCAGAGCAGCTCCAGGTGCGAGACCCAGCCGATCCCGACGACGATGTCCCGGGTGCCGCTGCCCACGGTCTGGAACGCGATGTCCACGGTGCCCGAGCGGGCATACCGCGTCTGGTCAGGAGTCAGCACCGGACCCCACCAGGTCGTTCACGAACGCGCGCATGAGCACAGCGTGCCAGAACCACGGCTCGCGACGACCCCGCACCGCTCCTGGTCCTGCGTCGGTGGAACCATGGACGCACGTGGCCGCGTCGCAGCCACGATCGTGGGCCGACCCTCGGCCGCGGAGAGGAGCTCGGGGTATGTCGATCCGTCAGCGGGTGCTCGTCGGGGGCGCAGCGACGCTCGGGGTGGTGGGGGCCAGCGTGGGCTGGTTCCTCGTGGGCGCACCGGAGCACGCGGCGACCGAGGTGCAGGTGGAGGACACCGCCCAGATCCTCTTCCAGCCGGACCTCCTCGCGGGGATCGAGGACGTCCGGTTCCACGAGCCGACGACGGTGGCGGTGTTCAGCCACCGGGGTGGGCAGCAGGCCCTCACCGACGACCTTGCTCTCAACGACGCCGTCCTGGAGCACGCCCGCGAGAACCGGACCGACTGGCTGAGCGAGGACGAGCAGAAGTGGGCCGACGGTCTCTTCGTCTTCGCCGTCGACCCCGAGGGACGCCTGGTCGGGACCTACTTCGGCGAGGACCGCAAGGTCGGCGAGGACGCCCAGCTGGCCATCCAGGACGCCGCCAAGGACGACTTCCGCGCCGGCCGGTGGACCGAGGGGTCCGTCGCCGGCGTCGAGGCGGCCGCCGACCGGATGAACGCCCCGCTCATCCGGCGACCCGGCGGGATGGTCGCCGCGGGCGCGGCGTCGCTGGTCACGCTGGCGGGGGCCGGCACCTTCCTGGGCATCGGGATGCACCGGGCCCGCAAGAGCCGCCGGAGCCGGTCGGCCGGCGACACGGCGATGGCCAGCGTCGTGCGCGACTACGAGGTGACCGAGCTGCACGCCCGGCTGATCCCGGAGGACTCGCGCTACGGCGGGCTGATGCTGCGGCGCTACGACGACTACACCCGCGGCTTCCGGGAGCTGACGGACCTGGGCAACGAGGCGCGCGGCATACGCGAGAAGGACTACGACACACCGGAGGTGGTGGAGCGGCTCGCCGCCTACGAGGAGAAGGCGACGTCCCTGGACAACCTCGACGACGTCATCGCCGACACCGCGGCGTTCCTCAACCGCGACCACACGTGGGTCGAGGCCTGGAACCGGCAGGTCGACCCGGTGCGCGAGGACCTCGAGGGCGTCGAACCCCTCCTGGAGAAGGAGCTGCCCGAGGAGATGCGTGGCCTGCGGGAGGCGCAGAAACTACGCGAGTTCGCCTCCGAGGCACTGGCCGGGCTGGACCGCCTGCGCGGTGACCTGGAGCATCGCAGGGTCGTCCCCGACGACGCCCTGGACCACCTGCGCACCACCCGTGACCGGCTCAGCGAGCGGCTCGACGCGCTCGCCGGGGCCGTGGCGCGCGAGTTCGGGGAGGACGAGGACGAGCGCGAGACGATGGAGAAGGCCATGCGCGCGCAGCGCGAGCGGCGGATCTCCGAGCCCACGATCATCGCGACGGCCTACCCCACCTGGATGTGGTTCGGGTCGAGCTCGTTCGTGTCCGGCTGGTCGACCGGCAAGAGCGAGGTGGAGCAGTCGCGCTCCAGCTCCTCCGGCGGGTCCTCCGGCTACAGCGGTGGGGGGAGCTTCAGCGGGGCGGGGAGCTCGTCACGCTTCTGACGGGAGCCCACGCCTGGGCTGCAGGGCTCCCAGGCTGTCGCCTCCGCGGGGTGGACAAGTCCCGGCCTACCCCTCGATGACCCCCGCCTCGGCCAGCTGCGCCGACAGGAGCGCGACGTCGTGACCGAGCGGGGTGGGCCGCAGCTGCCCACCCTCGCGGCGCCAGACCCCCGTGTCGTCCATCTCGTGCAGCGCCCGCCGCAGCAGGCGGTCGCTCGCGGTCCGCCAGGTCCGCCCCTCCCCCGGACCGGCGTAGGGGTTGCGCGGGCTCTGCCACCACCAGTCCTCCAGGTCGTCCAGCGGGAGGGTATGCCGTGCCGGGTCGAGCAGGTGGACGAGGGCGCCGACCACCGCGTGCACGTAGAGGGGCTCCGTGTGGATGAGCAGGGAGGCCAGCAGCATCACGCCCAGGTGGCGCCACTCCTCGTCCGACCGGGGCTCGGCCCCTACGGCGACGGCCCTCCGGCCCTCGATGGCGAGCAGGCCCGCCTCCAGGGACGGCAGCCAGAGCCGGTCGAGCGGTCGGCAGTCGGCCGCGCTGCGGAAGGAGTCCCGTGCCGCGGTCGAGAGCAGCTCTTCCGACCGCAGGGGCAGGTCCAGCTGGTCGCCCGCGGCGTCCCACAGCTGCTGCTCGCCCCGCTCCCACTCCCAGAGCCCGAGCACGTCATACACCTCCCGGGCGGGTGCCAGGCGCAGGACCTCCTTGGGGGTCACCTCCTTGCCCCGACCGACCCACTCGGCGAGGCGCCGGCACTGCTGCACGAAGGGTGAGCTGCGCACCCCGGCCGCGACCTCGGTCAGGTCGGCGAACGGGATGATGCCGCTGTCGTCGGCCAGCCCCCAGGGGTCGTCGTCGTCGACGACGTCCCCGTCGCCGAGCTCGCCGTCCCCCAGGGCACCGGCCAACAGCTCGGTCGCCGCGATCCCCCGCAGGCTGCCCTGGTGCGCCGACGGCGACGAGAGCGCGTGCCGCTGGTCCTGGGGCAGGGCGTTCCACGCCTCGACGATCTGCTGGAGACGCTGGTTGGCCTCCTCCACCGACGCGACCCCCTCGAGCGACAGGCCGATGCTCTCGCCGAACTCGATCAGCGACTTCGTGGCCCCGTGACGCGAGGGGTCCGCACAGGCTGCCGGCATCGCCTGCGCCGCCCGCCTTGCCTCCTTGGTCAGCGCGCGCGGGTCGGCCGACGACGAGGCCATCCGGCCGGTTCCGCGCAGGAACCGCCAGAAGCTGTCCAGCGTGGCGACGAGCCGCTCCACGTCGGGCTCGCCGGAGGGCCCGTGCGAGGGCCAGCGCACCAGCATGAGGTGCTCGGCGCTGCCGGCCGGCCAGTCCTGCGGAGCGGTTGCGTCGTGGAAGTCGCGCAGCTCAAGGACCGTCTGAAGGAGGTCACGGTCCAGCGGCTGCCTGCGCTTCTCAGCCCAGGCGACGGCATGACGGATGAGCAGCTCGTGTTGGTCCACGCAGACATCCTCGCCCACCGACCCTCTCAGGAGCGAGGATGACCCCATGGGAAACGATCCGGAGAAGACCCCCACCATCGGCTTTCTGGGCCTGGGCCCGATGGGGCTGCCGATGGCCCGGGCCCTGGCAGAGGGCGGCTTCGAGGTGGTCGCCTGGAATCGTCACCCGGAGCGGGTCGACGACCTGGCCCGCACGACCGACCGCGCGGTCGTGCCCGCCTCCTGCCCACGAGAGGTGTCCGAGCGGACGGACGCGGTGATCTCGATGCTGCCCGACCTGCCGCAGCTGGTGGACCGCCTCGATGGCCCCGACGGTCTTCTCGCCGGATGGTCGAGGCGAACGGCCCCCGGCCAGCAGCCGTTGCTGGTCGTGATGAGCACGGTCAGCCCGGTTGCCGTCGTCGAGCTGGGCGGTCGACTCGCTCGAGAGGGAGTCCGGCTCGTCGACGCACCGGTCAGCGGCGGTCCGACCGGTGCGCACGAGCGGACCCTGTCGATCATGGTCGGGGGTGCGGTCGAGGACGTCGAGTCGCTCACCCCCGGACTGCGCACGATGGGGTCCACCGTGCGACACATGGGGCAGCTCGGTGCCGGGTCGCTGACCAAGGCCTGCAACCAGGCGGTGGTGGCCGCCACCCTCGCGGGACTGGGCGAGGCCCTGCGCCTGGCTCGTGCGGGTGGACTGGATCTGGACAGCGTGCTGGAGATCCTCGACGGGGGGCTGGCGGGTTCGACGGCCCTCCGACTCAAGAGGGAGCGCTACCTGTCCGACGACTTCACCGGTGGAGGCAGCTGCCGGAACCAGCTCAAGGACCTGGGCTTCGTCCTGGAGTCGGGACGCCGGTACGACCTGGATCAGCCCGTCTCCCGGCTGACGCACCAGCTCTACGCCCGCCTCGTCGAGGACGGCGACGGCGAGCTGGACCACTCAGCAGTGCTGAAGGCCTTCTGAGGCGATGAGGAGTGCGACCACCGTGTCGGCCCGCAGCACCCCGCCTCCGCGCCTCGGGCGGGGAGACTCGTGCACGTCGTCAGGACCGCCCGACGGATCGGGACGGACGCACGTTCGCGGTGGTCAGCTCGGCGCCCCCGCAGGTCCGGGAGGAGTGTCGTCGAAACGGACCAGCACCTTGCCCGGGTCCGGCTGCTCCCCGGCGAGGTCGAGGAAGGCCTGTGGCGCCTGCTCCGGCGAGACCACCCGTGAGACGAGGGGAGCGGCCTGTCCGTGGTGCTCTCCCAGCCAGGCCGCGGCGTCCGCAAAGTCCTGAGCCGCGTAGGTGAAGGATCCGCGGATCACGCGCTCCCCCGTGCTCACCGCATACGCCGGGATTGTCACGGTCGGGGAGGCCATCCCCACGAGGACGACGGTCCCGCCCAGAGACGTAGCCCGCAGGGCGTCGGCGAGCGTGGAGGTCATCCCCACCGCGTCCAGGGTGAGCGCGACCTGTCCGCCCGCCACCTGCTGGGCCTGCTCGGCGACGTCCCCGTCCGTCGGGGAGATCGTCTGTGCCCCCAGCTCTCGACAGAGGTCGCGTCGCCTGCTGTCTGGCTCCGAGACGACCGCACGGTCGACGCCGGCCATCCGCAGCGCAAGGATGAGGGACTGACCGATGGGTCCCCCACCGAGGATCAGAACGGGTTCCCCCGGCGCAGGGTCGCCCAGGCGGACCGCGTGCACGGCCACGGCGAGAGGCTCCACCAGTGCCCCGAGGTGCACCGGCATCGATGGCGCGAGAAGCACGACGTTGCGGTCCGGCACGACCACGTAGTCGGCGAACGCCGCCTGACGTTCTGCGGCGACCCCGATGACCAGCTTGCGAGGGCAGTGCTGCTCACGTCCGGCGTAGGTGCTCAGGTCGCTCTCCGGCAGCACGACGGGGTTGAGCGTCGCCGCTGCGCCGAGGGGGAAGCGGTCGGTGTCCACGCCGTCCCCGACCGCAGCCACATGCCCCGCCGTCTCGTGGCCCATGACCTGCCCAGGATGCCGGCGGCCGTTCTCCCCGGTGAATCCATGGATGTCGGATCCGCAGATCCCGGTCGCGGTCACCCGCAGGAGGACGTCTCCTGGACCCGGGGAGGGACGGGGAACGTCAGCGACCTCCATCCGGTGGTAGTCGGTCATGGTCAGGGCCCGCATGGCGTCTCCAGGGTCGGGGTGGCTGGGGTGGAAGCTCGACCTGGGGAACCTACCAACCCAGGTCCAGCGCGAGAACGATCTGCCGACCCGCCGGTCACTCCACGGGGCCGGACCGGAGGGCCAGCGCCCGTCGGACACCAGCTTCGACGCCTTCCTCGACGATCAGCGAGTGCAGGTCGGCGACGGTGTCGAGCCACGGGCCGGCGGGAGCGAGGCTGGTTCCGAACGCTCCGCCCGTGAGGACGGCGCGGACCAGCTCGTGGCTGCCCGGGTACGCGGCCCCGAGCCGACGATAGCGCTCGGCCGAAGGGTCCTCGGGCACGGTGCGCCCGGCCACCCCGGTGGACGGTGGTCCGGTGAACACCCTGACGAAGCTGGCCGCCAGCAGGGCGAGCCCGGCAGGGACAGAGCCTCGGTCGTGATGGTGCAGCACGGGCTCCACGATGCGGATCGGCAGCTTGAGGGAACCGTCGGAGGCGACCTGGGCCGTGCGGTGCCCGACCTCGACGTTGCTGAAGCGCGTGAACAGCTGCTCGACGTACCGGTCGATGTCCAGCCCCGGGGGCGGCTCGAAGGTGGGGAGCATCTCGTGCCGGATCACGTGGGCCGCCACGGCGCGGACGCTCGGGTGACGGGTCAGCGAGTCGGCGATCAGCTCCTCCCCCAGCAGCAGTCCCAGGTAGGCCAGCAGGGAGTTCGTGGTGTTGACGAGCCTCAGCTTCAGAAGCTCGTAGGGAAGGACGTCGTCGACAAAGGTCACTCCCGCCTTCTCCCAGGCGGGCCGCCCTCCGGGGAAGTCGTCCTGCATCACCCACATCGAGAAGGGTTCGGCAGGCACGGGTGCCGCGTCGTGCAGGGTGGTGAGGTCTCGGACCATCTCGGTGTGCCGAGGCTCCGTCGCCGGGACGATCCGGTCGACCATCGTGCACGGGAAGCCGACCGAGTCACGAAGCCAGGCCAGGAGGTCGTCCTGGCCGGGGACCCTCTCCAGGATCTCGGTCACGACAGCGCGGAGCACACGCCCGTTCCCCGACACGTTGTCGCAGCTCACCACCGAGATCGGTCGACCGCCCTCACGGAAACGAGCGTCGAGACCCCGCGCCAGCAGGTCGATCACCCACGGCGTGCCGTCCCCGACGTCCTCTCCGGTGTCGTGCCCCCGGAGACCGCCCGGGGGTCGGTAGCCCTTCTCGGTGATCGTCAACGTCACCACGCGGATGTCAGGGTGCGAGACGAGGTCGACCACCCTCTCCGGCTCCTCGGCCATCACCAGGGTCTCCAGGTGCAGGTCGAGCACCTCGACTCGCGGGCCGTCGGCGTCGAGCGTGACCACGCTGTACCGGCCGCCCTGCGCAGTCATGGCGTCCACCACCCGTCGGGACCGGTTCGCGACGCCCACGATCCCCCACGGGCCGGGTTCGGTGTCCAGGGCTCTGGCCGTGTAGACGGCCTGGTGGGCCCGGTGGAAGTTGCCGAGGCCCAGATGGAGGATGCCGGCCACCGCAGGGCGACGACGAGGGAGGACCTGTGGCGCCTCAGCTGGTCGGTCCACGCCCATGACCTCCTCGAGACCCGTGAGCCGCTCGTGTTGGTCCACGTGCCCATCCTCGCCCACCACGCCCCGGACGGATGCGCCGCGCGGAGGGTTCGGGTCAGTGCGACGGGTTCGGGTGCGCCTGGGCACCCAGGTCCTCCGCGGCACCGTCCTCTAGTAGAGGAACATCGGCTTGCCGCGCACGTGCCGCACCATCGGGCGGTAGTTCGTGGCGTCGTACAGCTCGCCGACGTCGACCCGCTTGACGCCCTCGCCGGTCACCGAGATCGGCACGCTGCTGTAGCTGCCGTTGCGCAGCGCGACCATCCGCCCGGTCGAGCCGTCCAGCGCCAGGTCGGCGGCCATGACCGCGTAGTTGGTGGCGACCATGAGGTCGAGGGAGTCCGGGCTGCCGGAGCGCATGAGGTAGCCGACCTGCTGGTAGATGATGTCCTCCCCGGTCCGCTCCTTGATGAGCTCACCGGTCACCTGCCCGATGCCGCCCAGCTTGCGGTGGCCGTAGGCGTCGGCCTCGCCGGACAGCATCATGTCGCCGCCGGTGAGCGTGGCCCCCTCGGAGATCGTCACCATCGCGTAGTTGGACGGGTTTGCTGCCTTGTCGGAGAGAAGCAGTTCGCAGACGCGGTCGAGGTCGAACGGCACCTCGGGGATCAGCGCCCGGTCCACCCCGGCGAGGTATGCCGTGATCAGCGAGGTCTCGCCGGAGTAGCGGCCGAACAGCTCGACGACGGCGATCCGTTCGTGCGACCCCGTGGAGGTGCGCAGGTTGTGGATGAACTGGACGCCGCGGGTGACCGCCGTCGAGAACCCGATGCAGTAGTCGGTGCCGTTGACGTCGTTGTCCATCGTCTTGGGGATCGCGATGGTCGGAACGCCCTCCTCGTGCATCCGCAGCCCGTAGGACAGGGTGTCGTCACCGCCGATCGGGATCAGCACGTCGATGCCGGCCGCCTCGATCACCCCCAGCACGTGGGAGGTGAGGTCGTGCGGGCCGTCACCGCTGACCGAGCCGGCCAGGAAGCCCGGCACGTCGCTCGTGCGGACCCGCCCCGGGTTGGTGCGCGAGCTGTGCAGGAAGGTGCCGCCCGTGCGGTCGACGGTGCGGACCGCCACCGGGTCGAGCTCGACCAGGTGCTCGGACACCGACGCGGGGTCGTCGAGGTCGGTGCTGAGCAGTCCGCCCCACCCTCGTCGGATGCCGGTGACCTGGTGCCCCTGCTCGTGCACCCGGTTGACCACGGCCTTGATACAGGGATTGAGGCCCGGGACGTCACCGCCGCCGGTGAGGATGCCTATGCGCACGTCGCTTCTCCTCCTGCTGTGCCGGTCAGGACCGGTCGGCAGTGGCCGGTCTGGTGGTGCGCCTCAGGCTAGCGGAGGGCCCGTCCACCTCCGCCGCAGCAGGTGCGCCACGGCCTTGGGGCGGCGGTCCCGCGTGAACGCCCCCTTCTTGTTGCCGTCCGCCCGCATGAACCCGGCAGCCGTCTGGAAGTCGGCGAAGTTCCACAGGTGCTCACCGACCACCGCGTCGCACCCGTCGAAAGCCTCGTGCGTCATGGTGACGAGGTCCACCTGGTACTCCTCGGTCCACAGCGACGGGGTCAGGGCGTGCAGGCCGGCCAGGGTGTCGGCGCCGTACTCGGTGACGATGATCGGCTTGCCGTCCTGCGCCCACCGCGCCAGCTCCTCGTCGAGCCGGCGGCGCGCGACCTCCAGCTCACCGGGGAAGGCGTACCACCCGTAGTAGCGGTTGATCATGACCAGGTCGGCCAGCGGGGTCACGCGGCACGCTCCGGCTGGTGCGAGCATGACGTTGGCGAACCCGACCGGCCGGGTCGGGTCGGCCTCCCGGGCGACCCGGAACAGGGGCTCGAAGTAGCGCTCCGCCTCCACGGTGTCCGACTCGGGCTCGTTGGCGATCGACCAGACGACGACCGAGGGCCGGTTCTTGTCCCGGGCGATGAGCTCCCGGATCTCCCGCTCGTGCGCGCGCTGAGTCTCCTCCCCGATCCGCTCCTCGGAGAACGTCCCGCTCCCGGCCAGGCCTCCCGCGTTGAGAGCCAGGTTGAGACCGACCGCGGGCGTCTCGTCGATGACGACCCAGCCGTGCGCGTCGGCGTGGTCCATCACCTCCTCGCTGTAGGGGTAGTGCGAGGTGCGGAAGGAGTTGGCCCCGACCCACCGCAGCAGCTCGAAGTCGTGCACCATCGATACGGCGTCCTGGCCCTTGCCGAGCACCAGGTGGTCCTCGTGCATGCCGAAACCCCGGAAGTAGAACGGCTCGCCGTTGATGAGGAACTGCGTCCCGCGGACCTCGACCGTGCGGATCCCGACCTTCTGCACGTAGACGTCCTGCTCGTCCCCGCCGGTGGCCGTGATCACGAGGTCGTACTGGTAGCCCTCCCCCGGCCGCCACGGGTGCACGTCGTCGATCCGCAGCTGGCCGGGGGCGCCGGCCCCCGAGGCGACGGTCCGACCGTCCGCGTCGCGGAGCTCGACCCCGACCTCAGCGGTGCCACCGCCGACCGCGACGTCGTAGCCCACCGTGCCGGTCGACCCGTCCAGCCCGGTCGTCACCGTGACGTCGCTGACGTGCAGGTGCGGTGTGCAGCCGAGGACGACCGGCCGGTGCAGACCCGCGTAGTTGAAGAAGTCGTGGAAGTAGCGCTGCCGAGGGCCCGCGTCGGTCTCCTCGACGTAGCCCGGTGGGATGGTCTGCCACGACAGCCGGTTGTCCACCGCCACGGTCACCGTGACCGGCTCCCCCGCCGTGACATGCTCCGTGACGTCCGCCTCGAAGGGCAGGTATCCGCCGACGTGGCTGACCACCTCCGCGTCGCCCACCCAGACCGTCGCTGCGTGCGTCGCCGACCCGAACCGCAGCACCACCCGCTGGCCCCGCCAGCCCCGCGGGACGCGCGTCGTGGTCTGGTACCAGACCTCCCCCACGTAGTCGAACAGCTCCGCGTCGGGGACGACCTCGTTGAAGCTCGCGGGCACCGGCATGTCCCGCGCCCCGGCCAGCGGCGCGGCATACCAGCGCTCGGCCCTGCCCACCCCGTCCGGGTCGGTGCGAAAGCTCCAGATGCCGTCGAGGCTCTTCAGCTCGCGGGTGGGGCTCTCCTGGGGACGCAGCATGTCGCTCCCTCGTCGCAGCGGTGGGTCTCTCGAGACGACCGTAGCCCGGTTCGGGAGGCCGCGGCATACCCTGACCTCGTGCCCGACCCCGAGATCACGCTGCGCTTCCTCGCTGCGCCCACCGACGCCGGCCAGTCCGGGAGCGTGAGCGCCGGGCGGGTGCTGGAGTGGATCGACAAGGCGGGGTATGCCGCTGCCGCCCGGTGGAGCGGCGGGTACACCGTCACCGCCTACGTCGGCAACGTGCGGTTCAGCCGGCCGGTGGAGGTGGGCGACCTCGTGGAGGCGCGGGCCCGGGTCATCCTCACGGGCCGCTCCAGCATGCACATCACCGTGCAGGTGAGCTCGGGACCGCCGACCACCGGCGGGCTGGAGCCGGCGACGCAGTGCCTGATGATCTTCGTCGCCGTCGACGGCCAGGGCCGGCCGACGCCGGTGCCGCCGCTGGAGCCGCGGTCGATGGAGGAGCGGCTGCTGGCCGGGTGGGCCGAGCGCCGCAAGGAGCTGCGCGACCAGGTGCAGGCGGCGATGGAGCGGCAGACCTACAGCGACGCGGGCACGGCGCCGCGCGAGGTGCTGCGCTTCCTGGCGGCGCCGGCCGACGTCAACTGGGGCGGCAAGGTGCACGGCGGCATCGTCATGCGCTGGATCGACGAGGCCGCGCACGTCCTCGTGACCCGGTGGACCGCCAACCCCTCCAACGTGGCGATCTTCACCGGGGGCGTGCGCTTCTACCAGCCGCTGCGCATCGGCGACCTGGTCGAGGTGGAGGCCCGGCTGCTGCACACCGGCGAGCACGCGGTCCACGTCGGCGTCCACGTCCGCTCCGGGGACCCGGCGACGGGCGAGCTGCAGCTGACGACGTTCTGCCGGACCGTGTTCGTCGTCCTCGACGAGGAGCGGCGCGCGCTGCCTACCCCGCGGTGGGTGCCGGTCAGCGAGGAAGACGAAGACCTCGACGTGCTCGCCGTCGAGCTGGTGACGATCCGGGAGCGGTTCGGGGACTGACGTCCCGCGGCGCTCACGCGTGCTGGGGTGATGCCTTCACAGCATCAATCCAGTATCAGTTGGCCCTTTATCCCTCTCTATGACCAGCCCTACGGTGACAAGAACGTCCATCGACATCACCGAGGCTGCCATGACGACGACCCCCACCACCGCCCCCACCAGGCCCGCCGCCACGAACACCCCACCGGGTGACTCCTTCGACCCGGCAGGACCGCGACGGTGGTGGCTGCTCGCGCTCGGGCCAGCAGCCGGCCTGCTCCTGGCCGTCCTGCTGCCGGACTCGCTCTCCCTCGAGGGCCGCGCCGTCGCCGGATGCGCGCTGTGGATGGCGATCTGGTGGATGACCGAGGCGGCACCGATCCCGGTCACCTCGCTGCTGCCGCTCGTGCTGTTCCCCCTGTTCGGCATGGCGCCGCTCAAGGACGTGGCTGCCCCCTACGCCGACTCGGTGGTCTTCCTGGTCATGGGAGGCGTCATTCTCGGGCTGGCGACCGAGAGGTCGAACCTGCACCTGCGGATCGCGCTCCTGACGATCCGGAGCGTCGGCACGCGGCCCGCCCAGATCGTGCTCGGCCTGATGCTGTCCTCGGCGTTCATCTCCGCGTGGGTGTCCAACACCGCGACGGCGGTCATCATGGTGCCGATCGCCGTCTCGGTGCTGCAGCTCGTGCGGCGGGTCGACGCCGCCTCGGCAGGGCCCAAGTTCGCCGCCTCGATGCTGCTGGGCGTGGCCTACGGCGTGACGATCGGCTCGACCGCCACCCTCATCGGTCAGCCGCCGATGGCGCTGATGAAGGCCTACCTCGCCGACGCCCATGCCGTCGACCTCCAGTTCGGGCAGTGGATGCTCGTCGGCGTGCCGTGGGCCCTGCTCATGCTGCTCATCGCCTGGGTGGTCCTGACGAAGGTCGTCTTCCGCTCGGAGGTCGACGAGATCCCGGGCGGGGCGGAGATGATCCGCGGTGAGCTGACCCTGCTGGGCCGGATGACGACCCCGGAGCGTCGGGTGGCGTGGATCTTCGCCACCGCCATCTTCTTCTGGGTCGTCGTGCCCTTCATCGCCGACGTGCCGGCGGTGCAGTCCGCCGTCCCGTTCATCGCCAACATCTCGGACCCGCAGGTTGCCATGGCGGCCGCCATCGCCACCTTCCTGGTCCCGGCCGAGCGCCGATCGGTCGACCCGAGCGGTACCCCCCTGCTGCGGTGGTCTTCGGCCAAGGAGATCCCCTGGGGGCTGCTGCTCCTCTTCGGCGGCGGTCTCTCTCTCTCGGCGATGTTCTCCACCACCGGTCTGAGCGCCTGGATCGGCGAGCAGGTCGCTGGGCTCGGGGGGTGGCCACCGGTGCTCATCCTGGTCGTCGTGGCCGTCGTCGGGCTGGGCCTAACCGAGCTGACGTCCAACACCGCGACGGCAGCGGCGTTCTTCCCGATCTTCGGCGCGGTCGCCGTCGGCATCGGCATGGACCCGCTGCTCATGATCATCGCGGTGACGCTGGCCGTGTGCTCGGCCTACATGCTCCCGGTCGCCACACCTTCCAACGCCGTCGCCTTCGGCTCCGGCGAGGTGTCGATCACGCAGATGGTGCGGGCCGGGGTCTGGCTCAACCTCATCTCGCTGGGTCTCATCACCGTGATGCTCTACACACTCGTCCCGCTGGTCTTCGGCGTCGGCCTCTGACCGCCCGCGAACCTCTACCGCTCCACGACGCTTCGGTAGTAGTCGTGGTCCAGGATCATGGTGGAGTAGTAGAACTGACGGTCGATCTCGTCCGAGATGGTCTGCCGGTAGTCGTCCGGCACCTCCTGTCCGTCACGGGGGGTGAACTCCCGGGTGATGCTGTTGTAGCGCCCCTGGTCCGTGAGGAAGCTGCGGTTGCTGAAGATGACGAGGGGCTCGGCGTCGGAGAAGGCGTCCCTGCCCATGAGCAGCCGCGAGTCGAACTCCAGCCCCATGAGGTTGGAGATGGTGGGGATGATGTCCAGGCTGGACACCGGCCGGTCGACGGTCTCGGGCTCCATGCCCTCGGCGTAGATGAGCAGGCTGTTGCGGTACAGCTCGAAGTCGCTGTCCACTTCATGGCCGGCCAGGTCCTCGATCTCCTCCGTCGTCAGGCCGTAGGGGTAGTGGTCGGAGCTCAGGACGATGAGGGTCCGGTCCGCGACCCCTGCCTCCTCCAGTCTCTCCAGGAGGAGCTCCAGCGCCCGGTCCAGCTCGATCTGCGTGGCCAGGTAGGCCTTGCCCGCCTCCGTGTACGGCAGGTCCTCGACGAGGTCCCGGTTCTTGGCGGCGATGAAGTTCCCGCCGAAGTTGTACTCCAGGTGCCCGCTGACCGTCATGTAGTAGGCGTGGAAGGGCTCGTCCTGGAGGACCTCGGCCGTGGTCACGTCGATCATCTCGATGTCCGAGGACGGCCAGGTGGGGGTCACCTCCAGTCCGTTGCCCACCCCCCGGTAGTCGTACCCCAGGTTGGGGTGGGAGACGTCGCGCCGGTAGTAGTCGTAGGTGTGGTTGTGGAAGGCGTCGGTCTCATAGCCCAGCCGCCGCAGCTGGTTGCCCATGGTAAACGGCAGGGAGTTCTCCCCCGACTGGTACATGCTCCAGACCCCGCTCTTGGGGATGAGGCCGGTCGTAGCCACATACTCGCCGTCCGAGGTGCTGACGCCCCAGATGGGGGTGTAGAAGTCGGTGAAGTTGAACCCCTCGTGGGTCATCTTGTAGAGCGTGGGCGTGAGGACGGGGTCCACGGCGAGGTGGGAGTATCCCTCGGCGGTGAGGAAGACGAGGTTGTATCCCTCGAAGAGGCCGGTGTGCTCGTTCGTGCTGGTCGGTTCGCGCGTGCTGAAGTACTGGTGCATGGTGCGCAGCTCCTCACTGTCCGCGTCGGCGAGGAGCTGCTCGAAGTCGATGTCCAGAACGTTCTTCTCCGCGACCGCCGGCGCCGTCGCAGGGGGCTCGGCCCCGTCCCCTGAGGTCTCGTCCCCTGACGTCTCCGCGGCATCGTCCGCAGGGGTCGTGGTGTCCCCCGCCGCCGTTGGGGTCGGCGGGGGCGCCACCGGTGGCGGGGGCAGCTCTCGTTCGAACCCGAGGATGTTGCGCTGCAGGTCGACCCGCATGCTCGTCACCAGCCCCAGCCGGTTCACCGACGCCACGGGATGCTGTTCCCGGTAGTACATGGCGTAGGCGCTGTTCTGCTCCTTGTCCCCCAGGTTGATCGCGGCCACGGCTGCGACGAACAGGACCACGAGCAGTCCGGCTGTGACGCCTCTCTGCCTCCACGTGACCCGCGGCCGGTCACGGACCCTGAGTCTGGACACCAGGAACAGGAGAAGCGGCACCGCCAGGAGAAGGAGCCATCCGGCGTGCTCCCGGACCTTGCCCAGGATGTCGCCGCTGAACTCGGCCACCTGGCCGGCATTGGTGGCGGAGAAGACGGTGTAGAAGGTCTTGAAGATGTCGTAGTAGATGAACTGGGACATGAACAGCAGCGTGATGAACGCCAGGCACAGGGCCACCACCACATCACGGGCCAGCCCGACGAAGAGGCCCGCGACCAGAGACACCAGGAGCGCGGTGACACCCGCGAAGAGGGCGGCGTAGAGCAGTCCGACGGTGAAGAACGGGGCGTCGGTCTGCACCCGCAGGATGACCTCCAGGTAGAGCACCGCGGCCAGGAGAAAACCCGGCAGGGCCAGCCCTGTCGCGCCAGCGCGCTCCTCGCTGCGCTGACGTCCTTGCACGGGTCGTGGTTCTGCACCACCCGGCGTCGTCGCCGTCTCCATCCAGCCACGGTACGGGGTGGGACGACGAAGTCCGTGCAGTGCAGGTCCGCGTGCCGCACATGCAGCAGCTCAGCCCGTCCCGTCCCGCCGGCCGACCTGTTGCACGCGCTGCGCATGCTTCTATGCTTGGAGCATGTCGAACGCCCGCCTGGCCCGGACAGCCTCTCAGTACTGCCGGGTCGCGGAGCTCTGAGCGCGCACGCCCTTTCCCCTCGTGCCACACCCCCTCACCCGAACCGCGCGGAGAAGCTGTTCTGGAACCGCATACCCGGGTCGTAGCGCCGCTTCACGGCGAAGAACTCCTCCAGGCGCGGGTATGCCTGCACGACCTGTTCCTTCGTGTAGTGCTGCTGGTAGGGCAGGTAGAACGTTCCACCCAGCTCCAGCGACGTCGCGACGAGCGCCCGTGTCAGGGACGCCATGTCCTCGTTGCCCGCGTCGCTGACCCCCTGGCTCAGGTAGAGGACCACGGAGAACCGCTCCCCCTGTGCGTAGTCGAGCAGGATGTCCTCGCGGTGGACCGACCGGATCGAGGCGCTGAGCAGCTGCGCGTCGTGCGCACCCAGCTGTGCCCGCAGCTCGTCCAGGAACGGCACGATCTGGTCGTGCGGCAGGAAGTACTCGTGCAGCACGTCGGTGTACTGCGGCAGCCGGTTCTGCAGGAACCCCAGGCTCTCGTACATCGCCTGGTTGCGCGCGACCATGCACGCCTCCCTCTCGCGCAGCGCCTCGTTGCGCGACTGCACGCACCCGCGCACGCGCGGCAGCACGTGACGCTGCGCCGCCCACTTCAGCCGCTGCCCCGTGTCGCCGGTCCGGGCCAGGTTAAGGACGAGCCGGCTCGTCCGGTCCGACGCCCGCGCCCTCAGCGGCGGGACCGGCTCGTCGGTGCCGGTCCGCTCGTAGGTGTAGACGATCGCCTCCTGCAGCAGGCTGCCCGGCGACGTGGACAGGTGCGTGTAGGTCAGCCGCACCGCGTCGTCACCCCCCATCTGCGCGGCGAAGACCTCCGGGAAGTCGCGGTGCTCGACGACCCGGCTGCGCAGCCGGTACATCTCGCTCTCGACCAGCTCCAGCTCGACGTCCAGCACCACGCCGAAGAGCCCGTAGCCACCCACGACCGCCCCGAACAGCTCGGGCTGCTGGTCCGGACCGACGCGGTGCACGGCGCCGTCGGCGAGCATCACCCGCAGCGAGCGGATCGTCGACGACAAGCTCCCGGCGCGGAAGTCCATCCCGTGGGCGTTGACGGAGACCGTGCCCCCGACGCTGAGCACGTCGACGCTCGGCATGGTCGCGACCGACAGCCCGACCGGGTGCACCGCCTCCAGCACCTGGTGCCACGTCGCGCCTGCACGGTCGCGGTCCGCCCGGCCTCGTCGACGCTGACCGCGTCCAGGCCGCGCATGTCCACCACCAACCCACCCGGGTATGACGCCTGCCCGCCCAGGGCGTGCTGCGTGCCGCCCACGGAGACGACCAGGTCGTGCTCCTCGGCGTAGGCCAGCGCGGACCGGACCCCGGCCTCGTCACGCGGACGCGCCACGCCGAACACGGGGGTGCGGGTCAGGCAGCCCGCGTCCGTCACCGTGCCGCCGCGCTGGGCCAGACCGCCGGGGTATGCCGTCGCGCCCGGCTCCCCCGACCACAGCGCCCACTGCGGTCCGGGCGAGGACATGGCCGGCCGGTCAGCTCGCCGTCACGGTGGTCATGGCCCATTGAACACCCCACCGGACCCGGGGCACGGCGATCTTGCCGGCTGCGCGAGCGGGCCCGTCAGGGCTCGTCCGGGTAAGGCGGGGGCCGACGGAGGCGGACATGCTGCCCCTGCCACCGCACCTCGACCCCGCGCTCGCGGGCGAGCCGCTCGAGGAGGTAGCCCACCTCCAGGTTCGCGTACCGGTCGTGGGAGCTGCCCACCTCGGTCCGCCGGCCGAACAGCGCGTCGGCCTCGTCCAGCAGCAGCACCGCCCCCGACCGCTCCGCCTCGTCGAGCAGCCGGGTGAGATTCTTCTCCGTCTCGCCGATGTACCTCGACACCACCTGGCCCAGGTCGACCCGGTGCACCGCGGTCCGCGCTGCGCCGACCGGCTTGACCGGCCGGACCACGGGGACCGGACCGGGTGACGCCGGCGGCATACCTGCCTGCAGACGGAGCGTGTGTGCGTCGAACTCGCCCGGCTTGACCGGCGCCAGCCACAGCGTGAGCACCAGGTGACCCGCGAGCACGTCGGCCTCGGTCATCGTCTCCCCCGGCCCGCACCGCACCCCGTAGGCGTGCTCCGCCTTGGTGCCCTGCAGCGCACCCTGCAGCCACAGCCGGTGCAGGAAGTCGTCGGTGAGCTGGCGCACGCGCGCCCACAGGGCCGCGTCGTTGGGCTCGCTCCCGACGAAGCCCAGCCCGACGGTCAGGGAGGCGAGCACGTGGTCGGTGAGCCGCCGCACGTTGAGGTAGCGCGAGGCCGGCTCGACCGCCTCCCCGCCGGCGAGGGTGCGCGCCCCCCAGACCAGCTGGCCCCGGCCCGGGAGCTCGCGCAGCGCGTTGACCCCGGCCTGGGTGAGGCGTTCGCTCTCCCGGGAGCCCAGCGCCTCGGCAAGCCCGTCCACCCCGCGCAGCTGCACGCCCGCCGGGGTCTTCCACACCCCACGCTCGGCGTCGGTGCGCGCGAGGACCCCGGCGACCGCCCCGGACGGCGGCACCGTCACGCCGTCGGTGACGACCCAGGGGTGGTATGCCGCAGCGCGATCCCGGTGCTCGGTCACCTGCCGAAGGGCGGTCTCGGTCCCGGGGCCCCAGGGGCCCGGCGGCAGGTCGAGCACCAGGACCGCTCCGTATGCCGCGCACCGGGTCAGCGCCGCCCGCACCTGGTCGAGGTGGGCGCAGGTGAGGCCGGGCAGGGCCAGCACGGTGATCCCGGAGCCGTCGAGCGCGTGCACGCCTCCTGGCCCCTCGGGCGGCACCAGCTCGTCGGGCGGCGGACCGGCCGCCCGGACGACCACGGCACTGCGGCCGCCGTTGGCGAAGAACAGGTCGACCGCGTGGCCGAGCGGACGGTCCGCGTCGAGGCTGGGGCCGAAGGTGACGTGGTAGTCCCCCGCGCTGGTGACGGTCACGGGGGTGTCGACGGGCCCGGCGTCCGCGGCGCCGACGAAGCCGGTGACGGACGTGGGCAGGGGCTCGACGGGGGCACCGGCGGTGCTGGGTGCGGAGTGCGGCATACGCCATTGAAGCGCCCCCGGGCGTTCCGCGCAGGGACCGGACCTACCGGGACCTACGTGGTCGCAGCGTCGGCCGGGCCTGGGTGCGGGTACGCCTCCGCGCGGCCCTGGAACGCCAGGATGGCCGGGTTGCGGATCTCGCCGTCCTGGATCTCGATGGCGCGGCCGATCGTCGGGTCGGCCTTCCACGCCTCCGGTCCTGACAGGACCGTGCGCAGGTGCGGCAGCAGCCCCGCACTGATCTCCCACGTCGCCGAGTTCCACAGGTAGGACGGGGTGTGGTCCACGGCGTAGTAGGTGATGTTGTCGCCCACGACGAAGGTGGGTTGCTCGAACGTCGTCGGCCGGGCCCAGCTGAAGCCCATGCCCTCGTCGCACGACACGTCGACGATGAGGCTCCCCGGCCGGAACAGCGCCAGGTCCTCCTCGGTGAGGAAGGTCCACGGGGCCGCGGTGTCCTGCAGCACGCAGTTGACGACGATGTCGTTCTCTGCGAGGTAGGAGGCCAGGGGGACGGGGCCGTGGTTGGTGACGACGGTCGTCAGGTCCGGGTCCTCGTCCTGGTCTACGTGGACGATCTCGACGGAGTGGATCGGGGACGCGACGGCGGCGACCTTGCGATGGGTGAGCACCCGGACGTCGGTGACGCCGAGGGCGCTCAACGCCGTCACCGCACCTCGGGCCGTCGCGCCGAAGCCGATGACGACGGCACGCCGCTTCGGGCCGTAGCTGCCGGTCGAGCCGATGAGCTCGAGCGAGTGCAGCACCGAGCAGTAGCCGGCCAGCTCGTTGTTCAGGTGGAAGACGTGGAGCAGGAAGCCTCCGCTGCGGGACCAGTGGTTCATCGCCTCGAAGGCGATGAGGGTCTGGCGCCGGTCGATGGCCTGCTGGGTGAGCGCGGTGTCCTGGACGCAGTGCGGCCAGCCCCAGACGATCTGCCCGTGGCGGAGCTCGGCGAGGTCCTCGGCCTGCACCTTGGGCAGGAGGATGACGTCGCACTCGGCGATCAGCTCGGCGCGGGACCGGACCCCGCCGACCAGACCGGCAAGCGTCCCGTCGGACACCCCGAACGGGACGCCGTATCCCTCCTCGAGGAAGATCCGGGAGCGCAGGTCGTCGTCGACCTCGTGCAGGTGCTCCGGGTGGATCGGGAGCCGGCGCTCGTTCTCCTTGCGGGAGTGAGCCATCACCCCCACCGTGAGCAGGGGGCCCAAGGTCAGCGCTTCTTGGGGTGGAGGGTGGTCTCGACGGCGGAGGTGTGGTCGGACTTGGCCCGCTTGTCCGCCCGCTTCTCCTTGATCGACTTGCCGGACTTCTTGGACTGCGAGTTGCGCGGAGACTTGTCTGACATGGCCTGCCCCTTTGCTGAGGAGACCGGAACGGTCTCGCTGCCCAGGAGCCTACGCCCTGCCCTCAGGGTGAGGTACAGCGAGACCCCGAGGGTCGCCTGCCCCGCAGCCTGTGCCCGTCACCCCGACGGGCGGCTCCGCCCGGCCTGACGCCGTCGCACCTGCGCGACGGCCCGCCGCACGGCCAGCCACCGCAGCAGGAGGAACACGGGGATCGCCACGGCGGCGATCAGCAGGATCGTCCAGATGTCGTCCACGAGCGGCGCCCTCAGACGCTCTCGTCCAGGCTGTGGATGCTCGTGCCGTCCGCGTCGACGGTCATGAGCACCGGCTCGGTGGCCGTGCCACCGCGCACGACGACCACGGTCTCACCCCGGTGGCGGTCGACGATGTCGCGGAGACCGTCCGACCCGTCCTCGAGGAGGCCGTCGGCACTGTGGCAGGGGACGCCCAGGTCCTCCGCCAGCGTCTCGACCGGGCCGGTGTCGGGGACGTCCTCGGCGGCATACACCGCCTGGACGCGCTCCCGGTAGAGCTCGGCGGCCAGCCACGTCACGTCACCCAGCCCGAGAGGCGTCACGACGATGATGCGGGCGGCGCGCTGGAGGTCGCTCATGGGTCGACTGTATGCCGTTCACGCTCGGTCGGTAGGTGCGCAGCTACGCGACGACCCTCAAGAGCATGGCCAGCCCGCGGAGATCGGGTTGGCGACCCTTGAGGCGTTGGACGGGTCGGCACCAGCGGTTCAGGTCCGGCGATCGCGTCCTGTGGACAACCGCGATCGACCCCCGCCCCTCGTGCCAGCCTGGCGAGCATGACCGGGGAGGGACACAATGACGGGTATGCAGCTGCTCACCGACCGCGCCGACGCGTTCCGGGTGGGTCGGGCCGAGTTCGAGGCGATCAGGGACCGGCCGCTCGACAGGGACCGCTACGAGCTGCTCGACGGTGAGGTGCTGGTGACGCCCTCACCCAGCCCGGTGCACCAGGAGATCGTCAGCGAGCTCACCGCTCTCCTCCGTCCCTTGGTCCCGCCGCACTGGTCCGTGCTCTCAGGACCGCTCGACGTGGAACTCCCGACGGACGACGGCGACACGGTCTTGCAGCCCGACCTCTTGATCGCTCATCGGGACCGGTTGACTGCCAAGGGTCACGACGGCCCGCCGGTCCTGGTGGTCGAGGTTCTCTCCCCCACGACGTGGCAGCGTGACCTCGGCGTCAAGATGGCCGCCTACGCCCAGGCCGGCGTGCCGCACTACTGGGTCGTGGCGCCGACGACGTGCTCGATCACGATCTACGAGCTCGGCCCCGATGGGGCGTACGCCGAACGACACCACGCCGAGGGCGCACAACGGGTGGGGGTGACCACGCCCGTCGAGGTCGTCCTCAGCCCGGCGGGTCTGCTCGGCCCGGTCACGCCTCAAGGGGAGGACCGGAGCCAGACGCACAGGGCCGACTGAGGACCATGGTGGTCCAAGGTGACCCTCGAGGCTGTCCTGGTGGCCGCACCCCTGTCCACGTGCCGGACGCCTGAGGACGACCTCGCCCTCCCGGAGGTGCCCTCCTCGGCCGGGGGGCGCCCGGATCACGGTCCGCCTCCGGGGACCTGCAGCAGGTCAGGTGTATCGTTGGTGTATGTCGCGCACCAATATCGACATCGATGACGCCCTGGTCGCCACGGTGATGCGCCGCTTCGGGCTGCGCACCAAGAAGGAGGCTGTCGACCTCGCGCTGCGCCGACTCGCGGGCCCGGTGCCCACGCGCGAGGAACTCCTCGCGCTCGAGGGCTCCGGCTGGGGCGGCGACCTCGAGGAGCTGCGCTCGGACCCGGTGGCCCAGGTGTGAGCCACGTCCTGGTCGACACCTCGGTCTGGATCGAGTTCCTGCGTGGCACAGGCAGCCCGGCGCACCACTTCGTGCGGAAGCAGGTCGGGGTCACGCTGGCCACGACGGAGCCGATCCTCATGGAACTGCTCGCCGGCGCGGCGAGCGGCCCTCAGACGGCCGCTGCGGAGATGCTGATGCTCGGGCAGCACTGGTTGCAGGTCCAGCCGGCTGTGGACTACCGCGCCGCCGTCGACGTCTTCCAGGCTGCCCGGGCGTCCGGTCACCAGCCGCGATCGCTGCAGGACTGCCTCATCGCCGCGATCGCGCTGCGGACACAGACCCCCCTGGCCCATCGCGACGCGGACTACACCTACATCTCCGCCGTCACCGGGTTGGAGGTCGTCGACCTGCGCTGACCTCGCGCGAGGCCGCCCGGTGGCACAGCGCGGCGCCTCTGGTGGGGCAGCGTGGCCCCCCTGGAGGACCAGCCCGGCTCCGACGCCGCGTTGTTCCCGGCCAGCCACGGGGACACCGTCCTAGGACGCGTCAAGCACACCCTGGCGTCGGTGCGGGTAGATGGCCTCTCGCAGCTCGGACGCCGACCCCGGCCGAGAAGTGCTACCGTGTAGCACAATCACCGAGACGGAGGACGCCGTGCCAGAGCACTCGATCGGCATCCGCGAGCTCAAGCAGAACGCCTCGGCGGCGGTCTCCCGAGCAGCCGCCGGCGAGGCGCTGGTGGTCACCGACCACGGCAGGCCGGTCGCACGCCTGGTGCCCCTCGGCGCGAGCCGCACGTCCGACCTCGTGGCCGCTGGGCTCGCCCGCTCGCCCCGGGCGCACCTGGCGGACCTTCCTCGGCCGGATGGTGCGCCGAGCACTGCGCTCTCGGAGGCTCTCGCCCATGACCGTGAGGACCAGCGCTACTGATGGCCTACTACCTCGACACCTCTGCCCTGGTGAAGTTGGTCGCCCCTGAGCCTGAGTCCGACGAGCTTCGTTTGTGGCTCGGGGCTCGCGATGACTCGCTCGTGACCTCAGACCTCGCCCGGACGGAGCTCTTCCGCGCGGTCCGGCGCGTGCGCCCGGAGTCAGCGCCGCTGGCGCGTCAGGTGCTCGACACGCTGACGGTCCTCCGGCTGGAGACCGGCGTCTTCGAGGAGGCAGCCCGCCTCGAGCCACCCGGGTTGCGCTCGCTGGATGCGCTTCATCTGGCGGCTGCCCTGATGCTCGAGGACGACCTGCTGGGCGTGGTGACCTACGACGAACGGCTCGCGGAGGCGACGCTGCTGCTGGGGTTCTCCGCCCTCGCGCCCGGGCACTGACGGATCTCGGGAGCTGGATGCCTTGAGTGCCACTCCCGCGCGGCCGGCTCCACCAACCCGAGAAGATCGGGCTGCCCTTTGTACACCAGCCCGGAGGTATGCCGAGGTCGTGCAGGCGGCGCCGGACCAGGAGTTCACACACGTGCGAAGATCTCTCTTAGCTAAGCCGAGATCAGTCACTCAACCGTCACAAACTTCACCTCCGGGCCCCGCTCCACCGCCAGGTCGAAGCCATCCCCCTGCCGACCTCGCACGACGACCCCCTCGGTCGCCAGCCGCCCGGCCAGTTCCTCGAGCTCCTGCTGCCGCCCCCGCACCTCAGCCGCTGCGCCTGCACCACGAACGGCGACGACGGCGACCCGTGAGTCGTCAGCTACCCCGAGCAGGTCCGCCAGCTCCGACGCCCAGCCCGTGTCAGCATCCGCCAGAGGGTGCAGCCGCAGCGCGGCGTCGACCGCCACCTCGACCCGGCCACCTCCCACGTCGTACCGCCAGGTCTGCGGGTAGCCCTCCTCAAGCGTCGTCACCAGGAGGTAGTCCACAGCGGACCGGGAGTCCTCCAGGATGACCCCGTCCCGGAGCGGGTCGCGCAGGTCCTCCAGCACGCGCCTCGTCAGAGCCGTCAGCAGAGGATGCCCCGGTGCAAGGAACTGACCCGCCCCTGCGTCGTCTGCAGCCAGCCCCGCCCGGTCCAGGTGCAGCCGCCAGTAGTGCCGCTCGACCCCGGGCGCGTCAGCCAGTATCGCTGGCACGTAGGGCACAGCCCAAAGAGCGGGCCCCACCTCGTGCACCTCGGCGCCGTACTGCCGGAGCGCGCGGAGGGCGAACTCCGGCACCGTCGCCACCTGCGGGTCGAAAGCCTCGGCCCACACGAGCTGCCGCTGGACGAGCTCCAGGTCCTCGGGCGTGAACTCGGTGGTGCTCGCCGCGCGTCGGGCCACCTCCTCCGCGAGCCCACGGTCGAGGCGCTTCTCCAGCACGGCCAGACCAGCCTCACCTCCTCCGCGGACGGCGTCCGTGAGGATCTTGCTCAGGTCGGCCCCCGAGAGCACGTCGCCGAGCACGTCGAAGACCCGGTCCCCGAGCGCGTCGCGCTGCACCTGCAGCTTTCCGAGCAGCGTCTCGAAGACGGCACCCTCCCGGGTGTCCGCCGCGACGAGGTTCCACAGGTGGCAGGTCCGGTCCTGGCCGATCCGGTGGATCCGGCCGAACCGCTGCTCGAGCCGGTTGGGGTTCCACGGGATGTCGTAGTTGACCATGAGGTTGGCCACCTGCAGGTTCACCCCCTCCCCCGCAGCGTCCGTCGCCAGCAGCACCGAGCAGTTCGGGTCGTGCCGGAAGTCGTGCTGGGCCTGCCGTCGATCGTGGCGGGCTGTCAGCCCGCTGATCACCGCGACCCGCTCCCCCGGCCGCAGCACCTCCCCAAGTCTCTCCTCCAGGTAGTCCAGCGTGTCCCGGTGCTCGGTGAAGACGATGATCTTGCGCCGCAGACCAGAGGGGTCGACCATGTCCGGGCTGGTCAGCAGCCCTGCCAGGGCGTCCCACTTGCGATCCACCCCCTCGTCGCGCACCAGGCGCGCGCGCCCGACCAGGCGCTCGAGGACGAGGATCTCGGTATGCAGCTCGCCTGGCGTCCGCGCCGAGGTCGCGTCCGAGGTCGCGCCGTCGTCGACCTCGTCGTCGTCGTTGTCCTCGGGGACCGACCCGCCGGCCAACGAGGCCGCGAGCAGCCGTCCCAGGTCCTCCTCCGCCTCCCGGGCCAGCTCCAGCTGGTTGCGGAGCAGGTCGAGCCGCCGCTCCAGCGAGCGCAGGATCGCCTCGGGGGATGACGCCAGCCGCCGCTGCAGCACCATCATCGCGAAGCCCACGTGCCGCCGGACGGAGTCGTCCATGACCTTGTTCATCTCGTCGGCGACGTACTCCGTGACCGCCTCGTAGAGCACCCGCTCCGATCCCGCCATCGTGTAGGTGAGCGTGGAAGCCACGCGCGGCGGGAAGAGCCGGCTCCCGTCGGCGTGCACCAGCTGCTCCTTGACCAGCCGTCGCACCGGCGCCTGCTCGAGAACCGGGGTGTCGGGGTCCAGCTCGACCCCCAGCAGGCGCATGAAGTGCTGAAAGTCGGCCGGCTTGCCGTTGTGCGGCGTGGCCGTGAGCAGGAGCAGGTTGGGGGTCTGGGCGGCCAGCTCCTGCCCCAGCTGGTAGCGCTTGCTGAAGAACGTCCTCGAGCCCCAGTCCCGGGCGCTCATCTTGTGGGCCTCGTCGACGACGACGATGTCGAAGCCCGACGTCAGCACGGCGTCGCGCAGCTCGAGGTTGCGCGAGAGCTGGTCCAGCCGCGCGACCACGAGCGGACCCGCCGGACCCACCGTGGGCCGCGCCGGATCATGGCGGTCGAGGTGCTCCATACCCAGCTCGACGAAGGCGAGGCCGAAGCGGCCCCACATCTCGTCCACCCACTGCTCGGACAGGCTGCCGGGAGCGACGATGAGCACCCTGGCCGCGCGCTGGCGCGCGAGGATCTCCTTGAGGTATAGGCCCGTCATGATCGTCTTACCCGCGCCAGGATCGTCCGCGAGCAGGAAGCGGAGCCGCTCGTGCGGAAGCATCTCGTGGTAGACCGCCTGCACCTGGTGCGGCAAGGGGGTGACGTTGGACGAGCTCACCGCGAGGAGCCATCCCTCGTGGGGCGCCGCCGTGATGGCGAGCGCCTGCAGGCCCAGCTGGACGTCCGACCACGGAGCGTCCCAGGTGACCGAACGCTGGGCCGGTATCACTCCGAGAAGCTGGTCCCGGGACAGGAAAGCGCTGCCCCGCTCCCCCGAGCCACGCTCGAAGGACACCAGGGCGGAATCTCCCGACACGCGCACAGACACGACGCGGACGGCCTCCCCGTCCACGACCCCCGTCACGAGCGCCCCCGGCGTCAGTTCGTCCTGGTCAGCCACGTCTCATCCTGTACGGTCCCGATACGACAGGGCGACCCTATCGGGACAGGGGAAACACAATGACCGTGCGTCTGCTCGCCTTCTCCGGCCTCCACCTGGACCGGGCGTGGCCGGATGAGAGTCCGGACGTCGCGCAGCAGCTGCGTGACGTCAGCGCGGGGCTACTGCTTGAGCTCGGCCAACGAGCCTTCGACCTGGGCGTCGACGGGGTCGTCGTCCTCGGTGGCCTGTGGGACACCGACACGGTCCGCAGTTCGACCGTCGACGACGTCCGCGCGGTCCTGGGGGCCATCCCGGTGTCGGTGATCGTGCTGCCCGACGACCGCGAGGCGCAGGCGGGCTTTCGACCGCACAACCTGGCGGAGTGGCCGGCGACGGTGCACTGGGTGGGAGCGGAGGCGACCACCCAGGTGGAGGTTGGCTCGGGCAGGCTGGGGGTCCAGGGCCCGCGGGCGTCTGCCGCTCCGCCCGCCGAGGGCGTGCTGGCCCTCCTCACCACGCGGGCCGACGCACCACCCACGCCCGTTGCCGTGATCGGCCCCGCCGACGTCGCGCCCTTGGTGCCCGGTTCGGGCGGAGGCCGCTGCGCCGCCACAGTGATCACCCTGCGGGACGGCGAGAGCCCCCAGCTGGAGCGCGTCGAGCTCTCCTCCTCGGCGGGCACGGTACGCACCCTCGACGTCGGCGAGCACGCCGACGGCGCATCGCTGACGGCCGCCCTGGATGATCTCCTCCGCTCCTGCGACCCGCTGGACCGGGTCGAGGTGAGCGGCCGGGTCGGACCGCGGGTCCTCGTACCGCCCGCCCTCCGGTGGGAACCGGGACGACGCGACGTCACGGTCCTCTGGCGCGACCTGGAGCACGTCTTTCCAGAGGTCCCGCAGGACCGCACGGTCCAGGCCGAGCTGATCAGGCGCCTCTCCGGTGCCGGGCCGGACGCGCACCGGCGGCACCAGGCCCTGGCCATGGGACTGGCGTCGCTGGACTCCGAGGAGGTGACGGCGTGAGGTTCGACAGCATCACGGCAGATGCCTTCGGGCCGTTCCGGAACGACGAGCTCGTCCTCGGCCCGCGCTTCACCGTTGTCCACGGCCTCAACGAGAGCGGGAAGTCGTCATGGGCCGCGGCCCTCTACGCCAGCCTGGCCGGGCGACGACGCTCCCGCGGCCGAGGAAGCAAGGAGGACTCGCAGTTCCGCTCCCGGCACAAGCCGTGGAGCGGCTCTCGGTGGCAGGTCACGGCACGCATCACCACCGACGACGGCACCCGTCTGGCCGTCGTGCAGAACCTCGCCCAGGGAAGCACCCGCATCCTCGACCTGCAGACCTCGCACGCCCTCACGGGCAGCGAGCTGCAGACCCGCTTCGGCATCGTGCCCGCAACCGGGGACGACATCGACGTCGGCCAGCTCTTCGGGCTCTCGCGCGGGACGTTGCGGGCGACCACCTTCGTGCCGCAGGCCGAGGTGCTGCGCGTGGTCGAGCAGGCGGACGAGCTGCAGCAGTTCCTCCAGCGGGCCGCCTCCAACCAGACCGTCGACGTCACCGCGCACCAGGTCATCGACCGCCTCCGCGACGAGCTCTCCACCCGGGTCGGGAGCCCGGCCGTCGGGCAGCGACCGCTCCGCTCCGCAACCCAGCTGCTGCAGGTGGCCGAGGATCACGCCTACCGGCTGCGCACGACCCGGGACGAGCTGCGGCAGGTCGCAGTCCAGCTGCGTCTTCACGCGGAGGCCGAGGCACGCGCCCGCCAGGTGCTGACCCGGCTGGAGGCCCTCGCCGGATGGGTCGAGCTGAACGCGATCGAGGATCGTGCAGCGAAGGTGCAGGCGTTCGAGGCGGAGCTGGAGACGCTGGCGTCGATCCCCGACCCAGCACCTGGCGAGCTGCGCGAGCGAGTGCACGCCGCACGCACGGCATACCTCACCCTGGGTGAGCCACCCGCCACCCCGGAGGGTCCCACCGCTGAGGAGCTGGAGCAGCAGCTCGCTGAGCTGCCGGAGGCACCCACCGGTGACACCTCGCCCCACCCGGAGGTGCGGACCCTCTGGGAGCAGCTCAACCGGTCGGTCTCGGCACTCGCCTCGCACGACGACCCGGAACAAGCGGCAGACCAGGACCCGCTGCCCGACATCGCGAGTGACGAGCTGCGCGAGCTGGCGAGTCGTCTTCGACTGCCCCGACCGACCTGGGACCCCGCGGAGGACGCCCTCGAGTCCCGGCTGCGGGCCGAGCACGACGAGGCGACGCAGCGGTATGCCGTGGAGCTCGCCGCGTGGGCAGAGGTCTCGTCCGCTCACGAGCAGTCCCTCGCGGACTACGAGCAGGAGCGCGCGAGGTTCGACGAGCAGGTGCGCGAGTACGAGACTCAGGCCACCGCACACCGCGAGGCCACGACGGCCTGGGAGGCCAGCCAGCGGACGCGGTCGGCACTGCGGACCGAGGCGAGGACCTCGCGGAGGGCAGGCGCCTGGCAGCTGCTCCTGGGCGTCGTCCTCCTGGTGGCCGGGGTCGCGACGCTCTTCGTGGAGCCGGTCGCGGGCGCCGCCCTGGTGGTCGTCGGAGTAGCGCTCCTGGGGTGGGGTGCGACAGCCCGGACCCGGACCGAAGGTGCTTCGGCTCCCGATCTCGCCGCGTCCGAGGTCGAGCGACCCCGGCCACCCACCCCGCCCACCCCGCCGAGACCCCCGGCGGCAGCGTCACCCGGCGCACGTCCGGTCGAGCCGGTCCTGTCGTCCAAGGTCGAGGACGTGGTGATCCGCCGGCAGCGGTGGAAGGAACAGTCGACCGCCCACGACACTGCGCGGTACGAGCTGTTGTCCGGCCTGCGGACTCGGCGGCTGCCTACCGACGTCGACGAGCTGCAGACGCTGGCACGCCGGGTCGACGAGCGTGAGGGCGCACGTCAGGCCGCCGAAGAACGGCGAGCGTCCGCGGAGCAGCTCACGGCGTCGGTCGCGGAGACCACCCGTCGGCTTCGGGAGGCGCTTCGGGAGCGGGGTGAGGACGTCGCAGCGGTGACAGATCCTGAGTCCGTGGACGAGGCCTACCGCGAGTACGAGCGGCGGTGCCAGGAACGGGCGGCCACGGCACGTCTCGCCGCCCGCAGGGAGGACCTCCAGCAGGCCCTGACCGCGCGGCGTTCGGAGGAGCTCGCTCACCACTCGGCGGTGCAGCGGCAGGAGACGACCCGCGCGACGCTCCTCTCGCTCGTGGGAGGACTCGGTCAGGACCCAGGAGGGGACGCCGACAGTGCCGCTACCGTCGCTGCCTCGTGGATGGGCGAGCAGACACGCACGGACGAGGCGCACCAGCGTCACGCACGGCTGACCTCCCTGCGGGACCAGCTGCTGGACGGCTCGAGCCTGAACGACCTGACCGCGATGGCCGACGACCTACGGGGTCGGCTCGGGCCGCGTCCCGACGGGTCGGCGACCGCTGATCTGGAGCAGGCACTCATTGCAGCCGGACATGAGGTGGAGGCGGCAGCCACCCGACGCGCGTCCACCGAGGGGCGGCTGCAGAGCCTGCGCGCGGAGGAGCAGGACCTGGCGGCGGCCATCGAGGAGGCCGCGCGCCGTCGGCGCGAGCTCTCGGCCGTCCAGGAGCTGCGGGCCACGCTAGAGCTGGCGGTCGAGCACCTCGAGGCCGCGCAGGGAGAGGCGCACCGCAGCCTCGCGCCCGTGCTGGAGTCGGCCATGCGCCCGCGCATCCCGTTGGTGACGGACGGACGTTACCGCGACGTGAGGGTCAGGCCCGAGGACCTGGCGGTGGAGCTGCAGGAGAGAACCGGTGCCTGGCGCAACGCTGCCTTCTTGTCCCAGGGGACGAGCGAGCAGACCTACCTGCTGCTGCGGTTGGCACTCGTGGAGCACCTCGACACCCGCGAGACGATGCCGCTCGTCCTCGACGACGTCACGGTGCAGTGCGACCGGCACCGCACGGCGGCGCTGCTGGAGCTGCTGGCCGAGATCTCGCGCGAGCGGCAGGTTGTGCTGTTCACGCAGGAGTCGGGGGTGCTGGAGTGGGCGGAGGGTCATCTGGACGAGGCTGCCGGCGACCGGTTGATCTCCTTGGCCGTGTGATCAAGCGGCCGGGAGCTACAGGTCGTCGTCGGCGCCCTCGTCGTCGACGTGGTTCTCGTCCTCGAACTCATCTCCGCGGCGCAGGGCGTTAACGTCACCCACCGCACGGAGGATTGCTTCGAAGTGAGGGTCGGGGATGAAGAAGTAGTCCATCCAGCCATCGGTGTAGTGCACCTTGAAAGGAACGTCGAGATCCGCTGCGTCCAAGTCGTGGTCCAAGCACATGTGCTTGAGAGCCGTGGCATACGGCACGCTTGTCCCTCTCATCGCTGACCTTGACTTCTTCCCGATCAGCCTCGCCAGCGGCGTACGGGCGATCCGTCCCCGGCTCTGCAGGGCCTTGATGAATGCTTCATGGTGACCGGGCCACGCCGACAGGTATTCGAGGTACAGCACGTACAACTCGTCCGTCCACCCACCTAATCCGCTCTGCTCCTCCAGCGCTTCTGCCAGTGTCTCGTCGTTGACGTCCACACCCAGGAGGGCGCCGAGCCGCAGGAGGTCGTGTGTGCGCACCATGATGAGCCGCTGACCGGAGTACTCGAGGAGTTCGGTCACAAGTTCCGGACGAGCCCGCATCGCGGCGGTCCCGCGGTCTGCCCACCAGTCTTCCTTCGTGTCCTGGGTGACCAGGAGCACCGGTAGGCCTCGACTCTGCGACTCGTCCATGACCTGACGCCAGACCACGAAGTCCCCGACGGCACGCTCGGGCTTCTTCTCAGCATCCATGTAGCCCGGTGGGATCCTTCTCTGGATTCGTCGCTTCCCCTCCTCGAGGAGCTCGGCCCTCTGCCTCTCGGACGGAGCGGTACCTACCTTGCCGGCCAGCAGACGCTCGAGGCGTGAGATGACGGGGTCCTGCTGAGTAGGGGTGTCTGCCGTGGTGGAGCGCTGTTCGACCAGGCCATCCATGCACGCCAAGACCGCCTCTCTCGCCTCGTCGAGCTCTCGGATCACGTCCTCGGGCAGCTCGTCAGTACGGGAGACCGCACGCTGGTACCACTTGCTCAGATCCGACGCGATCGAGTCAAACGCCCTTTCGATGGTCTCTCGCTCTAGATGTCGCCCTTTGTTCTCCCGCAGGACGGTCGACCGATTGCGCCAGAACTCATCCAGCACCTGATGCGGCACGAAGAGGCGTTCCCCGAGCGCCTCGAAGACCCGCATGAAGTCGTCCAGGGCCTGCCCCTGGTAGTTGTAGAGGTGCAGCAGGACGTTGGTGTCGAGGACCACCAGCCAACCCTTCACGGCCTCTTGCAGATGCTCCTCGGTCACGGACCTGTAGCCCTCGAATCCGTCGAACAGGCCGTGAGCCATCAGTTCTCCTCGTCGTGCGTCGTCCCCGGTGCTGAGGACTGTAGCCCGTAGTCTCTGCGCATGGAGGTCGAGAAGCCGGACTGCATTTCCCTGACCAGCGATGTCGCCTCCTCCCAGGTGCTCTGCAGGACAGTGGAGATGGCTGTCCTGCCTCGGTGGCACGCCGGCCCTGTGCCGTTCTGCCAGCCGTCGACCGCAGACTCCCGCGACCGCGGGATGCACCGGACGACGGACACCGGTGCGCGGACCACTCTCGTCAGCCCAGAACTGGCGCCGGTCCTCTACGACGACGAGGTGCGTCGGTGGCTTCCGGTCCACGCGACGATCTCAGGCGGATCCGTGCTGGCTCTGGAACTGTGCCTCGTCGGCGACGGTGAGCTCGCGGTGCTCTCGGTCCACCTCACGGGGATGGCCGAGAATGCACTGGCCAGACGCCCCGGAACCGAGGACTCGGTCGAGTTCTGGAAGGCCTTGAGCGAGCAATATCTGGAGAACGCGCGGTATGCCGACGGCCCCGTCCGGACCGTCTCATTTACCCCCAGCACGACAGAGGGGCCCTTGCAGACCGCCTACTCAGCGGTGACCGGCAGCGGGCCCGAGGCGGCACGACGAGCAGCACGCCATACCCTCGCGGTGGAGAAGCCGGACTGGTCCGCGATGGTGCTGCGTGACGGACTCGCCGTCGTGTCACATCCGGTGGAGGATCCGTCCTTTGCACCGCACCTCCAGGTCCAGGCTCACAGCATCTTCCTTGACGCCCTCCTGCTGGCCTGGATCCAGCGCGTTCGACTGGACCGGTCAGGGGCGCGCGCCATGCACGCCCGGCTGGACGTGCCTGACGAGCTGGTCGAGCTGGAGCGTCGCCATTACGACTTCAAGCGGACCGCTTGGCGTCGGAGTCTCACTCAGAAGCGCACCTCCCCCGTCGACGACGTCCTGGTGACGCTGCAGCACGAGCTGCTCACCGACCGCGACGTCGAAGATGTCGAGGAACGGGTGCAGGACGGCGCCCGACTGGCACGCACCTTGCAGCAGGAAGAGACGTCGAAAGCGCAGCAGTCCCTCAACCGCACCGTGCAGCGAGCAGCGGTGGTCATCGGCGCGATGGGCCTTGCCTATGCAGCTGGCCCAAGCATTGCTCAACCCAGCGTCGAGCTCTTCGTGTGGGCCACGCTCGCGGGCGTGGCCGGAGTGGCTGTCGCCTTCTTGTTTCTCGCGTGGTCTTCGCGTCGGTGAGGGCCAGACGACACTAGTTGAAGTCACCGCCAAGCACGGCGTCCCGTGCTGACGTGGATCCACCGCCAGTAAGCACCACGGCCTCGACGAGCGGCTGCAGCAGCCTCATGACGTCGACTGGTATTGCCCGTCCAAACCCTTACTGATGGCGCCCCGGGTCACTGCAGCCTGCAGGCCCTCCGTCATCCTGCCGACCACACGGGGAGTCATGCGGGTATAGCCGAATACCCGTAAGGTCTCCCGCAGGAGCTCCGCCTCGTCCAGACCGCCGGTGCCCCGGCAGAGCGCACGCATTGCGTTCGCCATCTCCAGCAGGGGGACGTGCGCGATGTCTCTCTCTCCGGACTCGTCTCGACGGAAACCCTCCCACGCGTCGCCGCGCGCGGCGGTGTCGCGCAGGACAGCCTTCTCAAGCGGGGACCGACTTCCCGCTGGGGCACAACGGAGGATCGAGGCCGCGCGGTCGGCGTTCACGCGAGTCAGCTCGAATGCTGCCGCAACCAGCTTCGCCAGCCGCTGCTCATGGATAGGACCTTCCTTTCGCAGAATCTCCTTGATCACCTCCTCAACGCGGGTCTGCGACGTCCGAGAGGGCAACCCGTCAAGAACCGCTCTCGGACCACGCCACCCAGGCGCGCAGGGCACAAACGCCTCCTCACCCTCCAGGCGGTCGTCAGTCTCGATGTCCGCTGCCGGCATGGGCAGCACGGGGGCCGCGCCTGCGATCAGGGTCGTCGGCGCGTCCGACGGGGGGCGAACATTGTCGACGTCCGTGGCCTTCGTGGGGTTCGCGGCTCCGCCGCCTGTCTCACGTGGGGGAGCCTCGCCGTCGAACGTGCGCGCGGAAGACGGGGTCGTGCTGAGAAGAGCTCGCTGAGCGCTCTCCTCCGCGAGCTTCACCAGCCGCAGGAGATCCTGCTCGACACTATCTCGGTCCTCCAACCAGGCCGGCAACCACACCCGCGCGACCTCGGGCCACCCCAGCATCCCCTTGAGGACCTGTACAGGGAGCCCGTCGCGGTCCCCGACCGTCCCGCGGCTCGCCCAGCCCGGGCCGTCCAGCACGACAGCGACCAAGGGCCTCTCGGGCCGGTGCTGGCTGCTGAGGGCCAGGTCGACGCGGAAGTCCGACAGCCCGATGTCGGTCTGCACCGCCAGGCCATGCATGCGCAGCGAGGCCGCGACATCCTCACGGTGCCTGTCGGTCTCGCTGCTCCGTCGCACTTCGTCCTCGAGGGCACCCGTCCCGTTCGCTGCCAGCCCCAGGTAGGCCTTCAGATGGGAGATGCCGAGCGAGCTGGTCTCTCCCGCCCGGAGTTGACCAGGATCGAAGGACGAGTAGATGACGACCTGTCGGCGTGCCCGGGTGATGGCCACGTTGAGCCGTCGCTCCCCGCCCTCACGGTTGAGCGGGCCGAAGTTCAGCGGCAGCTCTCCTTTGGCGTTGACGCTGAACGCTGTGGAGAACAGGATGACGTCGCGTTCGTCACCCTGAACGTTCTCCAGGTTCTTGATGAACAGGCCCTCCTCATCCGTTGAGTCCAAGGAGGCTGCGAGGCGGGGGTCCTCGTGGTCGCGGATCAATGCCTCGATGTGGGCGCGCTGCTGCTGGTTGAAAGTGACCACCCCGACCGACGGGGAACCCTCCCCGCGATGAGCGTCGAACCTGCGTCGGATGTCGGACACGATCGCCTCAGCCTCTACCGGGTTGGTCCGCAGCAGCTTGCCCTTGCCACCGCGGTGGAAAGTGCCGTCAACCCGCACGAGGCTGATGCCGTACCCCTCGACGTGCGGGCTGGCGGAACCGCCCGTGGGCGCTGGGAAGGAGGACAGCTTGCCCAGGTAGTAATGCTGGTTGCTGAAGGCGATGAGCGACTCGTCCTGGCTGCGGTAGTGCCACGACAACCAGTGCCGATCGACGCGCGCCTGCACGGCCTCGGACAGGATGCTCTCCTGGTCCTCCACCACCATGGCGGCACCGACGACCTCCTCCTCGTGGTCCTCGGAGACGATGCTCGACTCGGCGAAGGAGGTCGGGGGCATCTGCTTGCTGTCACCCACAACAACGACCGACTTCGCACGGCCGATGGCGCCGATGGCGTCGGCAACCCGGATCTGGGACGCCTCGTCGAAGACGACGATGTCGAACATGGCGCCCGCCACGGGGAAGAATCGCGCCAGGGAGTCCGGACTCACGAGCACGCACGGCATCAATTGCGTGATGAGATCGCCGTACCCCTGCAGGAGCGGCCGGACCGCAAGACCGCCTCGTCGCTTCTCCAGCTCTCGCTGCAGAGCACCAATCTTGCCCGCGGTGGTGCCGGACCTGAACGGTCGGTTCTCCACGATCTGCGCCTGCAGCTGACCGGGCAGCAGGGTGCGGACCTGGGTTCCCGACCGCGCAAACCGCGCGATCGTCCGCTCGTGGGCGGCGGGGTCGAAAACGTCCAGTCCTGAGGCCACCTGTCGCTCCCGCAGCGACGCCTCGGCGACGCCTCGGTCGAACGCCCTCGCGGCGTCGTCGGCATGCACCGTGCCGGCCAGGAGCATCGCGTGGGCGTCGTTCATGCCGGCCTGTCTCAGTGGGGCAAGGTGACCGCGCAGCGTCAACCAGCGATGCAAGGAGGACAAGGAAGCGTCCGAGCTACGCCGCTCGCTCTCGGTGTCGGACCATCGCTGCAGGAGGCCGGCTTCCCCGGCCCAGTCCGTCCACGCCTGCTCGCTGATCTCGAGGACCCGGCTCAGCTGGGCCAGCGCTTCAGCGAGACGCCGCAGCTCCGTCGTCGTCGTCTCGGGTACCGACTCACCGGAGGCGACGAAGTCACGAAGGACGCTCGCAAAATTGCGAGGTTCACCCGTCTGAGCGCCGTGGGAAGCGTCCGCAACCTGGCGACCCGTCCACTCGAGCCACTCGACCTGGCTGGCGAGGACTCCCTGACCCTCCTGGGTCAGGGGGTTCCACCCCTCGGGCACGCTCAGCCCGGCGATCCCGTCCGCCTGCACGGCAAGTGCGCGCACGGCGGACTGCACCTGGACCAGGGCGCCGGTCAGCTCGACGACCTCCTTGGGGTGGACCTCTGCACCAGGCTTCAGCCCGGGGCCGAGCAGATCGACCACCGCACGCAGTCGCTTCTTCCGGCCGAACCAGGACGATGCAGCTGCCGTCCGTGCCTGTCCGTGGATGTCGGCCAGTGGCAGGTCCATCGCTCCTGGGGTGGCGACCTCGAGCCCGGGGTGGGCGGCGGTCGCGAAGGCACGGACCTCGGACTGCAGTCCTTTCGTTGCCGTCTGCCAGCTGGACGTGCGCGTCTCGTCCAGCACGTGGACGGGAGCGACCTGCGACCCCGCCAGTCGCGCAAGCACGTCAAGTTCTTCGCGCGAGCGAGCAGTTCGCAGTGCGGCGCCGAGGCGCCCGTCGTGCTGAAGGAGACGCAGTGAAGCCCACACGGCCTGAGTTGCCGCGACTACCTCCTCCCAGGCGGCGTCGGGAACGCGGTCGACGCGGACCATTCCCCAGGCATGGTGCATGCGGGGCCGTGCGGGCACCGCCACCTCCGGCAGGCTGACGAGCAGGCTCCGCGTCGTGCTCACCCAGGTGCCGCCGTCCCGCTCCAGCAGGTGCTCCGGGACAGGCAGGGGTCGAGCCCCGTCCAGAGCCAGTCGCCTGGTGTGGGCGCTGTACAGGCTGAGTCCCGCACCGTTCTCCTCATGGAGGTTCTTCCGGTACCGCGCGAGCGTGCGGGTCGCCGAGGCGAGCTCCTCGCTGGCGACGCCCAAGCCCTCACGGTCGACGACGGTGCGGTGCTCCAGCGCCTGCTTGATCTGTGCTCTGACCGCCGCCGGCTTGCTGCCCTTGTCGTGCAGATCGAGGCTGAACGGGCCGAGACCAACGGCGTCCATGCGCTTCTTCACGACGTCGAGGGCGGCACGCTTCTCCGCCACGAACAGGACCCTCTTCCCGTCGGCCAGGGCACGGGCGAGCAGATTGGTGATGGTCTGGGACTTGCCTGTCCCGGGGGGTCCCTCGAGGACGAAGGTGCTCCCTGCGAGGGCCTCGGCGATCGCCGTCAGCTGGGAGGCGTCAGCCGGGATGGGACAGACCGCTGCGAGCTCGTCCAGGTCGACGGGAGCGTCGCCCTCACGCGCCGGATCGACAAAGTGCTCCGTCGGGGTGTCCGCCAGGTGCCGCGCTAGAGGGTTCTCCAGCAGGGTGGGCCAGTTCTCGTCAAGGTCCTTCCACAACCGGAACTTGGCGAACTGCAGGATCGCCAGGTGGGCGGTCTCCTCGACGTGGAAGGGCAACCCCTTCTCCGCCAAGGACTGACGGACCGACGTCAGCGTCGCCGCCAGATCGATGCCGGACAGATCCTCCTTGGGCTCGGCCAGCTCCGGGATCTCCAGGCCGTGCGTCTGCTTCAGCTTCTCCAGGAGGCAGTAGTTGGGGGTGCTGCCCCCGGACTCGTCCAGACGGAGCCGGTATGACGTCCGCTCACCTCGCCCGGTCGCCACGAGCTTGACCGGCACCAGGATGAGGGGCGTGTGGAGCTTCTTGTTCTCCAGCTCCCAGGCCAGGGTGCCGAGGGCCAGGTAGAGGTTGTTGGCCCCCGTCTCCTCCTCGATGGTCCGCGCCTTGTAGGCGAGTGAACGGAGCCTGGTGGCGTAGGAGTGTGCCGTGATGTCCGTGTGCACGGCGTTCCGCCTGGCCAGCGCCTCGAAGAGCTGCGGCTGCGGCAGGTCCCGAGCCCAGCGCACGCCGCGCGCCTTGGCGACCTCGTCGATCGCATCCGAGGCGAGCAGGGTCACCGGACGCCCATCGTGGAGGACGTCCTCGACAGCGCCGAGATGGCCCTCGGGCACCACGAGCGTGACGGCCGAGTCGGGCTTGAAGTTGATCAGCCTGTTGCGCAGGCTGAGGTCGAGCAGAGAGTTCTTCCACTGCTGCACCCGTGGGGGGACGGCAGGACCATCGCCCGTCCGGCTCGACGTCGGTGTGCGTCCGGTGAGCCTCGGCATCGGGACGCTGTGCTGAGCGGCCCGGTACTCGACGACCTGGACCTCCCCGCTCGGGAGGCGCCGCCGGGACGGCAGGGGCACGACGCCGTTGCGTCGTGCGGCCAAGACGTCCACGATCCCGATCACGTCGTCGACGACCCGCGCGACGGACGCCGCGGCTGACCTCGCCGCGTGGAAGCCCTCCTCGTGGCCTTCGGTCAGCATCGTCGTCTCGACGACCCTCACGAGGTCAAGGTCCAGCAGGTTGGTCATGGGTGAGGCGTCGGTGGTGGCGATCGCGTCCAGCACCATCTCCTCCCGCCAGTACCCGACGAACGCGTGTCCCTTGACGACCCAGAGGAGGGGCCGCAGGCCGGCCTGTTCCAGGGCGGCGGCATACACCACGGTCGTGTCCAGGCAGGTGCCGACCTTTCCTTCCAGCACCTCCTCCGGGGTCCGGACCTTCTGGCCGTGGTCGGTCCAACTGGCCGGCGGGTTCGCGTAGCGGATGTTCCGGGCGCGCATCGCGTCGAAGACCGCGCCAGCGATCTGGTCGACCCGCTCGGGCCCCGACTGGTACCCCTCCACGGAGGAGCTTCCGGTGGCCGTCCTCAGCAGTACCGATGCCTCGGACAGCAGCGACTCGACGACGGGGCTGTTCGGCATGACGTGGGCGGCCAGCATCTCCAGGCCCAGCCCCGCTGGCTGGCTGAGCCACTGGCGCCCGGCCAGAACGACCACGTCCACACGCTGGGTGGTCAGCTCCGTTCCCCGGTGCCGGACCACCACCTCGGTGACCCCCGAGCGACGCTCCTGCATCTCCAGCATGGCGGTCGCGTCCATCCGCAGAGCGACGTCGGCCAGACGAGTTGCACCGTCACTCGGAAGGTCGAGGAGCAACTCTGCCGGCTCGCTGAGAGTGCCGTCTGCGTCCCGGATCACCACCCTGACCTCGACCTCGTCGAGCGCGGGTCCGGCGTTCGTCAGGACGATGGACCGCACCGGCGCGACGCCGTTGTGCACCATGGCGAGGCTGATGACCGGGGACGCGTCGATCTCCACCCGCACCATCGGAGCATCGCCGAGAAGTACCGCCGGCCCCCCGTGAACCTGACCCTCTTCTGGCACCTCGTCACCCCTCGTCATTGAACGTGTATCCGAACGGAACCGTAGCCGTCGCCACCGACGGACCTCTCACCGGCTGTCGCGTGGCGATCTGGTCGCGTCACGCGTAGGTCAGCTCAGGTTCGCGGCGCATCAGCGTGATCAGGGCGGTGCAGCCTTTGTCGGACGGCCCCGTCGCCTTGATCTCATCGATCTGCCTCAGCTGCCAGCTGGCAACGCGTGCCGCTCGGTGGGGAGGTGAAGCCAACAACGGGTCGCCACCCACGATGTCCCAGACCTCAGGGGGAGGTCTGGGAACCTGGCGCTGTCTGTGGGCGCCTACCACCGCGAGGCGGCTCTGTCTTGCCGCCTTGCGGAGAAGCGTGAAGGGTCGAGTGTAGTCACCACCTCTTGCCCCTGAGTACCCCAATGATTCCGTAGTGAAGGTCGAAGTGACCGCGATAGACTCATGTTGCGCCAGATACTCGGTGATTGCAGACCTCAACTTGTCGAACACTTCGCCCGAAAATCCAATATTCATCTGCTGTGCCTCAAAGAGGCTCTTCACAATGCAGGGTGTAGTCGGGGCCTGAATCCGCCGGCCTCGAGGAGTGCTCGGGCGATGTAGTGGGTGAGGTTGCGGAACCCGAGGGCCAGGCCGCGCAGGTGCTCGAGTCGACCGTTC
>NZ_JBJFZS010000021.1:0-193797 GCF_045032595.1 Ornithinimicrobium jinqii
AGTTCCACGACCCGCACGTGCAGGACTGGCGCTCCGTGCCGGAGGCGACCAAGGTGGCGGACGCCGCCGCCGCGGTCGGCGAGGCGGACCTGACGATCCTGGTGCAGAACCACCGCGAGTACGACGTCGAGGCCCTCGCCTCCGCGTCCCAGGTGTTCTTCGACACCCGCGGCAAGGCCCGTGAGGGGGAGAAGGTCCACCGCCTGTGACCGACTTCGGGCCTGACCCGACCCGGATCCCCGAGGCGCTCACTGACGAGGAGGCCGAAGCCCTCGCGGCCCGGTACGGTCTCGACCGGGTCGGGGTCAGGCCCTCGCTGGGTTCCTACCTGAGGGACCTGTGGCGCTACCGGCACCTGGCGTGGTCGATGGCCAAGGGCGAGTTCGTCAGCCAGCACCGGGACAACTACCTGGGGCTGCTGTGGGCGGTGATCAACCCGATCATGCTTGGCGTGGCCTACTACCTCATCTTCGGGGTGCTGCTGGACCTCAAGCGCGACGTCGGCAACTTCATCGCCTTCCTGACGATCGGTCTGTTCACCTTCGTCTTCTTCTCGGCGGCGCTGACGTCCGGGTCCAAGGCGCTGCTGGGCAAGGTCAGCATGATGCGGTCCCTGCAGTTCCCCCGGCTGCTCCTGCCGATCGTCGTCGTGGTGTCCGGGTTCGTCTCCAGCATCCCGGCGTTCCTGGTCCTGGCGCTCATCGCGCTGGCCACCAAGGAGCCGGTCACCTGGTCGTGGCTGCTCTTCCCGGTCGCGCTCCTCGTCGTCGCCGTGATGGGCCTGGGCATGGCCATGATCGTCGCGCGGGTCGTCCACGGCGCCCGCGACCTGGCCAACGTCGTGCCGCTGTTCGTCCGGCTGCTCCGCTACGTCTCGGGCGTGTTCTTCTCGATCGAGGCCCGCGTGGCGGCCATCGACGACGCCCCGGTGTGGCTCGGCCCCCTGCTGGAGTACCAGCCTGGCGCCGTCGCGCTGACCATCGTGCGTCAGACCCTGATGAGCGAGATGCCGCTGGACTGGACCACCTGGGCCGTCGCCGTCGGCTGGGCGATCTTCTTCCTGGTCACCGGGTTCTTCGTCTTCTGGCGCGCGGAGGGCACCTATGGGCGCGCCTGACGTCGCCCGGGCCGATGGTGGCGAGGAGCGGGTGCCCTCCGTCGTCTGCTCCCACGTCGACATCACCTACCGCGTCTACGGCGTGGGCCGGGAGGGCGACGACGCCGACGGCTCCGTGCGCCGGCTGCTCAGCCGCAGCACGCGCGGGGTCGGCGTGCGCGAGGTGCACGCCGTGCGCGACGTCTCCTTCGTCGCCTACCGGGGCGAGTCGATCGGCATCGTCGGACGCAACGGCTCGGGCAAGTCCACCCTGCTGCGCACCATCGCCGGCCTCGTCCCGCCCACCGCCGGGCGTCTCTGGCTGGGGGGCAAGGCGTCCCTGCTGGGCGTCAACGCGGTCCTGATGCCCAAGCTGACCGGCCGGGAGAACATCTGGATCGGCACTCAGGCCCTGGGACTGACGCCCGCGCAGGTGCGGGCGAGCTTCGAGGAGATCGTGGAGTTCGCCGAGATCGGCGACTTCCTCGACCTGCCGATGGACTCCTACTCCACCGGGATGGGCGCCCGTCTACGGTTCGCGATCTCGACCGCGGTGACGCCGGAGATCCTCGTGGTGGACGAGGCGCTGTCCACCGGTGACGCGCACTTCCGGTCCAAGGCGACCGAGCGGATCACCCAGATCCGGCAGAACGCCGGCACCGTCTTCATCGTCAGCCACAGCGACAGGACGATCGCGGCCATGTGCACCCGTGCGCTGTGGATCGACGACGGTCGGCTGCTCGCCGACGGCGACCCCCGCGCCGTCAACGGGCTCTACGCCCGCAAGTACGGCCAGCACCGGCAGGTCTGGCGGCAGCGCTTCGACGAGGCCCGCCGGATCGAGGACATCGAGGGTCCCGAGGCGGCGGCCCGTTACCTGCGCCGCTGGGACGCAAGCGCGGGACCGTGAGCATCGACGGGCAGGAGGGGCCCTCGGCCACCCCTCGGCGGGGGCGGCGCGCGCTGGTGGTGACCGTGGTGCACCACCCCCACGACGCGCGCATCCGCCACCGGCAGATCCCGGCCCTGCTGGCGGCTGGCTGGCAGGTCACGTACGCGGCGCCGTTCCAGGGGTATGGCGTGCCCCCCGAGCAGGACGTCGCGGGCCTGACCTGCGTCGAGGTGACCAGGGCGGTGGGTCGCGACCGGTGGCGTGCCCAGCGGTCGGCCCGGGCGGTGCTGCGAGATCTTGGACCGGCCCACGACGTCGTCCTCCTCCACGACCCCGAGCTCGTGCCCACGACGACCCGGCTCGACCTGCCCCCGGTGGTCTGGGACGTGCACGAGGACACGGCCGCCGCGGTCGCTGTCCGACCGTGGGTGCCCGACCCGCTGCGGCCCGTGCTGGCGCGGGCGGTGACGGCCGTCGAGCGCCTGGCCGAGCGCCGCATGTCGCTGCTGCTGGCCGACGAGCACTACGCCGGGCGGTTCCGGCGCCAGCACCCGGTCGTCCCCAACACGACGCTGGTGCCGGTGGACCCGCCACCGGCCGGGTCTCCAGGACCCGACGGGGTGCAACGGGTGGTCTACCTGGGCAGCGTGACGGTGGAGCGAGGGGCCCGCGAGATCGTCGACGTGGGTCGTCGGCTGCGGTCGGTCACCGACGGTCGCGTGATCGTCCAGGTCGTGGGGCCTGCGCACGGCCCGGCCGGCCGGGTCGTCCAGGCCGCCCACCTGGCCGGCGACCTGCGCTGGGAGGGCTTCGTCCGCAGCGACACCGCCCTCGGGATGCTCGACGGTGCGCTGGCCGGGCTGTCGCCGCTGCACGACACCGCGAACTTCCGGCCCAGCGTGCCGACCAAGGTCGTCGAGTACATGGCCCACGGCGTCCCCGTCATCACCTCACCCCTCCCGTGGGCGGTGGACCTGGTGGACCGCAGCGGTGGCGGGGTCGTCGTTCCTTTCGGGGACGTCGACCAGACCGTGGCCCAGGTGCTGGCCTGGGCGGAGGACCCGACCGCCGCGGCGGCGGTCGGGCGCCGTGGGCACGCTCTGGCCGTCGCCGAGCTGGACTGGGCGTCCAGGTCCGTCGACTTCGTCGCCGCCCTGGACCGTGCGGCCGACGCGGGCTGAGACGAACCCTCTCGTGCGTGGCATGCTGGGCGGGTCCGGGAGGGGTTCGACCCCGCTGCCACGTTCACGAGGAGGGTAGGCCTCGATGTCCTCTGCACCGACCACGGCCGCAGGCCAGGGCCTGCGGCAGGCGCCCGCCTCCGCCGTCCTCGCCGTCCTCGCTCTGCTGGGCGTGCTGACCGTCGTCGCGGCGGTGCTCACGAGCTGGGCCGCCGTCGTGGTCGGACTCGTGCTGATGCAGCTCGGAACGGCCACGGCCGTCCTCGGACCGTGGGGGCGCCGTCCGGCACCGACCACGTCGGCGGCGAGCCCGACGCGGACCGGGGCCACCGGTGATCACGGCCCGACCGTGGACGAGCTGCGCGACCTGCAGAAGCGGGTCGACGCCCTCGGTGCCCGCCTGGTGGCCAGCAGCGAGCGCACCCGCGTCGAGCTCCTGGACGCCCTGGGCCCGGCGTCGGACCCGTCGAGCCACCCCGACCGTTGAACCACCAGGCCACCGCCCGGGTGCCGGCACCCGCAGCGGCCCGTGGCCCGGGGGACGGTGCCGCTGAGGACGTCGAGCGGTTCGCGCTGCGCACCCGCAGCCCGCGGGCGTGCGAGGCCCTGGCGCTCGTCGCGTCGGGGGGACGGCCCGGGCGTGACCTCCTGACGGGGGAGGAGGCCGGTGGCACGACGCTGGACCCCACCTGGGGCCCGGTGCTGGCGCGCGCCGTGGCGCTCGGGCCCCGGCCGGACGCCTGGAGCCTGGGAGCCCGCCTGTTCGAGGCGTCCCTGGCGGGCGGTCCACCCTCGATGCTCACCCGCAGGGCCGCGACCACCTGGGCCCAGCTGCTCCTGCGGCTCGGGCGCGAGGACGAGCTGGGCGAGGTCCTGGGGAACGAGGACGTGCCGATCACCGACGTCGACAGGTGGGCCCTGCGGACCGACCTCGCCAACCCCTGGCGGACCGACGCGACGCGACAGGTTTCCGAGCAGCAGGAGCAGGACTGGCTGACGATCCTCAACGAGGTGCACCACCAGGACGGCCTGGACCCGGTGGCCCTGTCGGCTGTCGGTGGGACGCCCTACCAGCGGCTCTCCGCGGTGTCGCCGGCGAACGTCGACGGGGAGCTCGTCACGGTCGTCATGTCCGCCTACCGGCCGGAGCGCGACATCTTGACCGCGGCGCGGTCCGTGCTCGCCCAGAGCTGGAGCAACGTCGAGCTGCTCGTCGTCGACGACGCGTCCCCGCCCGGGTCGGCCGGGCTGCTCGAGGAGGTGGCGGCCCTCGACCCGAGGGTGCGTCTGGTGCGGGCCCCCCGCAACGGCGGGACGTACGAGGCGCGCAACCTCGCCCTCGGCGCGGCGCGCGGCCGGTGGATGACCTTCCAGGACAGCGACGACTGGACCCACCCGCAACGGGTGCAGACGCAGGTGGAGTCGCTGCTGGAGGACCCTCGCCGGCTGTCCTGCCGGACGTGGACGCTGCGGGCCTTCCCGGACCTGACGCTGACCTACGTCGGCTACCCGCCCGAGCGGCTCAACGCCTCGTCGCTGCTGTTCGAGCGTGCGGACGTGGTGCGGCTGCTGGGTGGCTTCGACGCCACCCGCAAGTCGGCCGACATGGAGCTGCCGCTGCGGCTGCAGGCGCTCCGGCCGGGCAGCCACCGCGACCTGCGCCGCCCGTCGCCGCTCGCCATCACCCAGCTGCGGACCGACTCGTTGTCTCGCACCGACGCCGTCCCCGGGTGGACCCGGTGGACGCGCCTGGTCTACCGCGACCTCTACCTCGAGTGGCACGCGCGCATCGCGGGAGGGCGGGCGTCCGCCCGGCTCCCGGCCGAACGGCGGCCGTTCCCCCTGCCCGACCCGACCTGGGCGCCCGACCGGACGCCGCCGGCGCCGCGCACGTTCGACGTCGTCGTCCTGGGTGACCTCAGGGCGGAGCAGCCGCGGGCGACGAGGACGCTGGGCGTGGCGCAGGCGCTCTCCTCGGCACTCACCACGGCGGTGGCGCACGCGGAGGTGCCAGATCCGCTGACGTCTCGCCGCCCGGACCTCCTCCCGGCCGCGGCAGCCGCGGTCGCTGCCGGGCGGGTGGGCCTGACCCATCCCGACGAGCCCGACCGGGCCCGGCTCCTGGTGGTGACCGACCCCCAGGCCGTGCTCCACCTCGGCGACGACGTCCAGCTGGAGGCCGACGCGGTGCTGGTCGTCGTCGACCGCCCCCCGCCGACCGAGGAACCCACCCACCTCGACGGGCCGGTCGACCTCCTGAGGGGATGGACGGTGGCCGCGGTCGACCGGCGCTGCGCCGAGATCTTCGGACACCTCCCCGGGTGGGGTGCCCCGGCGTCGGTCCGCCAGGCCGTTGCCGCCCTCCTGCCGGCGGACCGTCGCCTCGACGCGGACCTCGCGGTGGTCGTCGACCCGACGCTCCTGCGCGTCGGTGCCGGAGGACGCACGAGGAGCGCGCACCAGGGCCGCCTGGTGGTGGGTCACCACCTTCCTGACCAGCGGGTCCGCTGGCCGGGCACCCGCGCCGAGCTGCGCGCCGCCTACCCGGACGACCTCGGGGTGCACCTCCTGCAGGGCGCTGCGACCCCCGCCCGCATGCTGGGTCTCACCCTGCCCCCGCCGTCCTGGTGCTCCTTCCGCGGCACCGGGATGACGAGCCGCGAGTTCCTCAGCCACCTGGACGTCTACGTCTACCAAGGCACCTGGGACGAGGCCGCCGAGGTCGGTGCCCTCGAGGCGCTCGCGGCCGGGCTCCCCTGCGTCCTCCCCGCTGCGGCCGCAGGCCGGGTCGGACCGGGGCCGGTGCTGTGCGTCCCCCCCGAGGGCGTCCCCGAGGCCGTCCGGTCCCTCACCGGCCCGGCACCGCCCGGGGCGGGGTCAACGGGCCCCGCCCTCGTCGAGCGGCGACGCCATACCTGGGTCGCCGCCCTGACACCCTTGGTCCAGCACGACCCCGTTCCGCGAGGAGTCCACCCATGAGCCCCGCCCGCCGCGTCGTCCGACAGGCCCGCGACCGACTGCTGCCCCTGGCCCGCCTCCTGCCGCCGGGCCGCGGCCCGGCGCGGGTGCGGAGACTGGGCTGGTCGGGGCGCGTGGCGTCGGCCCGAGCGCAGATGCGGACCGACCCGCAGGGTGCGCTGGCGGCGCTCCAGCGCGTGCTGGGACCGCAGGCTCCCCCTCGGGTGTGGCGGACCGCGGCTGAGGCGGCGGCGCGCGCCAAGGAGCACCACACCGTGGTCGAGCTCGACCGTCGGGGGGTCGAGCTCGGGTACGCCAGGATCAGCGACGTGCTGAGGCTGCGAAAGGCATCCCGGGCCGTGGGTGACGAGGAGGCGGCACGGCTCGCGGAGGAACACCTGCTGCTGCTCACCCCCGCACGGCCCGGCGCGGTCAAGCAGTGCGCGCCGGTGCTCGCCCAGCTGGACCCGGCCCAGCTGGGGGCGCTGCAGGCCTTGCGGGCACGGACTGCCAGCAGCCACCCCGGCCTGGACCTGACCGCGGTCGACGACGCGGTGGCGCAGGTCCGGCTCCGCGGCGAGCTGGCGGACGGACACGTGTCGGAGCAGACCGTGCTGAGGGCGCTGGAGGCGCCGGGCGGGGCGACCAGCCTGGTCCGGTCCCTCCTCGATGCGCGCCTGCTGGACGAGCTGCAGTCGTTCCTCGCCCGCCTGACACCGCAGCAGGCAGAGACCGTGCCCGTGGCGACCTGGCGTCGGGTCGCCCGCCGAGCGGCCCCTGCCGGATGGACCGAGCTGGCCGGCCGGTCTGCCGCCCAGGTGCTGGCCGCCGGACCCGACGACGAGGGGACCGAGCAGGACGGTCCCTGGCTGCACGACCTCGTGGCCCAGGGCCGCGACCAGGAGCACACCATGGCCGAGGGGTGGACCCCGCCGGCGCGGCACGCCGCAGGGCGCACCGACCGCGACCCTCGCAGCGTCGTCTCCGTCCTCGGGCAGTCGCTCCCGCTGCGGTCGGGGGGGTATGCCACCCGGTCCCACGGGATCCTCACCAGCCTCGTCTCGCGCGGCTGGCACATGAACGCCGTGACCCGGCTGGGCTTCCCCTACGACCTGTGGTGGGCCACCGACGACGACCGGACCGTGCACCCCGTCGACACCGTCGACGGGGTGCCCTACCACCGGCTCCTCCACGACGGGGTGCGCCACTACCCCCGCACCCCCCTCGTCCCCTACGTGGAGGACGGTGCCCGGGGCATCGCCGAGCTGGCGCGCTCCCACCGGGCCAGCCTGGTCCACGCCTCCAGCCTCTACGACGTGGGCATGGCAGGCCTGCTCGCCGCCCGTGAGGTCGGCGTCCCCTTCGTCTACGAGATGCGAGGGCTCAAGCAGCTGCTGGAGAGCGCGCGCCAGCCGCAGTTCGCCGACTCCCCCCGCAGCCGCTACCTCGACCTGCTCGAGGGGACCGTCGCCCGGGAGGCCGACGCCCTGTTCGTCATCACCGCCGCGCTGGGCCGGCAGATGGTCGACATGGGTGTGGACCCGCGGAAGATCACGGTCGTGCCCAACGGGGTCAACGCCGGCCGTTTCCGCCCCCGTCCCCGGGACGCGGATCTCGCCGACCGTCTGGGTGTGACGGGGAAGACCGTCATCGGCTACGCCGGGGGGCTCGTGCACTACGAGGGCCTCGACCTGCTCTTCGAGGCAGCTGCCCTGCTGCGGCGCACCCGGGACGACTTCCACGTCCTGGTCGTGGGGGACGGGGCTCACCAGCGGGCCCTGCACCGGGTCGTCGACACCCTCGGTGTGCAGGACCTGGTGACCTTCACCGGGCGGGTGCCCCACGACGAGGTCGAGGAGCATCTCTCGGTCGTCGACATCACCCCCTTCCCCCGCAAGCCGCTGCCGGTCTGCGAGCTCATCTCCCCGATCAAGCCGTTCGAGGCGATGGCCATGGAGAAAGCTGTCGTGGCCTCCGACGTAGCGGCGCTCGCCGAGATCGTCCAGGACGGGGTCACCGGTCGGCTGTTCGCCAAGGGCGACGCCGAGGACCTGGCCAGGGTGCTCGGCGAGCTGCTGGACGACCCCGAGCAGCGGCTCCGCCTCGGCCGGACGTCGCGCGAGTGGGTGGTCGAGGAGCGTGACTGGAGCCGGATCACCGACGCCGTCGACGGCGTCTACCGTCAGCTGCTGGCGGACAGCACCGAGTCGTAGATGGTGCGGTAGCGGTCGCCGTTGCGCGCCCAGTCCCGCTCGGTGACGGCCCACTCCCGCGCCCGGGCGGCCAGCTCGGCCCTGCGGGCGGGATCCTCGTGCAGACGCTGGAGGACGTCCGCCAGCGACCTGGCGTCGCCGGTGAGGAAGGTCTCGCCACGTTCTCCGTCGCCCGTGATCTCCTGCAGCGCAGGCAGGTCCGAGACGACCAGCGGGACCCCCAGGGCCATGGCCTCGTAGGGCTTGAGCGGGGTGACGAGGCGGGCCGCCCGCTCGTCGATCCTCGGGACCACGAAGACGTCGAGCTGGGCGTAGTAGTCGCCCACGAGGTCGTGAGGGATGCGGCCGGTGAACAGGACCGTGTCGCCCGCCTCCAGCGCGCGGGCGTGCTCCTCGAGCTCTGCGCGCCGGTTGCCGTCCCCGACCACGAGGGCCGTCGCCCGCACGCCCCGGCGGCGCAGCTCGACCGCCGCGTCGACGAGCAGCTCCTGGCCCTCGCGGTAGTGGTCGAGGTTGGAGACGTAGCCGAAGACGAAGCGGTCACGCAGACCGAGACGTTCGGTGAGCGCCTCGTCGCGCTCGCGGGGCACGAAGACGGTCGGGTCCACCCCGTTGGGCACCACGTGCACGTGGTCGTCCGCGACCCCGCGCCCGACGATGTCGTCCTTCATGGACTCGCTGAGGGTGACCACGGCGTCGGCCTGCTGCATGCACCACGTCTCTGTCGCGTGCCGACGGTCGTAGACCTCGGACCGCTCGGCCCACGACGTGTCGGAGGTCCACAGGGACTCGAAGAAGCCGCGGACCTCGTAGACCACGGGAAGGTCCAGGGCCCGTCCCACCGCGAGGGCGACGAGCGCCGCCTCGTAGCCGCGGTTGCCGGAGTGGACGTGGATGAGGTCTGGCCCTTCCTCGGCGACGACCGGCGCCAGCGCCGTCGCGTAGGCGTCGAGGTAGGCGTCCCAGGGCTCGTGCGAGGGGATCCGGTCGCGCAGCAGGTGCCGGTACCGCACGCCGCGCACCTCGTCGACGGCGGGGGCGTCTGCGACCCCGACGTTCCGCGGGAAGTCGAGTGCGGTGACGGCGACGGGGTCGAGGCCGGCCCGCACCTCGCCGGTGAGGGTGTACATGCTGCGCATCGAGTAACCGCTCTGCCGTTGCGGCATGCCGATCTTGAGCAGGTGCAGCACCTTGCCGCTCGGGTGACGGTCCGGGGCGCGGGGGGTGCTGAGCGCGCCGAGGGCGGCCGGGTCGATCGTCGGGAGCCAACCGGCTGCTGTCTCCCGCCAGCGACCCTCCTGGGTGCGCAGCTGGCGGCGCAGGCTCGGGTCCTCGGGGAACAGGTCCAGACGGCGGCGGAGGGCGCGCAGGTGCAGGCTGGTGGCGCCCGCCTTGGAGGCACTCATCTGGATCTGGCGCAGAAGAGCCGGGTCCGGACCCTCCGCCCGCTCGAGCAGGGCCAGCTCCTGCTCTGCAAGCGTCAGCGCTTCGTCGTAGTTCTTCTGCTCGGTGAGCTCGGTAAGACGAACGATGGAGGGATGGGGGGACTTCTCCCCGTCCGCTTCGACGTCTTCACGCGGGGCCACGAGATCACCCTGAGGCTGTGGCTTGCTGCGAGACAGAGAGCGTCGGAGACGGAGGGACCAGCGCCTGGGATCAACCACGACCCGACCCTACGCCTCGGTCCGGGCAGGGACGTCGTCCACGGAAATGTCCTCCACCGGGGTGTTGGCGAAGCCGAGGTGGCTCAGTTCCCGGTGCAGGAAGGGCGTCAGGGATCGGGCATACGTGTCGGTGATGTGACTGCCTTGGCGGTAGATGAGCTGTCCACCGATCGCGACCGGGCACTGCGGGGTGCCCGCGCACAGCCACGGGACCATGTCGACGACCGGCAGGTTGAGCTCGTCCGCGACGGCTTGCAGGAGATCGTCGGCGTCGTCGGCAGGTGAGAAGTCGCAGCGCCGCAAGTCGTCAGCGTGCTGCGTTGCGCACTCGTACGCCTCCTGGCGTGGATGAGGATTGTCCATCATGACGATGACCGGGATCCCGGCCTCGTCCAGCGTCCCAGCGGCATCGATCATGCCGGCAGCAAGCTCTGGATCGAGCCGGCTGCCCGAGGAGATGACCACGAGGCTGGGCGGGGTCTGTTGAGCAAGCATGGTGTTGATGATGTTCTGGCCGAAGACGTTGCAGTCGCTCTTGGGGGCACCTGACACCGTTGGGGCGCACGCGCTCTTGAGGTAGGTGGTCAGGCGCCAGCCCTCCGCACTGGCGATGGCGTCGAAGGCCGAGAAGTACTGCCCCATCTTCGAGTCGCCCCACAGCACGATCTCGTCCGAGGATTCGAGGTCCCCGTACACGCAGTCCGGACGCGGATCCGTGGCACCGGCGGTCAGCTGACACTCGTCGGCGTAGTAGACCGGCACATCTTCGGTCGCCAGCACCGGCGGGGGTTCGAGCTTGCCGGACGTCGAGTAGACCGTCTCCGGGTCTGCTCGCGGCGCCCACACCTCAGCGGCCGGGTCGGCCACCAGAGCTGCTGGGCCGGGGCTGGAGGTCTCCATGTCCAGGGTCGGGCGGGTGACCCAGCCGGTGAGGGCGACCGCGCAGATGGCGGCCATCGCCGTTCCTCCCGTGGCCAGGGTCAGACCGGGCCGGGCGGCGAGCGTGCGCTGGTAGCGGACGGGGTCCTCGACCAGGTGCTTGGTCAGCCACGCCATGAGCACGCTCACCACGCCGAGGGCGACCAGAGCCGGGATCGCCAGCTCGCCCCACCGGGCCTCGGCGAGGATCACCAGCGGCCAGTGCCAGAGGTAGATGGCGTAGGAGAGACCTCCGATCCACACCATGGGGGCCAGCCCGAGCAGACGTCCCCCGACGGTCCGGTGGCCCGGAACCCCTGCGGCGATCACGAGCACGGACCCGACGACCGGCAGCAGCGCGGCGGACCCGGGCCACGGGGTGCTCGCATCGACGACGGCCACCGTGAAGACGATCATTCCGAGGCCGACGGCAACCCCGAGGTGCGCAACGACGCGCGGGAGCCGGGCGAGCCGTGGCACGGCGAACGCCAGCAGCGCCCCCGCCGCCAGCTCCCAGAGCCGGGTGGTGGTGACGAAGTAGGCAGTCTCGGGAGTGGCGCGGGTTGCGACGACCGACCAGCCGAGCGAGGCGGCGCCCAGGGCAGACAGCAGCAGGAAGAGGGTCCGCCGTTGCTTCAGCCGGAACCGCCGTGCGAGCAGCAGTCCGAGCAGGATGAGCACCGGCCAGACGAGGTAGAACTGCTCCTCCACCGAGAGAGACCAGTAGTGCTGGAGCGGTGAGACGTCGGCGTCCTCGGCCAGGTAGTCCACGGATCGGGCAGCGAGCACCCAGTTCACCACGTAGAGCGTCGAGCCGAACACGTCGGCCAGCAGGTTCGATCGCTCGCTCCCCGGGAGGACGAACCACCCGACACCCAGGGTGAAGGCGATGACGACCGATGCGGCTGGAAGCAGGCGCCGGGCCCGCCGAGCGTAGAAGTCGACGAGCGACACCGTCCCGGTCCGCGCGACCTCACGCAGCAGGAGCGACGTGATGAGGAAGCCGGAGATGACGAAGAAGACGTCCACGCCTGCGAATCCGCCGGGAAGCCAGGGGACGTGCAGGTGGTACAGCAGCACGGTCAGGACGGCGACCGCGCGGAGTCCCTCGATGTCGCGACGTACCGGTCGTGCGGACGCAGTCGTCGGGGACGGTGAGGTCACAGAATCGGGATCCCTCGGCTCGGACGGAAACGGACGGACGATGGTCTCACGACAGAGGTGGCTGGCTCATCGCCTACGGGGCGGGTCGGTACACGCCACGGAGAGTGGGGAACTGCTCGAAGACGGGCTCGAGGTCCTGTACTCCAGCGACGCTGGTGTGCTTGGACCGCAGAGCCTCGATCCCCGCCAGCTTGGTGGAGGTGTCCTGGCCGACGTGACGGAGCTGCATGAAGACGTGTGGACGCGAATCCAGGATGGTCGGCATTCGGTCGTCGACCGTGGCATGGCTTCCGGCTCGGGGGAACGTGATCTCCTCCCGATCTTTGTCCCACCATCCGACGTAGGCCTGCCCCTGCGACCCGAGCCGTCGGTGGGCCGTGCGAATGTGCGTCACTGATCCTTCGTCCCACAAGGCGCTGTACCCCCGGGCCATCGACACGGCCCGGCCACGGTCGTGCGGGTTGGCGTACTGGGAGAGCTCGTCGAGGTAGTTCAGACCGAGCAGGTCATCGTCGTCGATGCGGAACCAGACGACGACACGGCTCGGGGAGCCGGTCCTGATCAAGTGGCCCTTCATGGTGTTGTGAAGTTTTGTCGACTCGACCGGCTGCAGGATGAGCACGTCGTGGGTGTCTGCGGCATCGTGAAGCTGTGACTGCCACGGATCGGGCATGTCGGAGGAGTGGGTGACCACGTGACGGTAGTCGTGGCGCTCACGCATCCGCTGAAAGAGCGGAACGGAAAGGTCGAGAAAGACGTGTGAACGGGTGATCATGCGGTCCGCCGCCCACAGCTGGCGCTTGTAAGCCTCGGGATTCGGGACCTCTCTCGAAACCACGAAGGCCTTGGAGTCCGGGTAGAAGGCGCTGTACCGGGTCCAGCCGAAGTACATCGGAGGCATGACCTGGTCGGCTGGCGCCGGCCACGCCGGCAGCAGCTCAGGGTCACGCCCGGCCGGGACATTCCCCGTGCTCAGGAGCCGACCGGCGTCGCGAGCGCGGCGCGCTGCACCGAGCGCCCGTCGTCGAAGCGTGGCAGTCAGGTTCGGTTCGCGGGAGTTCCCCATGAGCTCATGGTGCCCGACGGACGGTCGCTCCCCGACAAGCGCCACGCGTCCGGCGGGTGCCCCGAGGGCGGGGATCTGGCTCCTCAGTCGCGGCTGTAGAGGTCGCGGGTGTAGAGCTTGGGGCCGAAGGAGCGGGCGGTGTCGTCGAGGCGGTTGGCGATGATGACGTCGGCGGTGGCGGCGAACTCGTCGAGGTCGCGGACCACGGCGGCGCCCTGGAAGGTGTCCTCGGGAAGGGCGGGTTCGTAGATGACGATCTCGGCGCCGCGGGCCTGCAGGCGGGACATGATCCCCTGGATGGAGGAGGCGCGGAAGTTGTCGGAGCCGGCCTTCATGATGAGCCGGTAGATGCCGACGGTGGTGGGGTTGGCGGTGAGGATGTCGGCGGTGATGAAGTCCATGCGGGTGGTGTTGGCCTCGACGATGGCGGTGATGAGGGTCTGGGGGACGTCGCCGTAGTTGGCCAGCAGCTGGCGGGTGTCCTTGGGCAGGCAGTAGCCGCCGTAGCCGAAGGAGGGGTTGTTGTAGTGGTCGCCGATGCGGGGGTCCAGGCCGACGCCCTCGATGATCTGGCGGGTGTCCAGGCCGCGGGTGGCGGCGAAGGTGTCGAGCTCGTTGAAGTAGGCCACGCGCATCGCGAGGTAGGTGTTGGCGAACAGCTTGATGGCCTCGGCCTCGGTGGAGCCGGTGAGCAGGACGGGCACGTCCTTGGTGATCGCACCTTGCAGGAGGAGGTCGGCGAACTGGCGCCCGCGGGGTCCGGTGTCGCCGACGATGATGCGTGAGGGGTGCAGGTTGTCGTGCAGGGCGCGGCCCTCGCGCAGGAACTCGGGGGAGAAGATGATCGTCGCGCCGGGGTGCTCCTCGCGCAGCCGGGCGGTGTAGCCGACCGGGATCGTGGACTTGATGATGACCGTGGCGTCGGGCGCGTGCGCGAGGACGTGCGCCAGGACGGCCTCGACGCTGGAGGTGTCGAAGAAGTTGGTCTCGGTGTCGTAGTCGGTGGGGGTCGCGACGACGACGAGCTCGGCACCGGCGTAGGCGTCGGCGGGGTCGGTGGTCGCGCGCAGGTCCAGGTGGTTGTTGGCCAGGTAGTCCGACAGCTCGGGGTCCACGATCGGGGAGCGGCGCTCGTTGAGCATCGCCACCTTGGCCTCGTTGATGTCCAGCGCGACGACCTCGTGGTTCTGGGCGAGCACGACGGCGTTGGACAGGCCGACGTAGCCGGTCCCGGCGATGGCGATCTTCATACGACTCCTCAGGTGGATCTGGACGGCCCCAGTATGGCGTGCGCCCCCAGCGTCGGCGCGGAGGACGAGGAGGGCTGCCCTGCCCCCGGGATCTGAGACGATCGGAGGCATGCCGCAGCAGATCGCCTCCGAGCTCGTCGCCAGCATCGCGCAGGTCCACGTCGTCGTGGGTCAGCGGGTGGAGGCGGGGCAGGAGGTGGTCCTGCTGGAGTCCATGAAGATGGAGATCCCGCTGCTCGCGGAGGACGCCGGCACGGTGACGGGGGTGTTCGTCGAGCCGGGTGACGTCGTCCAGGAGGGTGACGTCGTCGTGACCGTCGACTAGCGGGGCGGGTCCGTGGGGACGTCCCACGCGATCTGGTCGAGGGCCGTGGTGGCCACGCCCGTCCGGGCCAGCTCGTGGTGCAGGATGGGCGTGAGGCTGCGCACGTAGCTGCCCGACAGGTGGCTGCCCTGACGGTTGACGACGACGCCCCCGACCACTGGTGAGCAGCCTCCCAGGTCCGCCGGGGACGGGCAGATCCACGGTGTCAGGTCGACCAGGGTCGCGGGGAGCCGCCTGGCCAGCGCCTCCAGGACGGCGGCGCCGTTGGCGCGGTGCTGGTCGGACCAGCAGGACGTCCAGTCGTCCCGGTGGGCGTCGAGGCACTCGTATGCCGTCACCCCCTCCGCCTCACCCCTCGGCTCCTGGACCGCGGTGTCGGCGAGCACGACGAGACGCGCGCCGCCGTCGAGAGCCGGCGCGAGCAGCTCGGCCATCGAACCCTCGAGGCCGGTGTAGCCCGATCCCACCGAGGTGAGGACGAGGTCCGGCGTGTGCTCGCCGTCACCGAGGTGCGCGGACAGCTCGGAGTTGTAGGCGTGGCACTCCTCGGTCCGTCCCTCGTCCACGAAGCCGCAGCCGGACTTCGTGTAGACCTTGATCCGCCAGCCCTCCACCCGCCCGATCGCGTGCAGCGCCGAGCTCCACTGCTCCATCTTGGAGTCGCCCACGAGGGCCACGACCACGTCGCCGTCCAGGTCGCCGTACCAGCACGCGTCGTCGGGCCTGCGCTCAGTGCCCTGCAGGCTCACCTGGCACCCGTCGCGGTAGGCCACCGAGATGTCCTTCTCGACCACCGCGGGGTCCGGTGTCAGCGTGTCGACGTGCGCGACCGCCCGCGACGGGTCGTCGACGGCGCGCAGCTCGGTGGTGGTCCGGCTGGCCGGGTCCACCAGGGCGATCGCCCCCACGGCGTCCGCCGCGGGGGCCTCGAGCCGCGGGGCGGTGAGGAGGAGAGAGAGGCCCAGCGCCGCCGAGACGCTCATGGCCGCTGCCCCCATGGCGAGCGCCGGCCGGGGGCTGCTGCCGACCGCGCGCCCGAAGCGGATGGGGTTCTCCACGAGGCGCAGCGTCAGCCACGCGAGGAGCACGGAGAGCAGACCCACCGCGAGGCGGGTAGGCAGCCGCGCGTCCGGGTGCGTCTCCTCCAGCAGGCGCAGCGCGGGCCAGTGCCACAGGTAGAGCCCGTAGGAGAGCGCCCCGAGGAAGCGCATCGGTGGCACGCCGAGCAACCGCGCCGGCGGGCTGCTCGGCCACGCGATCCCTGCGGCGATGACGGCGGCGGTCCCGAGCGTCGGCAGGGCGGCCGCGCTGCCCGGCCAGGGGGTCCGGGTGCTCACCGCGAGGAACGTGACCCCGATGAGGACGAGTCCGGTCCACGCCGCGGCCGAGGCCGCCGGACGACGGAGGCGGGCCAGGAGCGGTGTGAGCAGCACGAGCAGCGCACCGACCCCCAGCTGCCAGGCCCGGGTCGTGGTGGCGAAGTAGGCGGTCCCCGGGGAGGCGGCCGTGTGCACGACCGACCATGCCGCGCTCCCGATCACCAGCCCGGCCAGGACGACCGTCAGCACCGGGCGGAAGCGCAGGCGCAGCCGCCGTGCCACCCACAGGGTGGCGATGATGAGCAGCGGCCAGACGACGTAGAACTGCTCCTCGACGGACAACGACCAGTAGTGCTGGACGAGGGAGGGGTCGGCGTCCTCCGCGAGGTAGTCCACCTCCCGGTACGCGAAGAGCCAGTTCACGACATACCCGGTCGCGGCCAGCACCTCGGTGCCGAGCTCGGCGTGCCGGCCACGGGGGAGCAGGAGCCACCCCGCCACCGAGGTGCAGACCAGGACCAGCGTCGCGGCCGGCAGGAGGCGGCGCGCGCGCCGCGCGTAGAACCGGGGGAGGGACACCCGGCCGTCCCTGGTGGCCTCCCTCACCAGCTGGTTGGTGATGAGGTAGCCGGAGATGACGAAGAAGACGTCGACCCCGGCGAAGCCGCCGGAGGACCCGGGCAGTCCCAGGTGGTAGGCCAGCACCATGAGCACCGCGATGGCGCGCAGTCCCTCGATGTCCCCCCGCAGGACGGCCTGCGGGGAGGACGGGCGGCCGGGCGACGCGGTGACGGGGAGGACGGTGGTCATCGGGGGTGACAGTAATGCCTCCCGCTGTCCGCACTGATTAGGCACCGGCTCGACGGGGCCGGTATCGTGGCGGAGTTCGCTCCTCCGTGTCCTGGGCGTCCTAGCCTGTGGACAACTCCTGCTCGACCTCCCTGGTCGGTGGCAGGGTGGAGCGGTGAGCACGTGTGAAGCCCTCCTGTCACGGAGAGACCGTGACCGCCAAGACCGAAGGAGGTGGGTTCTCAGCATGCGTCAGTACGAACTCATGATCATCCTCGACCCCGAGACCGACGAGCGCACCCTCCAGCCCACGCTGGAGAAGCTGCTCGCCGTCGTCCCCAAGGACGGGGGAACCGTCGACGAGATCGACCTCCTGGGTCGCCGCCGGCTGGCCTACGAGATCAAGAAGCAGGCCGAGGGCATCTACGCGGTCGTCCAGATGACCGCCGAGCCCGCGACCGCCCAGGAGCTGGACCGTCAGCTCGGGCTCAACGAGTCCGTCCTGCGGACCAAGCTGCTGCGTCGCGACGCCTGAGCCTGCGCCGCAGCACCACCGGACACCCCACCCACGGATCAAGGACGACCTGACATGGCCGGAGACACCCCCATCACCATCGTCGGCAACCTGACGGCCGACCCGGAGCTGCGCTTCACCCCCAACGGTGCGGCCGTCGCCAACTTCACGGTGGCCTCGACCCCCCGCACCTTCGACCGCCAGGCCAACGAGTTCAAGGACGGCGAGACGCTGTTCATGCGCTGCTCGGTCTGGCGCGAGGCGGCGGAGAACGTCTCCGAGTCGTTGCACCGCGGCGCACGCGTCGTGGTCACCGGCCGGCTCGTCTCCCGCTCCTGGCAGACCGCCGAGGGCGAGAACCGCACCGTCATGGAGATGCAGGTCGACGAGATCGGCCCGTCGCTGCGCTACGCCACCGCCCAGGTGACCAAGGCGCAGCGCGGCAGCGGTCAGGCCGGCGGCAGCACCTACAACCAGGGTGGCCAGCAGGCTGCGCCCGCCGGCGGACAGTCGTCCGGCGGCTGGGGCGGCCAGCAGTCCGGTGGGCAGTCGGCCGGCGGTCAGCGACCGGCGGCCCAGCCGGCCGGTCAGCAGCCCGCCGCCGGTCAGCAGTCCGGCGGTCAGGCCGACGCCGACCCGTGGGCCACCGGGGGCGCCTCCAACGCCGGGAAGTCCGGCGGCTGGGGCGGGGCCCCGTCCTACGACGAGCCGCCGTTCTGACCCTCGGGTCACCGGCGCTCGCCCGCACCACCTCTAGCAGAACAAACCCATCCCGAGCTCAGCTCGGGCTCTCACGAAAGGGGAGAGCTCCACGATGGCCAAGCCCGTTGTGCGCAAGCCCAAGAAGAAGGCGAACCCGCTGAAGTCCGCCAAGATCAAGATCGAGTCGATCGACTACAAGGACACAGCGCTGCTTCGCAAGTTCATCTCCGACCGCGGCAAGATCCGTGCCCGTCGCGTGACCGGTGTCTCCGTCCAGGAGCAGCGCCGCATCGCCAACGCGGTCAAGAACGCCCGCGAGATGGCGCTGCTGCCCTACAGCAGCTCCGCCCGCTGACCCGACGACGACAAAGGAGAAGCTGATGAAGCTCATTCTGACCCAGCCGGTCTCTGGCCTCGGTGCCGCCGGCGACGTCGTCGACGTCAAGGACGGCTACGCCCGCAACTTCCTGCTGCCCCGCAAGGTGGCGACCGCCTGGACCAAGGGCGGCCAGAAGCAGGTCGACTCGATCACCAAGGGTCGTGCCAAGCGCGCCATGAAGTCGGCCGAGGACGCGGCGTCGGCCAAGTCCACGCTCGAGACCACCACGATCACCCTGACGGCCCGCGCCGGCCAGGGCGGTCGCCTGTTCGGTGCGGTGACCCCGTCCGACATCGCCGAGGCGATCGTCGCCGCCGGCGGCCCGCAGGTCGACAAGCGCCGCATCGAGGTCCCGACCCCGATCCGCAGCGTGGGCGAGCACGCCGTGCACGTGCGTCTGCACGACGACGTCTCCGCCGACGTCACCGTCGTCGTCGCCGCCTCCTAGGGCAGCGACCCGGCACCCCCGACGGCCCCGGCCACCGCGCTTCGCGGTGACCGGGGCCGTCGTCCGTGTCCGCTAGACTGAGGGACACGTCATACACCAGTTCGGGGGAGGGCCCACGCCGTGATCGTCGCCCTCCTCGCACTGCACCTGGCCGCCGCGGTCGTCGCGCCGTCGCTGGTCCGGCGGCTGGGGTCGACGGCCTTCGTCCCGCTCGCGCTCGTCCCCGCCGGGACCGCGATCTGGGCGGCGACCCAGGTCGGCGGCGCGGGCGCCGCGCAGCCCCACGCCGAGCGCCACGTCTGGGTCCCGGACCTCGGGATGGACCTCGCCTTCCGGATGGACACCCTGTCCTGGCTCCTGACGCTGATCGTCTCCGGCGTCGGAGCGCTGGTCCTCCTCTACTGCGCCCACTACCTGCGCGAGGACGACGGGCAGGTCGGGCTGCTCGCGGGATCCCTCGTCGGCTTCGCGGGCGCCATGCTGGGTCTGGTCACCGCCGACGACCTGCTGCTGCTCTACGTCTTTTGGGAGATCACGACGATCCTCAGCTACCTCCTCATCGGCTACCTGTCGACGAGCCCTGCCAGCACCCGCGCCGCCAAGCAGGCACTGATCGTCACGACGGCCGGTGGACTGGCGATGCTCGTCGGGATCGTGCTGGTGGGGCACGCGGCCGGGACCTACCGCATCAGCGACGTCCTCGAGGCGCCGCCGATGTCGAGCGGCGCGGTCGTCGGCGTGGTCCTGCTGCTGTGCGGGGCGGTCTCCAAGTCCGCCCTCGTACCGTTCCACTTCTGGCTGCCCGGCGCGATGGTGGCGCCCACCCCCATCAGCGCCTACCTGCACGCCGCCGCGATGGTCAAGGCGGGCGTCTACCTCGTGGCCCGGCTCGCCCCGGCGTATGCCGACCTGCCGGCCTGGCAGGTCACCGTCCTCGTCCTGGGCGGGGGAACCATGCTGCTCGGCGGCTTCCGCGCCACCCGTCAGAACGACCTCAAGCTCCTGCTCGCCTACGGCACCGTCAGCCAGCTCGGGTTCCTCGTCGTGCTGCTCGGCTGGGGCAGCCCCGGAGCCACCCTCGCGGGACTGACGCTCGTGCTGGCGCACGCGCTCTTCAAATCGAGCCTCTTCCTCACCGTCGGCACCATCGACCACGCGACCGGCACCCGCGACATCCGCCGGCTCACCGGCGTGCGCGGCCAGATGCCGGTGCTGGCGGCCTCGGCTACCCTGGCCGCGATGTCGATGGCCGGGCTGCCGGTCCTCCTCGGCTTCGTCGGCAAGGAGGCGGCGCTGGGCGCGCTCCTCTGGCCGCCGGACGGCTGGTGGTCGCTCCAGGGCGCGACCGCCGCGGCCGTCGTGCTGGGGTCCGTCCTGACGATGGCCTACTCCCTGCGCTTCGTCTGGGGCGCCTTCACCGACGGGGCCCGTCCGCCCGTCGGCAAGCCGGTCCCGCCCCACTGGCACCCGCCCACGAGGTTGCTGGTGGGGGTGCCGGTCGTGCTGTCCACCGCCGGCCTGGTGCTCGGGCTGACCTCGACCACCCTCGAGGCCGCGCTCGCCCCGCATACCTCGGGGGTGGTGCACGTCGCCGACACCCACCCGGTGCACCTGGGCCTGTGGCACGGGCTCACCCTGCCGCTGGGTGTCTCGGTGCTCGTCTGGCTCGGCGGGCTGGCGTGGTGGGGGCTGCAGGCGCGGCGACCCGTGGAGGTGCCCGTGCCGCTGTGGCCGGTCGACCTCGGCCGGACCTACCACCAGGTCATGCGCGGCGTGGACCGAGTGGCCCTGGAGGTCACCGGCTTCATGCAGCGGGGCTCGCTGCCGGTGCTGCTGGGCACGATCCTCGCCGTCGTCGTGCTGCTCCCCGGGGCCGCCATCCTGCGCGGCGTCGAGTGGCCCGAGAGGGCGCGCGTCGCCGACTCGCCGGCGCAGGTCGCGACGGGGGCGCTCGTCGTCGTCGCGGCCCTGCTCGCCACGCGTGCCCGTCGTCGCCTCCGGGCCGTCTTCCTCGTCGGCGTCACCGGCTACGGCACCGCCTTCCTCTACCTGCTGCACGGCGCCCCGGACCTCGCCCTGACCCAGCTGCTCGTGGAGACGGTCACGCTCGTGGTCCTGGTGCTCGTGCTGCGCCGCCTCTCCGGGCGCTTCCCCGACGACCCGACCGTCCTGACCCGACGTCTGCGTGCCCTCCTCGGCACGGCCGTCGCCGTGGTGCTGGGCAGCGTCACGGTGATCGCCGCGGGCTCCCGCCTGCACGAGCCCGCCGGGGCCGGGCTGCCCGAGCGCGCGGTCGACTACGGCGGCGGGAAGAACATCGTCAACGTCATCATCGTCGACGTCCGCGCCTGGGACACGATGGGCGAGCTCTCGGTCGTGCTCGCGGCCGCGACGGGGGTCGCGAGCCTGGTCTTCCTCCGCGACGAGCAGGTGGAGCGGGTCGCGCAGCGGATGCGGCGGGCCCGGGACCAGCGGCAGCGGCGCGTCCGCGGACTGACGGCAGCGCCCGTCACCGCAGGGAGCCCGTGGATCGCCCGCACCGACCTCGTCGACCCCGAGCGCCGCTCGACCATCCTGGAGATCGTCACCCACCTCGTCTTCCACACCATCATGCTGTGGTCGGTCTACCTGCTCTTCGCCGGCCACAACCAGCCCGGTGGCGGGTTCGCGGCCGGGATCGTGGCCGGGCTCGCGCTCTGCCTGCGCTACCTGGCCGGCTACGGCGCCGAGCTGCGGGCCGCCCTGCCCGTGATGCCGGCCGCCCTGCTGGGCACCGGGCTCTTCATCGCCGCCGGCTCCGCGGTCCTGCCGATGATCTTCGGCTCGCCCGCCCTGCGCACCTGGATCGCCGACGTGCCCGTCCCGCTCCTCGGTGAGGTCCACGTCGTCACCTCGCTGCTCTTCGACGCCGGGGTCTACCTCGTCGTGCTCGGCCTCATGCTCGACATCCTGCGCAGCCTGGGCTCGGGCATCGACGAGCAGATCCGCGCCGAGAACGCCACGGCCGCCGCCGAGACCCGGCAGGTGGCGCCATGAGCCCGAACCTGACGCTGGTCCTGGTCGCCTCCACGCTGATCGGGACGGGCACCTACCTGTTCCTGTCCCGCTCGCTCGTGCGCGCGCTCATGGGCTTCCTGCTCATGGGCAACGGCATCAACCTGCTCTACATCGTGGCCTCCGGCCCGGCCGGTGCCCCGCCCATCGTCGGGGAGTCGACCGAGGACATGGCCGACCCCGTGCCCCAGGCGCTGGTCCTCACCGCGATCGTCATCACGCTGGCGATGACGGCCTTCGTGCTCGCCCTGGCCCACCGCGGTCGTCAGCTCTCCGGCGTCGACCTCGTCTCGGACGACACCGAGTCCGCGCGCATCCACGCGCGCGCCGAGGCCGACGACCTCGGGCGCGGGCCGACCCCGCGCGAGACCGCCGAGCAGATCGCCGCCGAGGGTGAGCGGACCGAGAGCCGGCACCACGGGTCACCCTCCGAGGCCCCTCCCGGGTCCGAGGGGAGGGCAGAGCCGTGACCACGACCTACTCCTGGATGGTCCCCCTCGTCGTCGTGCTGCCGCTGATCGGGGCCGGGCTGGCGCTCGCCGCCGCCCGCCGCACCGCGTGGCAGCGGGTCATCAGCATGACCGTCCTCGTCCTGATGCTGGCGCTGGCCAGCGCGCTGCTGTGGGCGGCCGACACCCAGGGGCCGCAGGTGATGTTCGTCGGGGGCTGGATGCCGTGGGAGGGCATCGTGCTGGTCGTGGACCGGCTGTCCGCGCTCATGGTCATGGTGTCGACGACGGTCACGATGGGCGTGCTCGGCTACTCGATCGGGCAGGGGCGCAGCTCCTTCGACGAGGAGAGCGACGGGCACGCACCGCTGCCGGTGTTCCACCCGACGATCCTCGTGCTCGCCGCGGGGGTCACCACCACCTTCGTGTCGGGCGACCTGTTCCACCTCTACGTCGGCTTCGAGATGCTGCTGGCCGCCAGCTTCGTGCTGCTCACCCTCGGCGGGACCCCCGAGCGCGTCCGGGCGGGCACCACCTACGTCCTGGTCAGCCTGCTGTCCTCGATGATCTTCCTGGCCGCGATCGCGATGGTCTACGCGGCCACCGGCACCGTCAACCTGGCCATCCTGGCCCAGCGGATGGGCGACATCGCGCCCGGCACCGTCGCGCTGCTGCACCTCATGCTGCTCATCGGCTTCGCCGTCAAGGCCGCCGTGTTCCCGATGTCGGGCTGGCTGCCGGACTCCTACCCCACGGCGCCCGCGCCGGTCACCGCGGTGTTCGCCGGCCTGCTCACCAAGGTCGGCGTCTACGCGGTGATCCGCACGCAGACCCTCCTCTTCCCGACGTCGCGCTTCGACGACCTCCTGCTGTGGGCCGCGCTGCTCACCATGCTCGTCGGCATCCTCGGCGCGGTGGTGCAGGACGACATCAAGCGGATGCTGTCGTTCACCCTGGTGAGCCACATCGGGTTCATGATCTTCGGCATCGCGCTGGGCAGCACGGTCGGGCTGGCGGCCGCCATCTTCTACGTCGTCCACCACATCCTGATCCAGACCACGCTCTTCCTCGTGACGGGTCTCGTGGAACGGGTCGGCGGCTCCAGCGACGTGGGCCGCCTCGGCGACCTCGCGCGGGTCTCGCCGGTGGTCGGCGTCCTGTTCTTCGTGCCGGCGATGAACCTGGCGGGGATCCCGCCGTTCACCGGCTTCCTCGGCAAGGTGGGTCTGATCCAGGCGGGCGTGGACCACGGGGGCTGGTTGGCGCTGACCCTGGTGGGTGCCTCGGTGGTCACCTCCCTGCTGACCCTGTATGCCGTCGCCCGGGTCTGGGGTCGCGCCTTCTGGGCGGAGAACCCGCAGGGGATGACGGGACAGGGTCCGGTGCGCGGTGGCCACCACCACGCGCTCGGCCTGGGTGTGCTGGTCCCGACGACCGCCATGGTCGCGGTCGGGGTCGCGCTGACCGTCGTGGCCGGGCCGCTCTACGACATCACCACGCGGACGGCGGTCGACCTGATGATGCGCCAGCCCTACCTCGACGCGGTCCTGGGAGCGGGGGTGAGCCTGTGACCACCTGGGCGCGCCGTCGCGGCATGGCGCCGCTGTCGGTCGCCTGGCTGACGCTCGTGTGGATGATCCTGTGGGGCAACCTGGGCCTGATGACGCTGGTCAGCGGGCTGGTCGTCGCGGTGGTGGTGCTCGTCGTCTTCCCGCTGCCCCGGGTGCGGGTGGCGCTGGTCGTGCGGCCGCTGGCGACCCTGCTGCTCGTGGGGAGGTTCCTCGCCGACGTGGTGGTCGCCTCGACGCAGGTGGCCTGGCTCACGGTGCGTCCGGGCATCCCGCCGGGCGGCATCGTCATGGACCTGGAGCTGGCCGGCGACGACGAGCTGCTGCAGACCATCACCGCCGAGATGGTCGGGCTGGTGCCCGGCACGGTCGTCATCGACCTCGACCCCGGCGACCGGCTGCTCACCCTGCACGCCCTCGACGTGACGAGCCGACGACAGGCTCAGGTCGTGCGGCAGCGGGTGCTGGCCCAGGAGGCCCGGGTGCTGCGCGCGTTCCACCCCGACCCCGCCTCGCTGCTGGACCCGCGCCGTCGGCGGGAGGCCGAGCGCCTCGCCGACGACGCCCACCCGCCGCCCGACCCGGAGGAGCACCGATGACCCTCACCACCGCCCTGGCCTGGCTGGTGGGTTCCCTGCTCACCGCCGCGGCGCTGCTGTCCCTGATCCGGGTGACCATCGGCCCCAGCGTCCTCGACCGTGTCGTGGCGATCGACGTGCTGGTCTCCGTCGTGGTCTGCGCCCTCGGCGCGCACGTCGCGCTGACCGACGGCTCGAGCACGCTCACGCTGCTCATATCGCTCTCGCTCGTCGGCTTCATGGGGTCGGTCGCCGTCGCGAGGTTCGTCGCCCGTGACCGGGACCCCGAGCCCGACGGCCACCCCGAGGGCGAGCGATGACCGTGCCGGAGGTGCTCGACCTGCTCGGGCTGGTGTTCCTGGTGCTGGGCTCAGCGCTGTGCCTGGCCGCCGGTATCGGGCTGCTCCGCTTTCGCGACCTGCTCACCCGGATGCACGCCGCCACCAAGCCCCAGGTCCTCGGGGTCCTGCTGGTGCTGCTCGGCGTGGGCCTGCGGACCCGGTCGGGCCTCGACGTCGGCGTCCTCGTGCTGGTCGCGGTGTTCCAGCTGCTCACCATCCCTGCGGGTGTCCACATGGTGGGACGGGCCGGCTTCCGCACCGGGCAGGTCGCGCCCGCGGACGTGCACCTCGGCCGGCGCACGCACCAGGAGCCGCCGCCCTCCTAGCCGGCGGCGGGTCTGGCCACAGGGCGTGGACGCGCGCACGGCATACCCGGTCCGTCTCTAGCGCCCCGCCCCGGTCACCATCCACGCGTCCCCCCGGGCGCGCCAGAGCAGCCCGGCGGCCCGCACGGCCATGTAGCCGGTGAACGCGACCCACAGCCACATCAGCCCCTCCACCCCGACGGCACCGCCCGCCCACACGGCCAGCACCATCGGCAGGTAGGCGAGGAGGAAGACGGTCTGCGCGACCGCCAGCCAGCGGGCGTCGCCGGCGCCGATGAGCACCCCGTCGAGCACGAAGGCGACCGCCGACACCGGCTGCCCCACCGCCACCACGAGGAGGGCTGCGGCCAGCGCCGCGCGCACCTGGTCGTCGGTGGTGAAGCCGAGCGGCACGACCCGGTGCAGGAGCGCGAGGACGACCGCCAGGACGACGCCGAACCAGACGCCCCAGCGCACCATCAGCGCGGTCATCGCGCGTGTGCCGGCCACGTCACCGGCACCGAGCGCCTTGCCGGTGAGCGCCTGCGCCGCGATGGCGAGGGCGTCGAGGGCGAACGCCAGCGAGCTCCAGACCGTCAGCGCGACCTGGTGGGCGGCGAGCTCGGGCTCCCCCAGCCCCGCCGCGACCCAGGTGGTGATGAGCAGCACGGCCCGCAGGGCGAGCGTGCGCACGAGCAGTGGCACCCCGTCCACCGCCGCCCGCAGCACGCCGGAGGCAGCGAAGCCCATCGGCGCCCCGAGGCGCCGCGCGCCGGAGACGACCACGCCCACGAGGACGACCGCCATCGCGGTCTGGGCGATCACGGTCCCCCACGCGGCGCCGGCGATGCCCATCCCGACGCCGTGGACGAGCCACAGCGAGAGGGCGGCGTTGGTGGAGAACCCCGCGACGGCGACGAGGAGCGGGGTGCGGGTGTCCTGCAGGCCCCGCAGCACCCCGGTGGCGGCGAGGACGAGGAGCATGGCCGGTATGCCGAGGGTCGAGACCCGCAGGTAGGTCACCGCCTCGGCGCTGGCCTGCGGCGGCGCGCCGAACACCTCGACGAGGGGGGCGGCCCACAGGGCCACGGCGGCGGCGGCCAGCACGCCGAGGAGCAGGGAGAGCCAGAGGCCGTCGACGCCGCTGCTGAGGGCGGCGCGCTGGTCGCCGGCACCGAGGCGGCGGGCGACGACGGCCGTGGTGCCGTAGGCGAGGAAGACGAAGATGTTGACCGCCGTCAGCAGGACGGCGCTGGCCACCCCGAGACCGGCCAGTGAGGAGGTGCCGAGGTGCCCGACGATGGCGGAGTCGGCCAGCAGGAAGAGCGGCTCGGCGACCAGGGCGAGGAAGGCGGGGACCGCGAGCCGCAGGACCTCGCGGCCGAGCCCCTGGTCGGGGGCCGGGGCGGTGTCGTCGGTCACGGATGGAGTCTGCCAAAGGGGTCCGACGGCGCGCGACGCGACGTGCGCCCGGGGGTCAGAGAAGTTCCCTCCACAGGGTGTGGACGACGTCGTCGCTGGTCAGAGGGTTGGTGTGGTCAGAGTTCTCGGACCGTCCCCAGGACTGTCCACACGCCGTCCGGCGTGTCTGGCCCGTCGTCCACCGTGGGTGCACAGCGGGTCCACATGTTGTCCACAGGCCCGGTTGGGGGGAGCGGGAAAAGGGCATACGGTGACGCGATGACCCCGCCAGGGCGGGTCTGTCAGTGGTCGATGGTGGCCTTGGGTGCACGGGTCGTCAACGGAGCAGGAGCTGGGGCACATGTCGCTGAGCGAGCTGGAGCAGGCGTACGGCGCGGGCAGCGGCGGGGGACCCGAGAACCGGCTGCCGCCGCAGGACGTCGCGGCCGAGCAGAGCGCGCTGGGGGCCATGCTCCTGTCGAAGGACGCGATCGGCGAGTGCTCGGAGATCGTCCGCCCACCAGACTTCTACCGGCCGGCCCACGAGAGCATCTACGAGGCGGTGCTCGACCTCTTCTCGCGGGGCGAGCCGGTCGACGCGATCACGGTCGCCGACGAGCTCACCAAGCGCGGTGACCTCGCCCGGGTGGGTGGCACGGCATACCTGCACCAGCTCATCGCCCAGGTGCCCACGGCCGCCAACGCGGCCTACTACGGCGAGATCGTCGCCGAGCGTGCCGTCCTGCGGCGGCTCGTGGAGGCAGGCACCCGCATCGTGCAGATCGGCTACGGCGGCGGGGACGTCGAGGAGATCGTCAACGCCGCCCAGGCCGAGGTGTTCGCGGTCGCGGACCATCGTGGCGGCGACGACTACCACCCGCTGTCGGACCTGCTGCAGCCCACGGCCGACGAGATCGAGCTCAACGCGTCGTCCTCCGGCGACATGTCCGGGGTCCCGACGGGGTTCACCGAGCTGGACGAGATCACCAACGGGCTGCACCCGGGGCAGATGATCATCGTCGCGGCGAGGCCAGCCGTGGGAAAATCGACTTTTGCTTTGGATGTGGCGAGGGCAGCGGCCATCAAGCACAACCTGCCGACCGTCGTCTTCAGCCTGGAGATGAGCCGCACGGAGATCACGATGCGTCTGCTGTCGGCGGAGTCGGAGATCCCGTTGCAGAACATGCGCAAGGGCAACATGCGCGACCGTGACTGGACGCGGCTGGCCGAGACCCAGGGACGCATCCAGAACGCGCCGCTGTTCATCGACGACTCGCCCAACATGTCGCTGATGGAGATCCGCGCCAAGTGCCGTCGCCTCAAGCAGCGTCACAACCTCAAGCTCGTCGTCGTCGACTACCTGCAGCTCATGAGCTCGGGCAAGCGTGTCGAGTCGCGCCAGCAGGAGGTCGCGGAGTTCAGCCGTGCCCTCAAGCTGCTCGCCAAGGAGCTGGAGGTGCCGCTCATCGCGCTGTCGCAGCTGAACCGCGGGTCCGAGCAGCGGACCGACAAGAAGCCGCAGATGAGCGACCTGCGCGAGTCCGGGTGCCTCACGGCTGACACGCGGGTGCTGCGCGCGGACACCGGTGCCGAGGTGACCCTGGGTGAGCTCGACGCCTCCGGGGAGCGGGACGTGCCGGTCTGGTCGCTCGACGAGTCGCTGCGCTACGTTCGCCGGCACCTCACCCACGTCTTCTCGACCGGGACCAAGCCGGTCTTCCGGCTGACGCTGACCTCCGGCAAGGTGGTCAGCGCGACGGAGAACCACCCCTTCCTGACCTACGACGGGTGGCGGCAGCTGGGCGACCTGCGCACAGGTGACCGGGTCGCCGTTGCCCGGCACGTGCCCGCCCCGGAGGTGCACGAGCCCTGGGACGACGACGGACGTGTGCGAGCCGTCGGACGGGCCCTCGCGTCAGGGGAGGTCGTCGACCTCCCGGTCGGCGCCTGGAACATGTCCAAGCGACAGATCGCCCTCCTCGTCGGCTCCGCGTGGGAGCGGTCGGGGAGGGTGGAGTGCGGCGAGGCGTCCGGGTGCGTGACGATCGGGATGGACGGTCCCCCGCGAGCGCTGGACCAGCTCTCCCGCCAGCTGCTGCGCTTCGGCATCAGCACCCAGCGCGCGGTCAGCGGCGGTGTGGGCACCCTGGCGGTCGGTGACCGGGACGACCAACGACGCTTCCTGCAGGAGATCGCCCCTCACGTGGACCTCGGGCCCGATGTGAGCGCCGCGCTGGCGGCGGTGACGTCTCGCGCGGCAGAGGAGACGCCCCGGCGCGTGCTCGAGGACCCGGCACCTCTGTGGCAGGAGGTCGGACGCGTTCTGGGTGAGCAGGCCGCCGGAGGAGCGCTCGCGTCGGTGGTCGACGTGCTCGACCAGGAGGACCTGGACCTGGCCGCCGTCAACGACGTGCTGTTCGAGGCGGTCGAGTCGGTCGAGCTGGTCGGCGTCGAGCGGGTCTTCGACGCGACCGTCCTGGGGACGCACAACTTCATCGCCGACGGCATCGCGGTGCACAACTCCATCGAGCAGGACGCGGACGTCGTGATCCTGCTCCACCGGGAGTCGATGTACGAGAGGGAGTCCCCTCGGGAGGGGGAGGCGGACGTGATCATCGCCAAGCACCGCAACGGCCCGACAGACACGGTCGTCGTGGCCTTCCAGGGCCACTACAGCCGGTTCACGAACATGGCGAGCAACTTCTGACCCAGCCTGCGCGGACCGCCCACGGGCACGCCGGCCCTCGGTGAGCCGGACCAGTGTCGGGGGGATACTGGTCACATGTCGGAGGAATCGCCACGCCACCTGCTGTGGGGGGTGCGCGTGTGGACGGCGGTCGGTGTCGCCATCCTGCTGGTCGGGCTGGTGTACGTCTCCAGCCAGGTGAGTCTCATCCTGACGCCGTTCGTGCTCGCGCTCTTCCCTGCGGCGCTGCTGGACCCGCTGGCCGGGCGGCTGCGCGCGACCCGTCTCCCGAACGCCGTCGTCGCCCTGCTCATCCTGCTCCTGCTGCTGGGGGGGCTGGCTGGAGCGGGAGCGTTCATCACGGTGGCGTTGATCGACCAGCTGCCCGCGATCGTCGACTCGGTGGTCGACGGGCTGGACGAGCTGGAGCGGAACGTCGACTGGGCGGTCCTCCCCGGCGACGTCGACAGCCTCTCCGACCTGGTGGCGCAGGCGGGTACCGCGCTGGCCAGCGGCGAGGCGATGACCACGGGGATGCTCGCGGCCGAAGCGGTCGGGGGCTTCGTGACCGGGCTGGTCCTGATGCTCGTCGTGCTCTTCTTCTTCTTCAAGGACGGCCGACGCATCTGGGCTGCCTTCCTCGACTTCGTCCCGTCGCGTCACCAGGCCCGTGTGGACGCGATCGCGGCACAGTCGTTCTGGACGATCGGCGCCTTCTTCCGGGCGCAGCTGCTCGTGGCGCTGGTCGACGCCGTCTTCATCGGTCTGGGGCTGTGGGCGCTGGGGGTCCCGCTGGTCCTGCCGCTGTCCGTGCTGGTCTTCCTCGGCGGACTGATCCCGATCGTGGGGGGGCTTGTCTCAGGGTCGGTCGCGGTCGCCGTCGCCCTCGCCGACCGCGGACCGTTCATCGCCCTCCTCGTGCTGGGCCTGGTGCTGCTCGTCCAGCAGCTGGAGGGCAATGTCCTCGAGCCGTACATCCAGGGCCAGATCATCTCGCTGCACCCGCTCGTGATCATCCTGGCCGTCGCCGCCGGCGCGATCCTCATGGGCATCCTCGGCGCCTTCCTCGCCGTCCCCGTCGCCGCGGTCATCACGCGCCTGATCGAGAACCTCCGTGGACGACCCCCAGCGGCCGGCCCGCTCTCCCCCAGGCGGCTGGCGTCGCGCCAGAAGCGCGCGGAGGCGAAGACCCGCCGTCAGGCAGCCGTGGCAGCGGGGGCGCAACCCATCCCTGCAGGCCCGACTCGCGGAGCGGGCGACGCGCCGGTCGCGGGTGAGGCAGGGACGGAGCGACCCTCCTGAGCCAGCTCTCGCCGTCCGGGCTTGGGGGTAGGTACCGCGGAGCTGAGGGAGCCTCAGCAGCCTGAACTCATTCCAGGTCGAGGCGCAGCCGCAGTCCACGGTCGACCTCGACGGCGACCTGGCTGACCTCGACGAAACCGGCGGCGCGGTAGAAACCGAGCGCGTGCGGGTTGCCCCAGACAGACAGCTGCTGATGACCCCCCTGGCGGGCGGTCTCGACGGCATCGAGGACCAACGCACGGGCGATGCCCCGGCGGCGCCACGGCGGGTCCACGAAGAGGTCCTCGAGCTCGAGCCCACCGGACGTCCCAGCGGCCACCGTGGCGAAACCCAGGAGCCGATCGCCACCGCTCCCGGTGGTGGCCGCTCGGGTCCGCCCCTCGGCGATGCCGTCGCCGGCGAACACCAAGAACTCAGGGTGAGCCCGCAGAAGGGGCACATCCCCCGCGTTGGACAGCGCGGCGGCCCGGAACACCCGCTGCAGCGCGGGCAGGTCGGCCGCGACGGCCGTGCGGATCAGCGGGCGTGTCGCGTCCGCGCGGTCACTCACCCGTTCAGTCCAGCATCGGCGACAACCCTCGTCAACCAGACGACCAACGACCGGACGCGCGCAACGCCAGAGTCCACACGTGTCGTCGTCAGACATCGTGGACGAACGCTGCACCGACGCGTACTGCGTCGTCGCCCCGGCGCGCCTGTCGCATCGCTCGACAGGACCTGACCCGAGCGTCCGGCAGTCGCCCGACGCACCCCGATCGAGGGAGGACCGTTCCGCGGAACAGCGGCGGGAATTCACCTCTGGCCCGCGAGGGCGCATACTGGCAGTAATGCCATCCTTGCCCGCACGGCGGCGGTCCCTCGCCAGCAGTCCTTTCCGGCCCGAGCCTGAGCCGGTCATCGAGCAGTTCGCCACCGGCGACCTGGTCACCCACGACGTCTACGGCATGGGCCGGGTCATCGGCGTGGAGGCCCACGCGGTCACCGTCGACTTCGGCACCCAGAAGGTCCGCGTCACCAGTCCCTTCACCAAGATGGCGGCCCTGTAGTCCGTGCCTCCTGGGCCGTCGCGGACGCCTCCGGTCGGCTCGCCGGGTCCGTCTCGATCCACAAGATCGACCCGGACCAGGGCGATGCGGAAATGGGCTACTGGGTCGGACCGTGGGCCCGTCGCCGAGGCCTCGCGTCTCTCGCTGTCGTCAGTGCCTCACGCTTCGCGTTCTCACACCTCGGTCTGCACCGGCTGTACCTGTACCACGCGGTCGAGAACCCCGGCTCCTGCGCGGTCGCCAGGGCAGCGGGCTTCCTGCACGAGGGGACGCTCCGCCAGTCGTACAGGTATCCCGACGGTGTCCACCACGACGAGCACCTGCACGGCCTCCTGGCCGTCGACCTCGAGGCAGCAGCAGGCGGAGCCGGAGCCGGAGCCGGCCGATCCTGAGCCGACCGGTCAGGCGGCGTGCGCGCCCATGACCACGGGCCGCCCGGCAGCGACCCACGCGGAGGTACCACCGTCGACGGACACGGCCTCGTAGCCCAGGGCGACCAGCAGGTCGGCCATCGAGCGGCTGCGGTTGCCGGACTGGCAGATCACGTGCACGGTGCGGTCCTTCGGGACCGGGCCGAGCGACGAGGTGATCCGGCTCATCGGTGCCAGCACGGCGCCGGGCACGTGCCCGCCGACGTACTCCGCGGGCTCGCGGACGTCGAGGACGAAGGCGCCGTCGGCGTGGCGGGCGAGGAAGGAGGGCATGGTGATGGTCTGCGTCATGGCTCCAATATACCCGGGGGGGTATGAGGTCACCAAGTCCGCGGGCCCGCACCGTGACCACCGACGAGACGCCAGAGGGCGTGAGGCGGAGGCGTCGGGAGGTTCATCCCACCGGGGGGCGGAGCCAGACCAGGGCCTCGCGGTCCGCCTGCAGCTCGAGCCGGCGCCAGAGCACGCTGCCGGGCACGGCCTGGCTGACGTGGCACGCGATCGCCCGGTGCTGGGCCGTGCGGTCCACCTGGATGTCGAAGCACCCCGGCCCCGACCGGCCGGCGAACGGCACTCCGGTCTCGGTGCGCAGGGCGTCAGCGACCTCCGGGCTGAGCGTCCAGGCCAGCACGGGGACGTCGAGCTCCTCGCCGGCGCGCACCGCGGCCTCGGTCGCGGCGACGTGGTCGGGGTGACCGGAGATCCCGGTGACGTCGAAGACCAGCAGTCCCTCGACATACCCCGCCCTGGCCGTCACGACGACGTCGTCGGTCAGCGACCGCGGGTCCACCACCGCCAGCCCGCCGTCGGCGTAGTCGCGCAGCAGCGTCGACCGGGCCCCGATCTCGGTGGCGGCGGATCGCAGCTCGACGGCGCGCCGGCCCCCCAGGTCCTCGGCCGCACCCAGCGTCGAGGCCTCGCCCTGCGTCAGGCAGAGGACGTCCACCTCGGCGCCGGCGCGGGCGAAGGCGTCGATGATCGCGCCCAGCCCGAACGACTCGTCGTCGGGGTGGGCGACGACCACCAGGACGCGTGTCCACGCGGGCAGCGTGGTGGTCGGTGTCAGCAGCATGGTTCCATCATACCCGTGGGGGTATGCCGTCCAGAGGGTATGGTGTGGCCGTGCCCCTGTTCCCTGCCGTCCTGTCCCGTCGACCCGCCAGGGGGGTGAGCTGATGCTGCGCGACGACCTCGTGACCCTGCGCGGGTGGGGTGCTCGACGCTGGTGGGCGGCGGCCGCCGGTGCTGCCTCGACCGTGCTGTTCATCGGGCTGCCCACGGTGCTCATCCCCAACCCCGTCTTCGGGCGCGAGATCGACACGACCTGGTGGGCGTGGCCGGTCCTCCTCGTCACGGCCGTGCTCGGCGGGCTCGTGATGGCCACCTACGTGCGCCAACGGGGAAGGGTGGCCGAGGACGAGACCGGCTCACGGCGGGGCCTGGCCGGCGGTCTGCTGGCGTTCTTCGCGGTGGGCTGCCCCGTCTGCAACAAGCTGGTCCTGCTGCTCCTGGGCTACGCCGGCGCCCTGCAGTGGTTCGCGCCGGTCCAGCCGCTCCTCGCGGTGCTGGCTGTGGGCGCCCTGCTCTGGGCGCTGCACGCGCGGCTCGCCGGGGAGCGCGCCTGCCCGGTGCGTCCCCAGGCCCGGGAGACCATCGAGGTCGGCTCACCCGGAGCGTGACGGTCCTGCCCACCGCCCGGGCCGGTCACCTGCCTGCCTGACCCCCCGACCTCAGGCCTCGGGTCGGTCGCGGAGAAGACGCTCGCGCACGCGGCGACGCAGCACCTTCCCGAGCTGGCTGCGGGGAAGCTCCTCGAGCACGTGGACGGCCCGGGGGAGGGCGTAGCGGGACACCTTGCCGTGCAACCACGCCCGCACGGCGTCGAGGTCGACCGCGGCGCCCGGCTCGAGGACCAGCGCGGCGACGGCATGCTCCCCCAGCGACGTGTCCGGCATCCCGACGACGGCAACGTCGAGGACGCCCGGCATGCCCCGGACGGCGTCTTCCACCTGCGAGGGGTAGACGTTGAAGCCGCCGGAGATGATGAGCTCCTTGCGGCGGTCGGCCAGCGCCACGAAGCCGTCCTCCGGGTCGCGACGCACGAGGTCGCCGGTGCGCAACCAGCCCCCGGGGAGCAGCACCTCAGCCGTCTCCTCCGGGGCGTCGAGGTAGCCCGAGAACACCTGCGGCCCGTGCACGAGCAGCTCCCCGACCTCGCCGTCCGCCACGTCCGGGGCCTCGGCGTCGGTCGCCAGCGCCTCGGGGTCGACGATCCGGATCGCCGTGCCGGGGAAGGGCAGCCCGAGGGTGCTGGGCCGTCGCCCGGGACCGAAGGGGTTGCCCAGCGTGATCGGCGAGCACTCCGTCATGCCGTAGCCCTCGATGACCAACCCGTCGGTCGCGGCCTCCCACCGGCGCGCCACCTCCGGGTCGAGCGCCATCGCACCGGAGATCGCGTAGCGCAGCGGGTGCAGCAGGTGCGGGTCCTTCGCGCTCGCCACCGCCTCGAGCCGGTCGAACATCGGCGGCACGCCGGCGAGGAAGGTCAGCGGCCGCCGGCGCATCGCGGCCAGCACCATGTCGACGTCGAAGGTCGGCAGGACGACCTGGGTGGCGCCCATCGCCACGGCGAAGGTGAGGCAGAGCGTCATACCGAAGGCGTGGAAGAAGGGCAGGAGGGCGCCGAAGGTCTCCTCGCCCTCCCGCAGGCCGGGCACCCACTGCCGACCCTGCGCGACGTTGGCCATGAGGTTGGCGTGGGTGAGCGGGACGAGCTTGGGGGTGCCTGTCGTCCCCCCGGTGGGCAGCAGCACGGCGACGTCGTCGGGCCCGGGCCCCGGGGTGTGCGGTGCCTCAGCCCCCGAGGTCGGTGACGCCGCAGCGAGACTCCGCTCCCACGAGCCGACGCCGTCCGGGACGGGGCTGCGCAGCTTGTCGCGCTGGGCGCGGGCCGCGCGCAGCGGCAGGCGCAGCAGCGTCCGCGTGCGCCACGGCAGCGCGGCCGTGAGGTCGACGGCCAGGACCGTCCGGCCCTCCGTGCGCCCACCGGGCGCCACCGTCTCCACGGACTTCTCCCAGGCCACCACCACCCGCGCCCCGTGCAGGTCCAGCTGGGCACGGACCTCCTCGGGGGCAGCGAGCGGGTTGTGCTCGGCGACCGTCGCGCCGAGGGAGGTGATCGCGTAGAACGCCACGACGTGCTGAGGGCAGTTGGGCAGGATCACCCCGACGCGGTCACCGTGCCGGACGCCGGCGTCGTGGAGGGCGGCGGCCGCGGTGGCGACCTCGTCGGCGAGCTCGCCGTAGGTGGTGGTCGCCCCGAGGAAGTCGACCGCGACCCGGTCGGGCCAGCGGCGTGCGGCCTCGGTCAGCAGGGCGGTGGTCGTCGTCGACGGATCGACGGTGAGCGGGGTCTGGACGCGCGGTTCCACGGTCCTAACCTACGGTGTCGTAGGTGACATCTGCGCAGTCGCCCGGGCACTTCGTCTTCCGCCACACCTGGGACCTCTCCAGGTCCCAGGACGCGGTGCTGGACCTGCTCGCCGACCTGGGGTCCTATCCCCGCTGGTGGCCGCAGGTGCGGCGGGTGACGCAGCTCGACGCGTCGCGCGCCGCCGTCACGATCCGCAGCGTCCTGCCCGTCCCCCTCCGGCTGGTGCTCACCCGCGAGGTCGAGGACCGTGCGGGCGGTGAGCTCCGGGTCCGGCTGACCGGTGACCTCGACGGGTATGCCGAGTGGCGCGTCGTCGGTCGCGGCACCGGGTGCCGCCTCGACTACGAGCAGGTCGTCGACCTCAGGCACCCGCTCCTGCGGCGCGTGACCGTGCTCCCGCCCGCACGCGCCCTGCTGCGCGCCAACCACTCGGTGATGATGCGTTCGGTCGGCGACGGGCTGGGTCGGGCGACCGGTCCGTAGGAGGCGGGCGCGGCTCGAGGGCGAGGTCCGGCCGCTGCTGGAGCGAGGTCGGCGGCCCCACCCCTCGACGACGCGCTTGGAGCAGGCACCCGCACGCTGTCCTTGATGAAGCAACACTTACTGATACCAGCAATAAAACATGACTTGTCCTTATGGTTCTGTCCTGTCAATGTTGGTGACAGATCACCCCGTGATCGACGTCGTCCCACCCGACATCCTCAAGGAGTTCCCCGTGTTCGAGCTGGTCCTGCTCATCGCCCTGTCCCTGCTCTCCCTGCTCCTCCTCGGCCGCGCCGCCGGCACCCGTGAGCTCTCGCCCGCCGGCCTCGGCCGCAGCGTCGCCCGCGGCACCCGGGTGCTGACGGGCACCGGCTCCTCGATGCGCCCGGTGGAGCACCTGCGCGGCTGACCTCCGCCGTCGGCCCCGTCGGGGCGCCGCGTTACCGTCGGGCATGACCACCCGGCCCCCCGAGCACTACGACGTCCTCGTCGTCGGCAGCGGCTTCGGCGGCAGCGTCACGGCGCTGCGGCTGACCGAGAAGGGGTACCGCGTCGGGGTGCTGGAGGCCGGTCGCCGGTTCGCCGACGAGGACTTCGCCGCCACCTCCTGGGACCTGCGCCGCTTCCTGTGGGCGCCTCGCCTGGGGCTCAAGGGGATCCAGCGCATCCACCTGCTGCCCGACGTCATGGTGCTGGCCGGGGCAGGTGTCGGCGGGGGCTCGCTCAACTACGCGAACACCCTCTACCGGCCTCGCTCGGACGCCTTCTACGACGACCGGCAGTGGGCGCACATCACCGACTGGCGGGCTGAGCTGGCGCCCCACTACGACACCGCCAGCCGGATGCTGGGCGTGGTCACGAACCCGACCACGACGTCCGCCGACGAGCTCTACCGCGACGTCGCCGAGGAGATGGGGGTCGGGCACACCTTCCGCCTCGCCCCGGTCGGCGTCTTCTTCGGCCGCGACGGTCGGCAGGAACCCGGCGTCGAGGTGGACGACCCCTACTTCGGCGGCGCCGGACCCCGACGGACCGGCTGCACCCAGTGCGGCGAGTGCATGGTCGGCTGCCGCTACGGCGCCAAGAACACCCTGGTCAAGAACTACCTCTGGCTCGCCGAACGCGCGGGCGCCGTCGTGCTGCCGGAGACGACCGTCGGTCGCATCAGGGCCCGGGACGGGGACGGCCCCGGGTATGCGGTGGAGACCGTCCGGTCGGGTGCGTGGCGCACCAATGGCGCAGGTGCACGGCGTACGTTCACCGCCGACCAGGTCGTCCTGGCGGCGGGCACCTGGGGGACCCAGCACCTGCTGCACCGCCTCCGGCGCGACGGCGACCTCCCGCACCTGTCCGAGCGGCTCGGGTGGCTCACCCGCACCAACTCCGAGGCGCTCGTCGGTGCGTCCGTGCCGCCGGGGTGGCGACGCGACCGCTCCGTCGACTTCACCCGCGGGGTGGCGATCACCAGCTCCTTCCACCCGGACGAGGACACGCACGTCGAGCCGGTGCGCTACGGCCGGGGGCAGAACGCGATGGGGCTGCTCACGACCCTGATGACGGACGGCGGCGGCCGGGTGCCACGGCCGCTGCGGTGGGTCGGCGCGCTGGTCCGCTCCCCGGTCCGGGCGGCGTGGACCTACGCGGGGATCGGCTCGTGGTCGGAGCGGACCACGATCGCGCTCGTGATGCAGTCGCTCGACAACTCGGTGACGGTGCGCGCCGGCCGGGGGCTGCTGGGACGCTACCGGCTGACGTCCGCACAGGGCCACGGGCAGCCCAACCCGACCTGGATCCCGGTCGCCAACGACGCGGTGCGCCGGATGGCCAGGCGGATCGGAGGTCACCCCGGCAGCAACGTCGGCGAGGTCTTCGGACGGCCGCTGACCGCCCACTTCCTGGGCGGGTGCGTCATCGGCGACTCGGCGCGGACGGGTGTCGTCGACCCCTACCACCGTGTCTTCGGGCACCCCGGCCTGCACGTCGTCGACGGCTCCACCGTCTCGGCGAACCTCGGCGTCAACCCCTCGTTGACCATCACCGCGCAGGCGGAGCGGGCGATGTCGATGTGGCCTGTCAAGGGGGAGCCGGACGTCCGGCCCGCGCTGGGTGAGCCCTACGAGCGGGTGGAGCACGCCTGACTCCTCGCTGGAGGAGCGGCCCAGGCTGCACCCTCGCGGTGCCAGGACGCAATGGGTAGTTTTGCCCATCCCCAGGGATCGGTCCTGCGCGTAGCGTCGAGAGGGACCGACCATGTCGAACTCGAGGGGTTGCCGTGTCAGAGACCGAGCCCAGACGCCCGGACGACGACGAGGCGGGCCTCCGGGCGAGGCGGGTCCGCGTGACCGAGCCCTTCGTGCCCACCCTCGACGTGGTGCACCTCGGCCTCGAGCAGCTCGAGCAGCTGAGCCAGGAGGACCGGTCCCGGGTCGTGGACGGCATGGTGGCCGACGTCACCCACTTCTACCTCGGCCTCGAGGGACTCGGGCACACCCTGGACGTGGCGCGGGACCTCGTCCCGGTGGTGCGGGCACTGCCGACCGAGGTGCGGGGCCAGGTCGTTCAGCCCGACGGGCAGCCGGTCGACCGCCTCTCGGTGGAGCCGACCCATCCGGGTGGACGGGTCCTCGGCAGGGGGGTTGTCACCGGCACCGACGGTGTGTTCGCCCTGCCTCTGCGCGGCATCTCCGACGACGACCGCGCAGCCCTGCTGGACAAGGGCCTGGGCCTGCGGATCAAGGGGGCCGACGGGACGAGCCACGTCGTGCGCGAGCTGCCGGCCCCCGGCGGCGCGGCACTGGGGGTCATCACGCTGGAGCAAGAGCTCGCGCCCCTGCCCCGCAGCGTGGTGGGAGCGCTGGTGGACCTCGTCGACGGACTCGGCGGCCTGGACTCTGGCGCACCGGGCGACGGGGGGGAGACCCCGCCGGTGAAGGTCACCCTGGGGCAGGACGCGTGCAGTGTGGTCTTCGAGGAGGACACCGCCGTCCGCAGGTTCCCGTACAAGGTTCTCGTCCGGCTGGTGGAGCCCCGGACCACCACGATCAGCCGGGTCGCGTGGCCGGGGCGGGACCGTCTCTTTCCCCTCATCCTGTGGAACCCGGCCTGGGGGCCCGGGCTGAACCTGGAGCGGGTGAGCTACGTCGACCGGGTGCCGATCGACAAGCCGATCGGCGTGGACCGCTTCCGGGACGGGATCATCGGCCTGCAGGGCAGCACGATCACCGCCGACCGGCCGGTGCCCGTGGCCGGCACGCTCGGTCTGGGATACGTCCTCAACCTCGCCCAGGTGTGGAAGTACAAGGGTCTGACGCTGGGCAACCTGATCTACTCCCTGCCGCTCGCCCCGGGGGAGCAGCAGCGGATCGCGGTCTCGGAGCGGGTCAGCACAGCCTCCGTGCGGGACGCCGAGGTCCTCGACGTCTTCGAGCAGCAGCAGGCCTCCGTCCGCGAGGACGCCTCCGCGAGCTCGGTGTTCACCTCGGCCTTCGAGGAGCACGTCACGGCGAGCTCGAAGTACAGCAACTCGGCTCGCTCCTCGAGCTGGGGGGTCGCCGGCGGCATCGGCGCCGTGCTGGGACCGGTCGTCGTCGGCATCGGTGCCGGTGGGGGCAGCGGGAAGAGCTCCAACAACGGCAGCACCTCCAGCGCTCTCGACGGTGTGCGGACGACCACCAACACGGCGGCAGAGGACCTGCACCGCCAGGTCGAGTCGGAGGCATCAGGGCGGCGACGTGCCACCCGCTCCAGCATCCGGCTGGCGAGGGAGACCGAGACGCAGTCCGTGACGACGAAGGTCATCACCAACCACAACAAGGCCCACGCCCTGACCATCCAGTACTGGGAGGTGCTACGGAAGTTCGCGGCAAGCACCGAGGTGGAGGGCACCACGCTCGTCTGTTTCGTCCCGCTCGACATCGTGCGCTTCCTACCCCCCGGCCAGCCGCTCGAGATCACCGACACCACGGTCGTCGACGACCGCGACGAGCTCATGGACCGGTGGTCCCTGCTGCACCGGCACGCTGACGCGATCCAGTCGTGGATGCCCGGCCGGCACCGGGAGGGCATGCGCCTGCTCACCGACTTCTTCGCCAACCCCCGGCAGGAGGTCGCGATCGACGGTGCCGCGTCGGACGCGCTCAGCTTTTCGGTCCGCGGGACGTTCGTGCCCTACGAGACCGTCTGGATCACCGTGCTGCTGCGCGGTGGCCGTCGACTGCGGCGGCTGGCGCTGTCGCACTCGCAGACCGAGCTGGACCCCAAGACCCTGAGCTCGGAGTCCGAGGTGGTGGCCGCGCTGCAGGCGGTGCGCAGCAGCACCACGCTGACCGAGCGGGCCGCCACCCTGCGCCTGCCCGAGCCGGTCGACCGGGGTGACGTGGTGGGCTTCGAGATCGAGCGTTCTTTCCGGACCCTGACCTACCAGGTCGACATGAGCAGCAACCCGACCTACCAGCTGCTGGAAAAGCTGAAGGACAGCCCGTGGCTGAGGAGCGTGCTGGACGCCGACGACCTCCGGTCCAGCGTGACACTCTCGCCCTCAGAGCTGGAGCGGCACCTCGGCGGGCCGACCCTGTCCGGGTTCTCGGTTCTCCTCAACGGCGCCGGTGAGTCGATCGCCGCCGAGGCCATCGATCGCCCCACGGTGCTCCTGCCCGGGCCGCTGCTGGTCGCGGCGCTGGAGCAGAACAGCCCGCTGCGCTACCGCGACCTCCTCAAGGTCGAGCGAACCCTGCAGCACGTGGTCTCGAACACAATGACCTACTCCAAGGCGGTCTGGTCCTCGCTCACCGCGGAGGAGCGGGTGGTGATGCTCGAGGGCTACACGATCGGCCTGCCTGACACCGGCCTGGACGTCGAGGGGCTGGCCGACGCCAGCCAGCACGTCCCGCTGCTCAACTGCGTCGCCAACCAGGTCCTCGGCTACTACGGCAACTCCATGATCATGCCCTTCTCGATCCCGGCCGCGCTCGCCGTGGCGCTCGCGGGCGGCGCTTCCGACGACGACGAGGACGCGACCCGTCCGCTGACCACCGGAGCCGTTCAGGACGCGTTGACGGCCTTCCACCGCTCAGCCTTCGCGCCGCCGGTCTCGCACTTCACGCTCCCGACCAAGGGGGTGCTGGGCGAGGCCGTCCTGGGCAACTGCCCGTCCGCCGAGAAGATCGACCTCACCCGGTTCTGGAACTGGCAGGACTCGCCGGGCGACGAGGCGACCGCGATCGAGGGCGTCACCCTGCGGGACTCACCGATCGCCCAGCTGGTGGCTCCGTCGACCCTGGCCCAGGTGCCCTCCGTCGTCGGTCTCACCCCCGGCCAGGGCGGGACCCTGACCCCCGGGACCCTCGCGGCGGCGCTGGCTGCCGAGGCGAGCAAGCAGGCGTCGTTCTCCACCGACTTCCTCGGGCACGACGTGCTCAAGGCCCTCGGCGAGAAGACGATCGCCACGGCCGAGTCGGCTCGTTCGGACGCCCTGGGAAAGGCGACGCAGCTCGCCAGCCAGGCGATGACCGCCGCGGTGGACGTGCACAAGGCGGCAACCGTGGCCAAGCAGGAGAAGGAGGCCAAGGACAAGGCCGCGGCGAAGGAGGCGGAGGACAAGGCCGCTGCTGCGACGAAGGCCAAGACAGCCGCGGTCGACTCCGCGGTGAAGAACCTCAAGGACAACGCCAAGGCCTACCTGTCGGCCGCCAACGCCAAGCCGGACCTCGCCGAGGCCAAGGCGATGGCCGCCGCCGTGGTCAAGGAGCTGACCACCGAGCCGATCCCCACCACCAAGGCGATCACCCTGTTCGACGCGTTCACCCAGGAGGAGAACGGCTCGCCGACCCAGGGCAGCACCGCGTGGCTCACCACCCTCGGCCTGGTCGCGGGATGACCGGGCCCGGCAGGAGGAGACGATGACCGAGACCACCCCCACCCCGAGCGTGGACGACGGCCTGTCGGAGATCGTCGAGGTGCTGACCGAGCTGATGCGCACCGCGACCCGGCCCGAGGTCCTGGAGGCACAGCGCGTGCTGCTGCAGCGCCTGGCCCACCAGGGTGACGTCTTCCCCTCTCGAGTGCCCCCGCCGGGCAACATCACCGAGGTGGGTGGGTACCTCAACCTGCTGGCCTCCATGGGTCTGGCCGAGACGCGGGCGAACGCTGTGGCCAGTGCTCTCGGCATCGCCGGGCCGCCCCCGCGGGCCGGTCTGTCCACCCCTGGCGCCGGGTTCGTCGAGATCGTCAACGACCGCCCGGCAGGTCCCGCGCAGTTCTCGATCCCCCCGACGATCCGCGTCCGCGCCGATCTCGTCACGCCGCTGCTCACCGCGCTCACCCTGCTGCACGCCAGCGGCTGCGCACTGCCGCTGCGATCGGTCGTCCCCGGGCTGCCGGCGGCCGTGCCCTCCGCCCCACCGGTCCTTGACCAGACGCAGCTGCTCGCCGTGCTGGGGCGGACCCTCGAGGTCTTTCCCGGGACCGTCCTGGTCGACCCCGCCACGGACCCGCTGGCGGTGGCCCGGCCGGATCAGCCACCGGGGGAGGAGCTGCGGCTGGTGGCCCGCGAGCTCGACGGCGGCGCGCTGGTGCCCGAGGCCAGCTGGGTCAGCGTGCGCGCGGACGAGACAACCGTGACCGAGGACGTCCCGGCCGCAGCTCGCCACCTCGAGGTCGGCCCGCTGCTGGCTGCGCAGGGGTGGTACCACCCGGAGCCGCTCGTCGCGCCCACCAGTCTTCGTGAACCCGGGACGCTCGTGCGCCTCATCAACCGTACCGGTCTCGTCGCCGGCGAGACGACGCTGGGGACCGAGCTCGCAGGGCTCTACACCGCGGCCGAGATCGGGAGCAGCGCCCTCGCCGCCCACGTCCAGGCGGTCTGGGACGGCGAGGCCTTCGCCCAGACCCTCTGACCCCTCTGCGACAGTCGTGAGGCATCGTCACCGCCTGCGCGTCGATGCCTCAGCCCCCGGCGGACTCCGGCATCGGCAGGTCGTGGATGGGTTCCCTCGGCAGGCGGCGGACCCGCCGCGGGCGCCGGCTGCGGGCCGGGATCATCGACCGCATCTGCTCCAGCCGGCCGAAGCACAGCAGCCGGTCGCCGTCCTCGAGCTCCTTGGCGGGCAACGGGTTCGGGACCACGCGGGTGCCGCGGTGCAGGGTGAGCACCTGGATGTCCTTCTCCCGCAGGCCCGACTCGGCGAGGGTGCGCCCGACCATGTCCGACCCTGACAGGACCGCGATCTCGGCCACGCCATACCCGGTGGAGACCGCGAGCCGCTGCCGCACGTCGATGTCCGGGAAGCCGGCCTGGTCGGCGATGTAGTCCACGATCGCCCCGGCGACGTCCAGCTTGGTCGCGCTCTCGATGCCCTCGAGACCGGGGGAGGAGTTGACCTCCATCACCAGCGGCCCGTCGCGCCCCTCGAGCATGTCGACCCCGGCGACCCGCAGCCCCATGATGTGCGCGCAGCGGACGGCGATCTCGGCATACTCCGGGTCCAGCTCGACCGGCTCCACGCTGCCGCCGCGGTGCACGTTGGAGCGGAACTCCTCACCCTGGGCGCGCCGCCTCATCGCTGCCACGACCCGGTCGCCGACGACGAGCGCGCGGATGTCGGTGCCCTTGCTCTCCTTGACGAAGCTCTGGATGAGGACCTGCTGGTTCGTGCCGTGCAGGGTCTCGATGATCGCCTCGGCGACCTTGAAGTCGGGGGCCAGGATGACGCCGATGCCCTGCGTCCCCTCGAGCAGCTTGACGACCACCGGCGCCCCGCCGACCATCTCGATCGCGTGCGGGATCTCGGCGCGGTTGCGCACGAAGACCGTCGCCGGCATCGGGATGCCGTGCCGCGACAGGATCTGGCTGGCGCGCAGCTTGTCCCGGCTGTTCATGATGCCGTTGGAGGTGTTGGGCGTGTAGACGTCCATCTGCTCGAACTGCCGCACGACCGCCGTGCCGAAGTAGGTGACCGACGAGCCGATCCGCGGCAGGACCGCGTCGTAGGTGGACAGCGGCCGCCCCCGGAAGTGCAGGTCGGGCTCGGGCCCCGAGAGGTCGATGCCGAAGCGGAGGGTGTCCAGCACCTTGACCTGGTGGCCCCGGTCGAGGGCGGCGGTCCGCAGCCGCTGCGTGGAGTAGGCGCGCAGCGACCGGGAGAGGATGGCGAACTTCATGCACGGGTCCTGACAAGATGAGGGGGTGCCTGGGCAGACCTATGAAACCACCCCCGACCGCACGGTCGTCGGCTGGCGGGAGTGGGTGCGGCTGCCGGGCGTCGGGGTGCCCTGGATCAAGGCCAAGATCGACACCGGTGCCAGGACCAGCTCACTGCACGCCTTCGACGTGCGCCCCTACGAGGCGGAGGGTGGCCATCGGGTGCGGTTCAGCATCCACCCCTGGCAGGCGACTCCCGCCGACGAGACGGCCGTGGACCTGCCTGTCCACGACGAGCGCACCGTGCGGAGCAGCTCGGGGCACGTCGAGACCAGGTATGTCGTGCTCGTCCCCCTCGTCCTCGCGGACCGGCAGGTGCCCGCGGAGGTCACGCTGACCGACCGGGACGAGATGGGGTTCCGGATGCTCGTGGGGCGCGAGGCGCTGGTCCAGGGGTTCGTCGTGGACCCGAGCGTGTCCTACGCAGGGGGTCGCCCGGACCGGGCCACCCGCAAGAAGAACTGGGGGAGGTGAGTGGCCGCCGCCCGTCCGCCGTTGCGACCCTCCTTCGCCATCGGGACGGTCAAGGTCCGCACCGGCACCCGGCGCGAGGTGTCGCTCCCGATCACCCGCCTGGTCACCGGCGCAGAGGTCAGCCTGCCGGTGCACGTCCTGCACGGCCGCGAGGACGGGCCGACGGTGTGGCTGGACGCGGCGATCCACGGTGACGAGGTCGTCGGGATCGAGGTCATCCGCCGGGTGCTGGAGCAGCTGTCCGCCAAGGAGATCCGCGGCACGCTCATCGCGGTGCCCATCGTCAACGTCATCGGGGTGATGGTCGGCGACCGCTACCTGCCGGACCGGCGCGACCTCAACCGCAGCTTCCCGGGGTCGGCCCGCGGCTCGCTCGCCAGCCGTATCGCCCACCTGATGATGACCGAGATCGTTGCCAAGTGCGACGTCGGCATCGACCTGCACACGGCCTCCGACCGTCGCTCGAACCTGCCCCAGATCCGGTGCGACCTGGAGGACCCGCGGACGCGTGCGCTGGCAGAGGCCTTCGGCGCGCCGGTCATCTACCACGCCCGGCTCCGCGACGGCTCGCTGCGCTCGGCGGCCCGGGAGCGCGGTGCCCGGGTGCTGCTCTACGAGGCGGGTGAGGCGTGGCGCTTCGACGAGTGGGCGATCACCGCCGGCGTCGACGGCGTGCTGCGGGTGCTGCACTCGTTGGGGATGACCGACGCGCCGCCCCCGGCGTCGCAGCCGCCCCGGCCCAGCGAGATCTGCTGGCGCAGCGGCTGGGTGCGGGCCCGCCGGACCGGCATCCTCAGCATGGCCGTCTCGCTCGGCCAGCACGTCACGGTGGGCGAGCGGCTGGGCGAGCTCCACAACTCCTTCGGCCGGCGGCTGGCCATCGTCAAGGCCGACCGCGACGGCATCGTCATCGGTCGCGCGGAGGCGCCGCTGGTCAACAGCGGGGATGCGATCGTGCACATCGCCTCCACGGACCCGGGTCCGCCCGGGACGCCCGACGAGGGTCTGCAGGACCCCGACGACTACGCCGACATGGACGGTCAGGTGCCCCTCGACGACCAGCCCGGCCGACCTACCGACTGACGGGACCCCGGCCTCCGGCGCGACGGTCCCGGTCACGGCGCCCCAGCCAGACCGCCAGCACCACGCCGGCCAGCGCGCCGAAGAGGTGTCCCTGCCACGAGACCCCCGGCCGCAGGGGCAGCACGCCCCACAGCAGCCCGCCGTAGACCGCGACGACCGCCAGGCCGAGCAGCGCCGAGCCGACGTGGCGGGCGACGAAGCCGTAGACCGCGAGGAACGCGGCATACCCGTAGACGACGCCGCTCGCGCCGATGACGACGGTGCGGGGTGCGCCGAGCAGCCACACTGCCGCCCCGCCCAGGAGCACGACGCCGACCGTGACCAGCCACAGGTGCCGGGTCGACCACGCCAGCAGCGCGCCCAGGACGAGCAGCGCGCCGGTGTTGGCGAGGAGGTGCGCGAGCCCGAGGTGCAGGAAGGGGCTCAGCACGATCCCGGGCAGCCCCTCCAGCTCGCGCGGACGGATGCCGAAGCCGTCCAGCCGCAGGGGCGTCAGGAGGTCGAGCAGCTCGCTGACCCACATGAGTCCGACCAGCACCAGGACGGGGACGAGGCGGTGCAGCCACGCGGGCAGGCTCGGGCCGCTGCCGGGGCGGGGTGCGGGGCGGGGTGCGGTGGACCGGGCTGAGCTCACGGCCCCAGCCTGCCAGGTGACCCTGGAGGGCTCACGACCGACGTGGGGGCCTCCCCCCGCGACCGGGCGTGCCGACGGGTCAGGACGTCCGCGCCGGGCAGGCGTGGACGCTGGCCCGGTCCAGGTGCGGCACGCCCGGGACAGCTGCGGCGACCGTCTCGATGTGCCCGATCACGCCCTCGTCGACGCCGTCCATGAGGCGGGTTGATCGTGGTCCGCATGGACTGCACGAGGACCAGGATGATGACGGCCGCGATGACCAGGCCGACGACGGCGTCGACCTGCGGGAAGCCGAGCCAGGCCCCGACCGCGCCGATCACGACGGCGAGCGAGGTGAGCGCGTCGGTCCGCGCGTGCTGGCCCTCGGCGACCAGGGCGGCCGAGCTGATCCGCCGCCCGACCCTGATGGGGTAGCGGGCCACCACCGCGTTGCCCAGGGCCCCGATGAGCGCGGCAGCCAGGACCCAGCCGAGGTTGGTCAGCGCCCGGGGCTGCGCCCGACGGAAGCCGTAGGAGCAGCGCCGGGTCGGGGCCAGCAGGCCCAGGCCGAAGGCGATGATGGGCGGGATGGTCGTGACGAGGTGGCCGAGGTTGTGCACGGTGTCGGCGAGCAGCCCGATCGAGCCGGAGATCCAGACGATGACGATCTGCAGGAGCGCGGTCGCGGCCATCCCGACGACCTGCACGCCCGCACCGTGGCGGACACCTTCCGCCTGCTCGCCGACCCGACCCGCGTCAAGATCCTGTGATCGCTGCTCCAGGGCGAGCCGAGCGTGGGCGCGCTGGCGGAGCCGTGGACGCCAACCCCACCGCCGTCAGCCAGCACCTGTCCAAGCTGCGGCTCGCGGGGCTGGTGCAGACGCGGCGGGACGGGACCTACGTCTTCTACTCCGCGGACGACGCCCAGGTGCGCAAGCTGCTGACCGAGGCCCTCTCGCACGCCGAGCACGCCACGGGGACGGCCGACGACGAGGGGCGGCACCGCTACCGCGGGTGAGGTCGGGCGAGCCGCGAGCCGCGAGCCGCGAGCCGCGAGCCATCAGCCGAGGTCTGCTCAGGCCACCAGGCTCGCGCCGAGGAGACTGCCGAGCAGCGCCACCTGCGCGGTCGCCCCGAGGACGTCGCCGGTCGCGCCGCCCAGCCAGCGGTGGGCCAGCCAGCCCACGCCGCCCGCCCCCACGAGGGCGCCGGCGAGCATCGCCATACCCGTCCACCCCAGCGCCGCGCAGAGCACGAGCGGCACCACCCACCCCACCGCGGTATGCCGTACCGCCAGCCCGTCCACCACGCCCCGCCCGGTCCCCTCGGCCCGGGCGTAGGGCAGCAGGAGCGCGACCGGCAGCATCGCCGCGCGGCTGAGGGACCAGGCGGCGGCACCGAGCACGGCCGCGTCGACCCACCCTGTCGCGGGCACGAGCTCGGCCAGCAGCGCCACCTCGAGCAGCAGCGCCAGCACGACCGCCGCCGTCCCGTAGACGCCGGTGGCGTGGTCCTTCATGATCCGCAGCCGGGCCTCGCGGTCACCGCCGCCCGTCCCGTCGGCGAGGTCGGCCAGGCCGTCGAGGTGCAGGGCACCGGTGACAGCGGTCTCGACCACGACGAGCAGCACGACCGCGACCAGGACGGACGTCCTCCCCGACAGCGCGACGGCGAGCAGCACCAGCCCGGCGCCGAGCAGCGCCCCGACCACGGGGAACCAGGCCGCGGCCCGTGGCAGGTCCGGGACGCGGCGGTGGTCGACGGGGACGGGCACGCGGGTCAGGAAGGCGACCGCGTCGAGGAGGGAGCGCACGGGTCCGTCGGGCTCAGGCCGTCGGTGTCTGCTCGACGAGCCCGAGGTCGGCGAAGCTGCCCATCTGGATCAGGACCGCGACCGCCGATCTCACCACCGGGATCGCCAGGGCCGCACCGCTGCCCTCGCCGAGGCGCATCCGCAGCGTGAGCACCGGCTCCAGCCCGAGCGCCTCGAGCTGGACGACGTGCCCGGGCTCGGGGGAGAGGTGCCCGGCGATCATCGCGTCGACGCTCAGCGGGGCGAGCCGCCAGGCGACGAGGGCGGCGGCCGTGGTGATGAAGCCGTCGAGGAGCACCGGGACCCGCCGGGACGCGCAGCCCAGCACCACCCCGGCGAGCGCGGCCACCTCGAGCCCGCCCATGCGCGCCAGCACGTCCCACGGGTCGGTCGCCCCCCGGTGCCGCGCCAGGATGGCGTCGACGCGCCGCACCTTCCGGGCCAGCGCGTCGCCGGTGACGCCGGTCCCGGGGCCGACGAGGCGTGCCGGGTCGCGGTCGAGCAGCGCCGCGGTGAGCGCGCTCGCGGTCGTGGTGCTGCCGATGCCCATCTCCCCGAGCCCGACGAGGTCGGCGCCGTCCTCGATCAGCCTGGCCGCCAGCTCGATCCCGTGGGCGACCGCCTGCTCGGCCTCCGCCACGGTCATCGCCGGCCCGGCCGCGCTGCTCGCCGTCCCGGCGCGCACGCGGCGGTCGAGCACCTCGTTGTCGCCGGGCCGCAGGGACGGCGGCGAGAGCACGCCGAGGTCCGCCACGACGAGGCGTGCCCCGGCCTGCCGGGCCAGGACGCCGACGGCCGCCGTGCCCGAGGCGAAGCCCTGCAGCATGAGGCCGGTGACCTCCTGCGGGTAGGCGCTCACCCCGTCCGCAGCGACGCCGTGGTCGGCCGCGCAGACGACGAGCGCCGGCGCGTCGACATGGGGTGCGGTCGTCGCCTGGATGCCGGCGACGCGCGCCGCGAGGTGCTCCAGGACGCCGAGGCTGCGCAGCGGCTTGACCTTGCCGTCCATCGCGCCTGCGGCGGCGGCCGAGGCGTCGGCGTCGAGGGGACGGATGTCGCCGATCGTCGCGTCGACGACCTGGCGCGGGGTCCGGGTCGGGTCGGTCATCGGTCAGTCCTCCTCAGGGTCGAGGGTCAGGGTGCGTCCGGCCACGACGAGCTGGACGAGGTCGGCCCGCCGGGCCACGGTCGCGTTCACCCGCCCGAGCCGGTCGCGGTACTCCCGCGCCACCGGGTGCATCGGCACGATCCCCATCCCCACCTCGTTGGTCACCACCACCACCAGGCCCGGGTATGCCGTGGCCCAGTCCGCGAGGGCCGCCGCCCGGTCCGTGAGGGCCTGCTCGTCCTCGCCCTGCTCCATGAGGTTGGAGACCCACAGCGAGAGGCAGTCGACGACGACGGCTCGGCCGGCGGCAAGCTGCTCGACCGCCGCGAGCAGCTCCAGCGGCGCCTCGACCGTCGTCCACGGGGCGGGCCGCTCGGCGCGGTGGCGGGCGATCCGGTCAGCCATCTCGTCGTCCCTCGCCTGCCCGGTCGCGACGAAGACGACGGGGTCGCCGGTCCGTCCGGCCCGTCGCACGGCCAGCGCCGACTTGCCGCTGCGGGCGCCACCGGTGAGCAGGGTGAGGGGCACGGGTGGACCGTACCGCGAGGACCGCGTCCGGCAGGCCGCCGGCTCCCGCTGCCGCAGGAGGCCGTCCTACCCCTGGGCGAGAACGGCATACTCCTCGGCCAGCGCCTCGTAGTCCTCCCACGCCACGGTGCTCACCTCGCCGGTGCGGACGCTCTCCTCGAGCCGGTCGAGGTAGTACTCCCAGCCCGGTCCTACCTCCCGGACGTCGACGTCCTCGGTCAGCACCTGCGCGAAGGTCAGCGTGGTGACCCCGTCCGCGGAGTCGAGGCGCGCGTCGAGCGTCCACACCTGTGTCGGGTCGTCGGCGACGCTGCGCACGCCCAGGTGGCGCGGCTCCTCGCACGCGTCGATGACGTAGGTCTCGACCGGCATGTCCTCCTCGAAGACCCACCGCACATCGACGCGACCCGTCGTCGGGTCGCCGGTCCACGTGCAGAACCAGAGAGCCAGGCGTCCGGACCGGGTGATCGCCGCCCAGACGTCCTCGACCGGCGCGCCGAGGCGCCGGGTCAGGACGAGGTGGTCGGTGCCGTCGCGCGTCTGCCGGGAGCCGGTGAGCATGCGGCCCAGTCTGCACCCTGTGGACAACCGGAGCGGGCTGTCCGCGGTTCGCCTGGTCACGGAGAACATCCGACGCTTGGGGGTCCACCTGACCTACATCTTCGGGGCGCAGGACCACCCTCGGTACGCACGACTTCTACGAGCGACCGCAGTGGGAGCCCCTCCCCGCCCACCAGCTCACCTGGGCCGACGAACGGGGTCGCTTCCCGGGGGACGACGGGCACGATCCCGGGACATGGTCGCCCCCACCCCGCGGGCCCCTTCCCGGCTCCTGTGCGGCTCGCACGCTGCGCCAGGTGCGCTATCACGACCAACAGGTCGCGTGCGGGACGCACGGGCGCCGGCTCAGGAGACCCCGCGCCGACCACGCCGGTCGGCCAGCTGCACCGGCTCCGCCCCGGGGGTGTGCCGTGGGCCTCGCGGTGCGGGGAGCACGATCAGGTCGCCCGCGACCTCGTGGACGTGGAGCGGGTGGCCGTAGACGCGGGACAGCAGCTCGGGCTCGAGCACCTCGGCAGGGGTGCCCAGGGCGACCAGCTCGCCGCGGTCCAGCAGCGCCAACCGGTCGGAGTAGCGGGCCGCGGAGTCGAGGTGGTGCATGGCCGCGACGACGCTCAGACCGTCCTGGCGCCGCAGCTCGTCGACGAGCTCGAGCACCTCCACCTGGTGGCCGAGGTCGAGCGCGCTGGTCGGCTCGTCGAGCAGCAGCACCGGAGCCTGCTGGGCCAGCGCCCGCGCGATGACCACCCGCTGGGCCTCCCCGCCGGAGAGCCGCCGCACCGACCGGTCGGCGAAGGAGGTGAGCCCCAGCCTCCGCAGCACGTCGGTCACGACCCGGCGGTCCGCGGCCGACTCCGAGCGCAGCCAGCCGAGGTGTGCGGTGCGGCCCAGCAGCACGTACTCGACGACGCTCATCCCCGGCGGGAGCTCCGGGTTCTGCGGCATCAGCGACAGGTCGGTGGCACCAGGGACGGCGCCCGAGCCGAGCTGCACGCTCCCGGTGCTCGGCACCAGGCCCACGACCGCGCGCAGCAGCGTCGACTTGCCGGAGCCGTTCGGGCCGATGAGCCCCAGCCACTCGCCCGAGCGCAGCTCGAGGTCGGTCCCGCAGAGCACCTCCCGGCCCTCGTAGGAGACCCGCAGGTCGCGCAGCCGCAGGGCGTGCGCCGGGGTGATGAGGCTCGTCACGGGTCCTGCCTCCCTCTCCACAGCACGAAGGCGAAGAACGGGGCGCCGACGAAGGCGGTGATCACCCCGACGGGCAGCTCCGCAGGCGCTGCCAGCGTCCGCGCCCCCACGTCGGCGAACGCCAGGAACGCCGCGCCGACGAGCGCCGACAACGGCACCAGCACCCGGTAGGACGAGCCGACGAGCAGCCGGACCACGTGCGGCGTGACCAGTCCCACGAACGCGATCAGCCCGCTGACCGAGACCGCCGCGGCCGTGATCAGCGTGGCCGCCACGACGACCACGAGCCGGGAACGGGCCGGACGCAGCCCCAGCGCCCGCGCCTCCTCGTCACCGAGGCGCAGCACGTCGAGGTGCCGGGCGTGCAGGAGCAGGACCGCGCCGGCGAGCACGACATACGGCAGGAGCAGGGTGACCGGAGCCCAGCCGTGCGTGGCGAGCCGCCCGAACAACCACGACAGCACCTCTCGCGCCGCCGCCTGGTCCAGGCGCTGCAGCGCGTAGGTCTGGGTGGCCGAGAACAGGGCCGCCATCGCGACGCCCGCGAGCAGCAGCGTCGCGGGGTCGCGGAACGACCCGCGCGCCACCAGCACCGAGCCGGACACCGCGACGAGCGCCCCGACGAAGGCGGCGGCGGGCAGGGCCGCCACCGGCCCCCACGACAGGTCGAGCCCGAAGCCCAGCGCGAGCACCGCCCCGAGGCCCGCCCCGGCCGAGACGCCGAGCAGGTAGGGGTCGGCGAGCGGGTTGCGGAAGACGCCCTGGTAGCCCGCGCCGGCCATCGCCAGGGACGCCCCGACGAGGGCGGCCAGCACCGTGCGCGGCAGCCGGATCTGCCACAGGACCCCCTGCTGCTGCTCCGTCAGGGTCTGCTCGACGTCGAGCCCGGGGAGGGCGCCGAGGAGCGAACGGACCACCCCCTCGACCGACAGCCCGGCCGCGCCCTGCGTGACCGAGACGAGCCCGGCCAGCGCGAGCAGCGCCAGCGCGCCCAGGACGGCCGGCCAGGTCAGCCGGAAGGCGCGGTCGGCGGACTCCTCCAGCGGGTCGGCTGGCCTGGGTGCGGTGGTGGTCGACATGCTCGGGTATGCCGTGTGCCTGGCTCTGCGTGGCCGTCGCGTCCGCGTGCCCGTGGTCAGCGGCCGGCCGGGACGGCGGCCGAGCTCAGGGCCTCGGCGAGGACCGCGACGAGCTGCGGGAGCCGGGGCCCCCAGCGCGAGGAGACGTCGGCGTCGACCACGACGATGTTGCCGTTCTTCACGGCGGAGACCTGCGACCAGCCGGGCCGGGCGGCGACGTCCTCGGCGGTGTAGCTCGCCTGGTCGGAGATGACGATCACCTGCGGGTCGGCCTCGACGACGGACTCCTCCGTCAGCTGCGGGTAGCCGGTGGCGTCCGTGTCGGCCTCGTCGGCGATGTTGACGACCCCCATCTGCTCGTAGACCGAGCCGATGAAGCTGTGGCTGCTGGCGGAGAAGAAGGTCTCGTCCAGCTCGTGGTAGACCCGCAGCTCCTCGTCCTGCGGCGCGGCGGCCAGCGCGTCGTCCATCGCCGCCCGCATGCCCTCCACGGCACCGGCGGCCTCGTCGGCGTGCCCGGTGGCCAGGCCGAGGGCAGCCATCCCGTCGTAGCCGCTCCCGACGTCCGTGGGCGCGTCGTCGAGCACGACCGGGATGTCGAGGGCCTCCAGCGAGGCGACCAGGTCGTTGCCGTCGGTGGCGATGACGACGAGGTCGGGCTCGTAGGCGGCGACGGCCTCGACGTTGGGGTCGAAGCCGGACAGGTCCGTCGTGGGCGCCGTCTCGGGGTAGGTGGAGAACTCGTCGACGGCCACCACCTGGTCGCCGGCGCCGATCGCGAAGAGGATCTCGGTGGCCGACGGCGACAGCGAGACGATGCGCTCGGGCCGCTCCTGGATCGTCACCTCGCCGGTGGGGGTGTCGACCGTGACCGGGAAGGCGTCGAGGGCCTCGGCAGAGGTGGCCGCGTCGTCCGTCGTGGTGGTGTCGACGCTCGTGGTCGCCGTCGCTCCGTCGTCGTCGGCGGCGCAGCCGGCGAGCGTCAGGGCGAGGAGCGTGGCAGCGGCGGCGGCCGGGCGCAGGGGGCGGTGCGTCATGGAAGGTCTCCTGTCGTCGAGGGGTTTCCGCTCGAGCGACAGGCCCCACGAGGTGGCCGCCGTCCGAACCGGCCCTTGGTCCTCGAGGGCGTGGTGGTGTCGGATCGTCGGGCAGCTCGACCGGACTCGACGCCCTCGACCTGGTGCGGTCGGGGAGCTCCACCGTTGCGGGACAGTGCCGGGTTCTCACCGGACTTCGCCTGCGCGACCTCGCCAGCGTACTCCGGGGTGCACGCCACGGCATACCGGCTCCTCCACCCGCTCCAAGGGCACTCCGGGCCCCGGGGACCCCTCCCAGGGCCCATTCCGCCCGAGATGACGCGGTTTTCGGGCGTGGCGGTTGGCAATCCCGCTCCAGATCTGCCTACCGTGTCCCGACCCATCAGTGCGATGAAAGGGCTATACCCATGAGCAAGAAGGTCATTGTCGAGGCTGTCGCCCGCGAGGCCGGCATGACCCAGGCTGCTGCCGACAAGGTCGTCAGCTCCGTCCTGGAGGCCATCTCCGCCGAGCTCGCCAAGGGCGAGAAGGTCTCGTTCCCCGGCTTCGGCACCTTCGAGGTCCGGGAGCGCTCCGCGCGCACCGGCCGCAACCCGCAGACCGGCGCGGAGATCCAGATCGCCGCGAGCAAGGCCCCGGCGTTCAAGGCCGGCGCCAAGCTCAAGGACCGCGTCAACTGACGTAGCCCTTCTTTGCAGGCGCCCGGGCCCTCCCCACGTGGGAGGCCCGGGCGCCTGCTGCGTCTGGGGCCGCTGCCCGGCGGGGCGCCTCCCACGGGCGACCTATGCTCGGCGGGTGGACGTCCGCTCCGACCCCCTGCCGCGCCGCTGGCAGCGCTACGTCGCTCTCGGCGACTCCTTCACCGAGGGTCTGGTGGACGAGCACTCCGAGCGCGACGGCGACTACGTCGGCTGGGCGGACCGGGTCGCCGACGCGCTCGCCCGACGCAACGAGGACGAGGGCCTGCCGTTCGGCTACGCCAACCTCGCGATCCGTGGCCGACGCATCGACCAGGTCCTCGACGAGCAGCTCGAACCGGCCCTCGCCCTGACCCCCGACCTGGTCAGCCTCTGCGCCGGCGGCAACGACCTGCTGGTGCCGCGCAGCTCGGTGCCCCGGGTGATCGGGCGCCTGGAGGAGGCCGTCGAGCGGCTGCGCGCGACCGGAGCGGACGTCGTGCTGGTGACCTCCCCGGACGTGTCCTGGATGCCGCTCGTCAACCGCGTCCACCCGCGGTTGCTCGACTACACGGCCAACCTCTGGGCGGTGGCCCAGCGCACGGGCGCCTTCGTCGTCGACATCTACACGATGCGTTCGCTGCGCGACCCCCGCATGTACGGTCCCGACCGCATCCACCTCAGCTCCGAGGGCCACGCCCGGGTGGCGGCGCAGGCGCTGTGGACCCTCGGTTTGCCGTTCGAGGTGCGCGACTGGCTCGAGCCGCTGGAGGCCACCCCCCGCCTGGGTCGGCTCGAGTCGATCCAGGCAGACCGCGAGTGGGTCGCCACGCACCTGCGCCCCTGGATCGCGCGGCGCCTGCGCGGCGAGAACTCCGGCAGGACGCGCACCGCCAAGCGCCCGGACGTCGGCCCCGTCGACCTGGTGGCGCCGCCTGTGGAGATCCTCGTGCCACCATCGGGCATGAGCGAGATCGTGCCGGACACCAAGGACTGGACCGTCGTCCTCACCCAGGGGTGCGCGCAGTGCGGCTTCGACCCGGGGTATGCGGTGCACCTCACCGGCGCCCGCCTGCGGGCCACCGTCCCGCTGTGGGAGGAGGTGCTGCGTCGCCCGGACGTCGCCGAGCGGCCGGACCCCGCGACGTGGTCACCGCTGGAGTACGCCTGCCACAGCCGCGACGTCTGCACGGTGATGCGGGAGCGGCTGGACCTGATGCTGACGGAGGACGGGGCCGTGTTCGACGGCTGGGACCAGGACGCCGCCGCCGTCGAGCAGCGCTACGACCTGCAGGACCCGGTGACGGTGGCGCAGGACTACGCCCGGGAGGCCGAGCTCACGGCCGCCGCCTTCGACGCCGTCGAGGGAGAGCAGTGGGCGCGGACCGGTTCGCGCGGCGGCACGACGACGTTCACTGCTGCCACCCTCGCCGCCTACCTGCTCCACGACGTCGAGCACCACCTCGTCGACGTCGGAGCCGTCTGACGCGTCCCGCGCCGCAGCAACCGCCCCGCCCGTCGTCACGCACTCACAGGGTCGGGGGCCATGGGGGCGGCGGGATGGTCAGCCCGGGGGGCGGGTGGCCGTGCGTGGACTCGTACCAGACCGCATAGCCGGCGACAGCGGTCGGAAGGGTGGGGAAGATCCGGTCAGGACCGATCCGGTCCAGGAAGCCGGTGGCAGCGAGGGGGATCCGCAGGTCCTGCTTGACGCGGGCGAGCGCCAGCTCGACACCCATGTCGCCGAGAGTGAGCCTGAGCGAGTCCAGGGCGTCGACCGCCGTCATGTCCACCTCGGTGTTCGCCTCGACGTTGAGCAGCAGCCAGTAGACCGGGCCCGTCTTCTGCGCCTGGTTCACGCTGTCCAGGGCGCGTGTCAGGAAGTTGGCGGAGTTGGCGAAGAACAAGGGCGAGTCGTATCGATAGACGACGAGCCCGGGCACCTGCACCGCCTGGGGGTAGTCGTCGATGTCGTGCATGCCGCCGACGCCGGGGACGTAGCCGAGGACGCCGTCGTGGGGCTGGACGATCCGGCGCAGCAGGTCGAGCACCGACAGCGTGATCGCCGCACCGATCCCGCCCAGCACGCCCAGGGCCAGCACCGCGACCGTGGTCCCGACGGCCAGGACGAGCTCGCTGCCGCGGAAGACGGCGAACCGCCGGAACTCGGCGAGGTCGATGAGGCGGATCGCGGCATACACGACGACACCGCCGAGCGCCGCCTGGGGGAAGGTGGCGAGCACCGGCCCCAGCCAGAGCAGGGTCGCGAGGACGAGCGCCATCGACACCAGCGAGTGCAGCTGCGTCCGGGCGCCCATGCTGTCGGCGATCGCGGTGCGGCTCCCGCTCGAGCTGACCGGGAAGCCCTGGAACAGGCCGGCGACGACGTTCGCACCGCCGAGGGCAAGGAGCTCCTGGTTGCTGTCGATCCGCTCCCGCCTCCTCAGGGCGAACGCCCGCCCGGTGAGAACGTTGTCGGAGTATGCGACGACCGCCACTCCCGCCGCCGCCGGCAGGAGCTGCCACAGGTCGACCGACGCCACCTGGGGGAGGTGGAACTCCGGCAGCCCTTGTGGCACCTCGCCGACGACGAGGATCCCCTGCGCGGTGAGGTCGAAGAGCTGCACCACCGCGGCCGCCGCGAGCATCGCGATGAGCGGGCCGGGCCAGCGGGGGGCATAGCGGTGGAAGGCGAGCAGCACGACCACCGTCGTCAGAGCCAGGGCCAGGGTGGGCGTATGCACGTCCGACAGGTGGGTCACGGCGAACCACAGCTCGCCGAGGGTGCTGCCCTCGACCTCGACGCCCATGATCTTGTCGAGCTGGCTGACGACCATGAGGACCGCGATGCCGGCCATGTAGCCGACGAGGACGGGCTTGGACAGCAGCTCGGCGAGGAAGCCGAGCCGGAAGAGGAAGCCCAGGACGCACAGCAGGCCGACAGCGATCGCCAGCAGCGCCGCGACGTCGGCGGGTCCGATCGACCCCGCTCCGGCCGCGAGGATCGCCGCGACCCCGGCCGCGGTCATCAGCGCGGTCGTGGACTCCGGACCGACGGAGAGCTGACGGGAGGTGCCGAGCACCGCGTACACGAGCAGTCCGGGCAGGACCGCCCAGAGTCCGGTCACGGGTGGCAGGCCGGCGACCTCCGCATACGCGAGCACCTGCGGGACGAGGTAGGCCGCGACGGTCACTCCCGCCAGGACGTCCCCACGCAGCCACCTGCGCTCATAGCTGCGCAGCACCTGCAGGCCCGGCAGGAAGCGGGCCCAGCCGTGGGCCTCGCCGTCGCCGTTATCGATGCTCCGGGCGGCCATCGCCCTCCTGCTCCCCGTGCCGCGCCCCCGTGGCGCGGCAACAGGGTGAGTCTATTGAGCGGCGGGCTGTCATCCACCGACTGCTCACGCGGAGCTCCTTCCGGGACCCGCACCGTGGGGGGTTTGTTATCTATCCGATAACCGTGCATGATGGTCGCATGCAGTCATCGAGGGTGCGTCCGCTCACGCGGCGTCGCGAGGTCGACCTTCTGCGCGTCAGCAGCATGCTGATGTGCTGCGCCCGCTGACCCCTCCCCGCAGTCCTCTGCCGTCCCGCCCGGCCTGACCGGACGGGCCCGCCCGGCCGTTCGGCCGCCCGTATCCCAGAGAGCGCACCGATGACCCTCCATGCCCCCACGCCACCGCTCGTCCGTCCGTCCCGCACCAAGGGCTCGCAGGGCCAGTGGGCCGTCGACGGCCGAGAGCCCCTCAACGACAACGAGCGGTTCAAGGACGCCGACAACGGCCTCAACGTCCGCGAGCGGATCGAGACGATCTACGCCCGGGACGGCTTCGACTCCATCCCCACCGAGGACCTGCACGGCCGGTTCCGCTGGTGGGGGCTCTACACCCAGCGTCGTCCCGGGATCGACGGCGGCCGCACCGCCCAGCTCGAACCGCACGAGCTCGAGGACCGCTACTTCATGCTGCGCGTCCGCACCGACGGCGGCAGCCTGACCACCGAGCAGCTGCGCACGATCGCCGACCTCTCCACCGCCTACGGCCGCGACACCGCAGACATCTCCGACCGCCAGAACATCCAGCTGCACTGGGTCCGCGTCGAGGACGTCCCCGAGATCTGGCGTCGGCTCGAGGCGGTCGGCCTGCAGACGACCGAGGCCTGCGGCGACACCCCCCGCGTCATCCTCGGCTCACCGGTCGCCGGCGTCGCCGCGGACGAGATCATCGACCCCACCACCACCATCGCGGAGATCGTCCGACGCTTCGTGGGCGACCCGGAGCTGGCGAACCTGCCGCGCAAGTTCAAGTCCGCGATCACCGGTCATCCGAGCCTGGACGTCGTGCACGAGATCAACGACATCTCGCTGGTCGGGGTCGTGCACCCCCAGCTCGGTCCGGGCTACGACCTCTGGGTCGGCGGCGCTCTCTCGACGGCCCCGCGGCTGGCCGAGCGCCTCGGCGCCTTCGTCCCGCCCGAGCGGGCCGCCGAGGTGTGGCTCGGTGTGGTCAGCATCTTCCGCGACCATGGCTACCGCCGTCTGCGCAACAAGGCGCGCCTGAAGTTCCTGCTCGCCGAGTGGGGCGCCGAGAAGTTCCGCCACGTCCTGGAGACCGACTACCTCGACGCACCCCTGCCCGACGGCCCTGCACCTGCCCCCAGCACGGGCCCCGGCGACCACGTCGGCGTGCATGCGCAGAAGGACGGCCGGCGCTACGTCGGGCTGGCCCCCACCGTCGGCCGGGTCAGCGGCACCATCCTGGCCGAGCTCGCCGACATCGCCGAGGCCGCCGGTTCCCGCCGCGTCCGCCTCACCCCCCACCAGAAGCTGCTGGTCCTCGACGTCCGGCCCGACGCCGTCGACGCGCTCGTCGCCGGCGCGGCCGCCCTCGGCCTGAGCGCGACGCCGTCGGTCTTCCGTCGTGGCGCGATGGCCTGCACCGGCATCGAGTTCTGCAAGCTCGCGATCGTCGAGACCAAGGCCGCCGCCGCCAGCGCCATCACCGAGCTGGAGCGCCGCCTCGCCGACCTCGAGCCGGTCCTTCAGCAGTCGCTCACCCTCCACGTCAACGGCTGCCCCAACTCCTGCGCCCGCATCCAGACCGCGGACATCGGCCTCAAGGGTCAGATCGTCACGGACGACGCGGGGGAACAGGTGCCCGGCTTCCAGGTCCACCTCGGCGGCGGGCTGGCCTCCGTCGGTCTCGACGAGGCGGGGCTCGGGCGCACCGTGCGCGGCCTGAAGGTCACGGCCGACGAGCTGCCCGGGTATGTCGAGCGCGTCGTCCGCGCGTACGTCGCCTCCCGCGAGGCGGGGGAGGCGTTCGCGCCGTGGGCGCACCGCGTCGAGGAGGACCTGCTGAGATGACCGTCACGGACCAGCGCTCCGGCGAGCTCCGCGCGCTCGCCCTCGAGGCGCAGACCCGGTTCGCCGCGACCGGGGCCGACGCCCACGCGGACACCGTCCTCGCCTGGGCGGCAGAGCAGTTCGGCCGGCGGATGGTGGTGGCCTGCAGCATGGCCGACGCCGTCCTGCCCCACGTCGTCGCCGAGCACGTGCCCGGCGTCGACGTGCTGTTCCTCGACACCGGCTACCACTTCCCCGAGACCGTGCAGACCCGCGACCGCGTCGCCGACCTGCTCGACGTCACGGTCGTCGACGTCCGCCCCCGGCTCAGCGTCGCCGAGCAGGACGCCGCCCACGGGCCGGACCTGTTCGCCCGCGACCCGGCGGCCTGCTGCGCGATGCGCAAGGTCGAACCGCTGCGCCGGTCGCTGGCCGGCTACGACGCGTGGGTCACCGGCGTCCGCCGCGAGGAGGGGCCCACGCGCGCCGACACCCCGCTGGTCGCCTGGGACGACGTCTTCGGCCTGGTCAAGATCAACCCGCTCGCGGCGTGGTCCTTCGACGAGCTGCTCACCTACTCCGAGCGTCACCTGCTCCCTTCCAATCCTCTTCTCGCGCAAGGATACCCGTCTATCGGCTGCGCTCCCTGCACGCGCCAGGTCGCCCCCGGCGAGGACCCTCGCGCAGGCCGCTGGGCCGGCTTCCCCAAGACCGAGTGCGGCCTCCACCCAGGCGGCCCGTCCAGCACCGCGACCGCACCCGCGGCCGCGGACGTCATACCTCTTGCCCTCACCACCCCCGCCCGGGAGGCACGATGAGCACCACCCTCACCCCCGACCTGAGCGCGCTCCCGCTGGTGCAGGAGCTCGAGGTCACCAGCGAGCACGCGCTCCTGGACACCCTGGAGAGCGAGGCCGTCCACATCATCCGCGAGGCCGTCGCCGAGCTGGAGCGCCCCGTGCTGCTCTTCTCCGGCGGCAAGGACTCGGTCGTCATGCTGCACCTGGCGGCCAGGGCGGTGTGGCCCGCGCGGGTGCCGTTCCCGGTCCTGCACGTCGACACCGGCCACAACTTCCCCGAGGTGCTGGAGTTCCGGGACCGGGCCGTCGAGCGCTACGGCGTGGAGCTGCGGGTCGCCTCGGTGCAGGACTACCTCGACGACGGCCGGCTGCGCGAGCGGGCCGACGGCACCCGCAACCCGCTGCAGACCCGGCCGCTGCTCGACGCGATCACCGAGCACCGCTTCGACGGGGTGTTCGGGGGTGGGCGCCGGGACGAGGACAAGGCTCGCGCCAAGGAGCGCATCGTCAGCCTGCGTGACGACTTCGGCCAGTGGGACCCCAAGAACCAGCGGCCCGAGCTGTGGCGGCTCTACAACACCCGCCACCGCCCCGGCGAGCACGTGCGCGTCTTCCCGCTGAGCAACTGGACCGAGCTGGACATCTGGCGCTACGTCGCCCGCGAGCGCATCGAGCTCCCGAGCCTCTACTACGCCCACGAGCGGGAGGTCTTCGAGCGCGACGGCATGCTGCTGTCGCCCGGCCCGTGGAGCACCGCCCGCGCGGGGGAGACCACCACCCGGCGCACCGTGCGCTACCGCACGGTCGGTGACATGTCCTGCACGGGTGCCGTCCTCTCCGGGGCGACCGACGTGCGCGACGTGATCGTCGAGGTCGCCGCCAGCACCATCACCGAGCGGGGCGCCACCCGCGCGGACGACCGGCTCTCCGAGGCCGCCATGGAGGACCGCAAGAAGGAGGGCTACTTCTGATGAGCGCCGCACCCACACTGCTCCGCCTGGCCACCGCCGGCTCCGTCGACGACGGCAAGTCCACGCTCGTGGGCCGGCTCCTCCACGACACCAGGTCGGTCCTCGCCGACCAGCTCGAGGCCGTCGAGGCCGCGAGCCGCCGCCGCGGGTGGGCCGGTGAGCTGGCCGACCTCGCGCTGCTGACCGACGGCCTGCGCGCCGAGCGCGAGCAGGGCATCACGATCGACGTGGCCTACCGCTACTTCGCCACCGCGACGCGCTCGTTCATCCTCGCCGACTGCCCCGGCCACGTGCAGTACACCCGCAACACCGTCACCGGCGCCAGCACCGCGGACGTCGTCGTCGTCCTCGTCGACGCCCGCCACGGCGTGGTCGAGCAGACCCGGCGGCACCTGGCCGTGGTGGCGCTGCTGCGCGTGCCGCACGTCGTCGTCGCGCTCAACAAGATCGACCTCGTCGAGGACCCTCAGGCGGTGCACCGTGAGGTGGGCCGGGACGTCGCGGCGCTCGCCGAGCGCCTCGGCGTCGAGGACGCGCTCGTCGTCCCGGTCTCGGCGCTCCTGGGCGACAACGTGGTCGAGCCGTCGACCCGCACCGACTGGTACACCGGCCCGACCCTCCTCGAGCTGCTCGAGTCCCTGCCCCCGGTCGACGTCGCCGACGAGCCGTTCCGCATGGCGGTGCAGCTGGTGCTGCGCCCGCAGCACGGCGCGGTGGACCCGGCCCTGGTGGACTACCGGGGGTATGCCGGTCACGTGGGCTCGGGCACGGTGCGGGTCGGCGACGAGGTCGTGGTCTCGTCCTCGGGCCGGCGCACGACCGTCGTCGGCATCGACGTCGGCGGCCGCAGCGTCGAGGCGGCGGCCGGGCCGCTGTCGGTCTCCCTGCGCCTGGCCGACGCGCTGGACGTCTCGCGCGGCGACCTCGTCGCCGCTGCGGACTCCGCCCCGGTCCTCACCAGGGAGGCCGAGACCGTCCTCTGCTGGCTGGCGGAGACGCCGCTGCTGCCCGGCGCCCGGGTGCTCGTCAAGCACGGGACCCGCACGGTGCGGGCCCGTGTCTCGCGCATCGTGTCCCGGCTCGACGTCGGGACCTTCACCCACGGCCCGGCAGACCGGGCCGAGCTCAACGACCTCGTGCGCGTGGAGCTGCGGCTCGCCGAGGCGCTGCCGCTCGAGCCCTACGCCGGGTCGCGCGAGGGCGGGTGCTTCCTCGTCGTCGACGAGCACGACGGGACCACCCTGGCCGCCGGGATCGTCGGGACGGGGTCGGTCTGGTGAGCGTGCGCGTCAGCCTCCTGGGGCTGGACCTCGGCGGACGCCGCGTGGTGGCCGTCGGGGGCGGGCCCGTGTCGGCCCGCCGGGTGCTCGACCTCGTCGCCGAGGGCGCGCTCGTGACCGTGGTCTCGCCGGACCTGTGCGAGGAGCTCGCCGAGGCCGTCGAGGAGGGCCGGGTCGACTGGCTCGCCCGTCCCTACGCCGGGCCGGCCGACCTGGACGAGGCCTGGCTGGTGCACACCGCGACCGGTCGTCCCGACGTCGACGACCGGGTCGCGGCGGACGCCGAGGCCTCGCGCACCTTCTGCGTGCGGGCCGGGGCCCCGGCCCACGGTACGGCGCGGGTCCCCGCCCGCGGCACGGTGGCGACGAACGACGGCACCCTGCAGGTCGCGGTCTACGCCGGGGGCGACCCCCGCCGTTCGGTGGCCGCCCGCAACGCCGCCCTCGACCACCTCGGCTCCGGGACCGTCGACCTGAGGCCCCGCCGACCGCGCCGCCGCGGCTGGGTCGCGCTCGTCGGCGCCGGCCCGGGCGACGAGCAGCTCGTCACCCGGCGCGCCGCCACCCTCCTGGCGCAGGCCGACGTCGTCGTCACCGACCGGCTCGTCCCACCGGCTCTGCTGGAGGCGCTCCCGGCCGACGTCCGCGTCGTGGACGTCGGCAAGACCAGCGGCAGCCACCCGGTCCCGCAGCAGGAGATCAACCGCATCCTCGTCGAGGAGGCGGGGCGCGGCCGGGCCGTCGTCCGGCTCAAGGGCGGCGACCCCTACGTGCTCGGTCGCGGCGGCGAGGAGCGGCTGGCCTGCGAGGCCGCCGGCGTCCCCGTCGAGGTGGTCCCCGGCATCAGCTCGGCCGTCGCCGTGCCCGCGGCCGCCGGCATCCCGGTCACCCACCGCGGCCTGGCCCGCGGCTACACGGTCGTGACCGGGCACGAGGACCTCCCGGCGCTGCCCACCGGCGGCGACCACACCGTCGTCGTCCTCATGGGCGTCGCGACGCTCCGCCGCACCGCGAGCCTGCTCGTCGAGCACGGGCGGGCCCCGTCCACGCCGGTCGCGGTGGTGGAGAGCGGCTGCACCCCGCAGCAGCGGGTGACGGTCGGCACCCTCGCCGACATCGCCGACCGCGCCGAGGAGGTGGGCGTCGCCTCCCCGGCCGTCGTCGTCGTCGGCGACGTCGTCACCCTCGCGCACGCCGCGGCCGGCCGGGCCCCGCTCGCGACCGACCGCACCCCCCCGGTGGCGCACGCCATACCGGCCGGGGCCGTGGCGTGACCACCCTCCTGCTCGTCCACCTCGCGGGTTTCGCGGCGCAGCTCGTGGACGGCTCCCTGGGTATGGGGTACGGCGTCACCTCCGCCTCGCTGCTGCTCTCCACCGGGATCGCGCCGGCGCTGGCCAGCGCGTCCGTCAACGCGGCGCAGCTGGGCACCACCCTGTCGTCCGGGATCAGTCACTGGAAGGTCGGCAACGTCGACTGGCGGATCGTGCGGCGCCTGTCCGGCCCCGGCGCCGGCGGCGGGTTCGCGGGCGCGACGGTGCTCTCGAGCCTGGACACCTCGGTCGCCCGGCCCGTGATGGCCTGGCTGCTGCTCGTGCTCGGGGTGGTCGTGACCGTGCGCTTCGTGCTGCGACCGTCGCCGCGACGCGGACGGATGTCGCGGTGGTCGGGGCGGCGGCGCTTCCTCGGACCGCTCGGCGCCGGCGGCGGGTTCGTCAACGCGACGGGCGGCGGTGGATGGGGACCGGTCGTCACCTCCACCCTGCTGGCGACCGCGACGGTCGAGCCGCGCCGGGTGATCGGGTCGGTGGCGACGTCCGAGTTCGTGGTGACGGTGGCCGCGAGCGCCGGGTTCCTCGTCGGACTGGGGCTGCGCGACCTCGACTGGTGGACGATCGGCGCCCTCATGCTGGGCGGTGTCGTGGCGGCCCCCTTCGCGGCGCTGCTGGCCGGTCGGCTGCCGCAGGCGGTCCTGGGCGTGGCCGTCGGAGGGTTGATCGTCCTGCTCAACCTGGGGCCGGTGCTGACCGGGCTGGGTGCGCAGGAGGTCGGGGTGAGCGTGCCGGTGGTCGTCGGTGGCGTGGCCGCGGTGTGGCTCGGCCTGCTCGTGCGCGCCGGTGTCGTCGTGGTGAGGGCGCGGCGGTCTCGTCCCGACGAGGTTCCCGACGAGGACCTGCGGCCCGAGGGCTCGGCGTCGCGTGCCGAGCGTGAGCCCGACGACGAGCGGGTCGCCGCCGGGGTGAACGCGTGACCCGCCCGCTGGTCGTCGCGGCGCACGGCACCGCCAGCCCGGAGGGGCAGCGGGTCGTCGTCGACTGCGCCGCCCGGGCAGGTGCGGTCCTGGGTCTGGACGGGCCACCGCCCGTGGGCTACGTCGACGTCTGCGGGCCGACCCTGCCCGAGGTGCTCGCCGGGCTGACCGACCCGGTGGTGGTGCCCTTCTTCCTGGCGTCCGGCTTCCACGTCCGTCACGACGTGCCGTCAGCCGTCGCGGTGCTGCCCGGGGCGACCGTGACCCCGGCCCTCGGCACGGAGGACGAGGTGCTCGGCGCGCTGGTGGACCGCGTGCTCGCGGCCCGGAGGGGCCAGGGCCCCGGACCCGGTCCCGGCCCCGGTGCGGTGCTGGTCCTCGGAGCGGGCTCCAGCGTCGACGCCGCCCGGGCCGAGGTGGGGCAGGTCGCACGGCTCGTCGGGGAGCGGCTCGGCGCGCCGACGGGCACGGCGTTCCTCAGCGGTCCGGGACCTCGACCGGAGGAGGAGCTGGAGCGTCTGCGCTCCTGCGGCGTCGACCCCTCCGACGTCGTCGTCGCCGCCCACCTGCTCTCGCCCGGCCACTTCCTCGATCGTGCTCACCGGGTGGCGGCGACCGTCGGGGCCGTCGCGACGCAGCCTCTCGGCACGCACGACGCGCTCAGCGACCTGGTGGCGCGGCGCTACCGGGAGGCCGTGGCGGCACGGTGAGACGCCCGGGTGTTCCGCAGAACACCTCCTGCGGACTGCAGGTCCGCACCCGGCCCAGTGCTCAGGCGAGGACGTCGGCGGTGCTCACCGACCCCATCCCGAAGGCCTCGGCCACGGCGGCGTAGGTCAGCTGGCCGGCGTGCGTGTTCAGCCCCTTGGCCAGCGGACCGCTGTCGCGCAGGGCCTGCTGCCATCCCTTGTCCGCGAGCTGCACCGCATACGGCAGCGTGGCGTTGGTCAGCGCCCAGGTCGAGGTGTGCGGGACGGCCCCCGGCATGTTGGCCACGCAGTAGTAGAGCGAGCCGTGCACCCCGAAGGTCGGGTCGGCGTGCGTCGTCGCCATCGACCCCTCGAAGCAGCCGCCCTGGTCGATGGCGACGTCGACGAGCACGGAGCCGGGCTTCATCGACGCCACCATCTCGTCCGTGACCAGCTTGGGAGCCTTGGCGCCGGGCACGAGGACCGTGCCGATGACCATGTCGGCCTCGGGCACCAGCTCGCTGATCGTCAGGGTGTTGGACGCGAGCTGGCGGACCTGGTTGTTGAAGCGCCAGAAGAGCGTGCGCAGCTTGTCGAGGTCGGTGTCGAGGATGGTCACGTCGGCGCCCATGCCGAGCGCGATGTTGGCGGCGTTCTGACCGGCGACACCCCCGCCGAGGACCAGCACCTTGGCGTTCGCGACCCCGCCGACGCCGCCCATGAGGACCCCGCGTCCGCCCTGCGCCCGCATCATCGTGTGCGCCCCGACCTGCGGGGCGAGGCAGCCGGCGACCTCCGACATCGGGTAGAGGAGCGGCAGCATGCCGCTGGGCAGCTGCACGGTCTCGTAGGCGATCGCCGTGGTGCCGGCCTCGACCAGGCGCCGGGTCAGGGGCTCGTCCGCCGCCAGGTGCAGGAACGTGAAGAGGATGAGGTCCTCGCGCAGGTGGGCGTACTCGCTCGCCACCGGCTCCTTGACCTTGAGCACCATCTCCCCGGCCGCCCAGGTGTCCTCCGCCCCGTCGACGATCGTGGCGCCCTGGGCGACGAAGTCGTCGTCGGTGATCGAGGAGCCCTGGCCGGCTCCGCGCTGGACGAAGACCTCGTGCCCCCGCCCCACCAGCTCGTGGACCCCGACCGGCGTGATCGCCACCCGGAACTCGTTGTTCTTGACCTCGGACGGCACGGCGATCCTCATGGGGCCACTATGCCGTTCCCGGGCCGACCACGGGGGCGGTGGCCCCGGCGCGCCGGGCTCAGCGCCGGCTGCCCCACTCCCAGGCGGGGGTGCTGAGCACCCCCTGCCCCGCGACGCGCGTCTCGCCGAGGTCCTTGTTCAGCTCGACCAGCCGCAGGTCGGGGACGGTGCCGGGCGTGGGGTCGACGTCGCGCGGGTCGACCCCGTCGACGGCGAAGGCCTCCACCAGCTCGTCGACGAGCGGCTGGGAGTGGGTGACGACGACGACCTGGGTCCGGCGCGCAGCCTGCGCGACGAGCCGGGCCAGCGGCGGCAGGAGGGAGGGGTGCAGGCTGGTCTCGGGCTCGTTGAGCGCCATCAGTCGCGGCGGGACGGGTGTGAGGAGGGCGGCCAGCCAGAGCAGGTAGCGCAGCGTGCCGTCGGACAGCTCGGCCATCCGCAGCGGGCGCAGCATCCCCGGTTGGTGCAGCCGGACGTCGAAGAGGCCGTCGTGGACGACGACCTCCAGGCGCGCACCGTCGAAGGCGTCGGCGACCGCATGGTCCAGGCCCGAGCGGCCGTCCTCGGCGATCGTCTGCAGGGCGGCCGCCAGGTCGGCGCCGTCGTCGGCCAGGGCCCAGGTGCGGGTGCCGACCTGCGGCTGCCGGGCGGGGCTGGAGGCGTCCACCCGGAACCCGTCGTAGAACCGCCACGAGCGCAGCTGCTCCCGTACGGCCCACAGCTCGGGGGCGGCCAGCGGGTCGACCACCTCGGTGAGCATGCTCGACCACGCGGGCACGCTCACCGGGGCCTGCGCCCAACCGCCGTCGTCGTCGCGGACCTCGACCCGGTGGTGCCGGCGCCGGGCCACGAGGGTCGCGGGCCGCATCACCGGGCCGGTCCAGACCGCCTCGCGCTTGACCTCCGGGTCCCGGTCGAACGCCGATCCACCCTGCACCGGGATGCCGAGGTCGACGAGGTAGGAGAGCTCGTCGCCACCCACCCCCAGCAGGAGGGAGATCCGGTCCTTGCGCACGGTGCCCTCCACGGCATACCCCCGCCTGGCCCCGCCGAGGGTCTCCGGCCCGGCCCAGAGCGCCGACGCCAGCCCACCCTCGCGCGCCAGCGAAGCGACGACCCTCCCGCCCCCGCAGTCGGCGAGCAGGCGCAGCGCTCGGTAGATGCTGGACTTGCCCGACCCGTTGGGGCCGGTGACGACGGTCAGCCGGCCCAGCGGCAGGCGGACGTCGCGCAGGGAGCGGTAGCCACTGATCGCCACGGTGCTGTACACCCCGCCCAGGGTAGGGGCGGGGTCCGACACCGCGGACCGGTCAGCGGGCGGTGACCTCGAAGTAGGTCGTCGTGCCGGAGACCTCGTTACCCACGATCACGAGCGGGTTGCCGGTGGGGGACTCGGAGGCGGGGACGAACACCAGGCCCTCGGCGCCCAGGTCGCCAGCCTGCGCCAGGGCAGCAGCGATGTCGTCGTCGTCCCCTGCGTCCTCGACCGAGACCTCGAAGTTCCGGTTGTTGACGTAGGTGACGAAGGACGCGTCGACCGGGTCGGTCACGTCGTAGACCATGACGCCGCCGATGCGCTCCAGGCCGATGAAGGCGTAGGTGCGGCCGTCCACCTTGCCGACGACGACCCCCTCCGGCTCGGGGCCCTTGTCGTCGGAGCGGCCCTCGACGTTGGTCTCGGAGTGGTTGGAGTTGAACCAGTCAGGGACCGCCTCGGCGATGATCTCCTCGAACTGCGAGCCGGAGTCGAAGACCAGGTTGCCGGCGCCGTCGAAGATCGAGAAGCCGCGCGAGCCGTAGGTGTAGAGCTCGGAGTAGCAGCCCTGCTCCTCGTCGAGGCCCTGAGCGGTGGTGATGTTGAGGCGGCCGAGGTTGTCGTCCGCCTGCAGCTCCTCGACGGTCATGTGGACCTGCGCGGCGACGGACTCGCAGATCGGCGGCCGGCCGCCCACCTCCCCGAGGTCCTCGACGCGGGCCTCCTCGGAGTACGCGTCGTAGTCGCGGGCGTCGCCCTCGTTGGCGGTCGCGAGGTATGTCGTGCCGCGCACGGTCCAGGAGTCGATGGCGTCGGGCAGGCGGAAGCCCTGGACGGGCCAGGTGGCGAGGTTGATCTCGTCGTCCTTGTCGGACGCGTCGAACGGCACCTCCATCCGGTCCACGGTGCCCAGCGGCAGCAGGTCGGTGACCGTGGCGGTGCGCACGTCGACGACGGCCAGCGCGTTGGCCTCCTGCAGCGTGACCCAGGCCGTGCGCCCGTTGTCGGAGACGGTGACGTACTCCGGCTCGAGGTTCTCCGAGACGGGGAGCTCCGGGATGCCGGTGCCCGCGTCCTTGCGCCCGCCGAACACGCGCACGCCCTCCGGCAGCGCGTCACCCTCGAAGGCGTGGAAGTCGGCGGTGGCCACCCTGCTCTGGGTGATCGCTCTGGCACCGTGCTGGGCGGAGCGGCCGCGCTCCGTCAGCTGCTTCGGCAGCGTGACCACGGAGATCGTGCCCTCGGGGTCCACGCTGTAGTCGTCGGCGGGCTCACCCTCGTTGGCGACGAGCGCACGATCACCGCGCGGGGTGAGCGTGACCATGTCCGGCAGGGCACCGACGCGGTAGGCGCCGAGGACGACAGGCTCTTCCTGCCTGACGTCGACGACGAGCAGCCAGCCGTCGTCGGTCTTCTCGGGCGCCTCCAGCGCGACGACCGCCAGGCCGTCCGCACGGACGGCGACCGAGTTGGCGACGGTGCCGTCCGGCACGGTCGAGCGGTCGGCGGCGGCGACGCCGGTCGCGGAGATCTCGGAGACCTTGACCGGGTCGGTCGGGTCGGAGGCGTCGAGCACGTCGACGGTCCCGGTCTGCGCATTGACGACCAGCGTGCGCTCGCCGGCGGCGTACCAGGCGACGATCTCGGCAGCGGACGCGTCGAAGACGCCCGTCTCGTAGCTGCCGACGGGCTCCAGCGTGAACGCGGCGTCGTCGGCGGTGTGCTGGATCGGGTCGGGGACGACGCCGGCGAGGGCCGGGGCGGCGGTGAGGCCGCCGGCCAGGGCGAGCGCGGTCGCGACGCGCAGGGTGCGGGTTGACATGGGGGAGGACCTCTCGACGGCGGCACGGACGACCGGCCCGAAGACCGGCGTGCGCCGAACCTATTCACTCCGCCCAGACGTCCGGTGAGCACGAGGTGAACGGCCGGGGACCATCGCGTGACCACCCGCCAGGACGTCTCGAGCTCCGCGGGCGGGGGTCACCTCTGCCGTGGCCGCCGCTCCGCCCGGCGCTCGGCCCGGTCGGTGAGGAGCCAGTCCGCCGTGATCGCCAGCCAGCGGTCCTGGCTCTCGCGCAGCCGCTCGAGCACGCCGTCGACCTCGGCCAGGTCCAGCAGGCCGAGCGCCGACACGGCGACCACGGACACCTCCTTGTCGTCCTCCTCGACCGCCGTCACCAGGGCGTCCAGCGCACCCCGCGCGCCAGGGTCACCGATGGCCGCCAGGGCCTCTGCTGCGTGCCGGCGCACCTCCGGAAGGGTCGAGCGGTCGAGCAAGCGTTCCGCGAGCGCGGGGACGGCCGGGGTCCCCAGCTGCTCGAGGGCTGCCGTCAGCTCCCGACGCCGCGCCTCGTCCTCGTCACCCAGGCGGTCCACGAGCGTCGGCACCACCTGGGGCGTCCCTGTCCGCCCCAGCGCCCACCAGGCCTTGGCGGCCACGGCCGGGTCCGGGTCGTCGGCCAGCGGCAGGATGTGGGGCACGGCGTCCTGGTCGCGGATCTTGCTCAGCGCGTGCAGCACCTGCACCCGCGAGGCGTCCGGCCGGTCGAGCGCCGCCAGCAGGTGCGGCAGCGCCGCCTCCGCCTGCGCCACGACCGCCCACGTCAGCGTCTCGCGCACGAAGAAGTCGTCCTCGGAGACGAGGAGCGACACCAGCTCGGCCGCCATCGACGCATCCGCGAGCGTGCCGAGCCGCAGCGCGGCCTCCTGCCGGATCGTCGGGTCGGGGTCGTGCACGGCGCGGCGCGCCCGGTCGAGCGGGGAGGGATACGTCATGGTGGGCGACGCTACCGGCGCATAGGGTCGGTGCATGAGCGCGCACCCCGCCCCACCCCCCGAACCACCGGCCCAGGAGACGGTCGACCTCGCGCACGCGCTGTTCGACCTCGCGCGGGCCGGGCGTGCGGAGCAGCTCGCCGCCTACGTCGACGCCGGCGCACCCGTCGACCTCGCCGACCCGGCGGGCAACACGCTGCTCATGCTTGCCGCCTACCACGGTCACCCCGACCTCGTGCGCGAGCTCGCGCGCCGCGGCGCCGACGTCGACCGGCTCAACGACCGTGGGCAGTCCCCCCTGGCGGGAGCGGTCTTCAAGGGGGAGGACGAGGTCGTCGCCACGCTCCTGGACGAGGGGGCGGACCCGGACGCGGGTGTGCCGTCCGCGCGCCAGACCGCCCAGATGTTCGGCCGGTCCGACCTCGTCCCGGCCGATCCTGGCCCGGCGGGGGAGCCGTCGTGAGCGAGCACCGGCCGTCACGCGGTGTCCTCGTCACCGGAGCCTCCCGGGGTGTCGGGGCGGCGGTGGCGCGCGCCTTCGCCGGTCGGGGCGACCGGGTGGTGGTGCACTTCCACCGCAACGAGCAGTCCGCCCTCGACGTGCTGGCCGTGCTGCCGGGGGAGGGGCATGCCGTCGCCGGGGCGGACCTGGCCGACCCGGCGGCCGTCGAGCGGCTGGCCGCCGAGGCGGTCGCGGCCCTCGGGCGGGTCGACGTCCTCGTCAACAACGCGGCGATGATCGTCCCGCCCGCCGAGGGCAGGGGGAGGCGCGGGGACCACCCGCTGGAGGAGACGTCATACGCCGACTGGGTCGCGGTCTGGCAGGAGACGCTCGCCACCAACCTGCTCGGCCCGGCACACCTGATCTGGCAGGTCGCGCGCCACATGGTCGACGTGCCGCCGGCGCCCGGGCAGCCGACCGGGCGGATCGTCAACGTCGGCAGCCGCGGGGCATACCGGGGCGAGCCGGACATCCCCGCCTACGGTGCGAGCAAGGCCGGGCTGCACAGCCTGGGCCAGTCGATGGCGGTGCGGCTGGCGCCGCACGGGATCGCGGTGACGAGCATCGCACCGGGGTTCATCGACACCGAGATGGCGGGCTACGCGCTCGCGGGCGAGCAGGGCGAGAAGGTGCGCGCGCAGAGCCCGTTCCACCGGGTCGCGCGACCGGAGGAGGTGGCCGAGGCGGTGGTGGAGCTCGCCGACCCGTGGTCGCACTGGGCCTCCGGCGCCGTGCTCGACTTCAACGGGGCGAGCCACCTGAGGTGAGGACACGGAGGCGGCCCACCGCCACGCGCACGGCATACCCGGAATAGCCCTCCCTCAGCTCCTGTTGTTGTGGTTGATGCATCAACTATTCAGGAGAAGGTGAGCCCCATGCAGTTCGGTCTCTTCAGCGTCGGCGACGTCACGGCGGACCCGACCACCGGACGCACGCCGAGCGAGGGTGAGCGGATCGAGGCCATGACGCGCATCGCGCTCAAGGCCGAGGAGGTCGGCCTGGACGTCTTCGCGACCGGCGAGCACCACAACCCTCCCTTCGTCCCGTCCGCACCGACGACGCACCTCGCCTTCATCGCTGCCCAGACCGAGCGCCTCCTGCTGTCGACCGCGACGACCCTCATCACCACGACCGACCCTGTCCGGATCGCGGAGGACTACGCCTTCCTGCAGCACCTCGCCCAGGGCCGCGTCGACCTGATGATGGGCCGCGGCAACACCGGCCCGGTCTACCCCTGGTTCGGCAAGGACATCCGCCAGGGCATCCCGATGGCGATCGAGAACTACCATCTGCTTCGCCGCCTGTGGCGTGAGGACGTCGTGGACTGGGAGGGCAGGTTCCGCACGCCGCTGAACGGCTTCACCTCCACCCCGCGACCGTTGGACGACACCCCGCCGTTCGTGTGGCACGGCTCGATCCGCTCGACCGAGATCGCCGAGCAGGCCGCCTACTACGGCGACGGCTTCTTCCACAACAACATCTTCTGGAACATCGAGCACACGGCCCAGATGGTGGGCCTCTACCGTCGCCGCTTCGAGCACTACCGGCACGGTGCCGCCGACCAGGCGATCGTCGGCCTGGGCGGTCAGGCGTTCCTGGCCGGCACCGAGGCGGAGGCCAAGCGTCGCTTCCGGCCCTACTTCGACAACGCCCCGGTCTACGGCCACGGGCCGAGCCTGGAGGAGTTCACCCGGACGACGCCGCTCACGGTGGGCACGCCGGAGATGGTGATCGAGCGCACCCTCGGCCTTGCCGACCAGGTCGGCGACTACCAGCGCCAGCTGTTCCTCATGGACCACGCGGGGCTGCCGGTCGAGACCGTCCTCGAGCAGGTCGAGATCCTCGGGCGAGAGGTCGTCCCGGTGCTGCGTCGCGAGTTCGAGGCGCGTCGTCCCGCCCACGTCCCCAGCGCCCCGCCCACCCACGGCTCGCTCGTGGCCGCCGGACGGGACGCGCCGCACCACCTGGTCGCCCCGGCCCGGTCGGCCGCGGACCGTGCCGCCGACCGCGCCGCCGGGCGCGTCGCCGCCACCGCCTGACGCCTGTCCCACCCACCGCCGACCCCAGGGAGGCCCCGCATGTCCCGCCGCATCGTCGTCATCAGCTCCGGTCTGTCACGTCCCTCGAGCACGCGCCTGCTCGCCGACCGCATCTCCGAGGCGGTGGCCATCCAGGTCAGCGCCCGCGGCGAGAGCGCCGCGGTCGAGGTCGTCGAGCTCCGCGAGCTCGCGCAGGACCTGGCGACCACCATGACCACCGGGGGTATGGCGACCGGCACGGTCGCGCGCGCCCGTGACCTGGTCTCGTCCGCGGACGGCGTGATCGCGGTCACTCCGGTGTTCACGGCGAGCTACTCCGGGCTGTTCAAGATGTTCATGGACGTCCTCGACACGGACTCGCTCAACGGCATGCCGGTCCTCATCGCGGCGACGGCCGGCACCGCGCGGCACCAGCTGGTGCTGGACCACGCGCTGCGGCCGTTGTTCACCTACCTGCGGGCGGTGGTCGTCCCGACCGGCGTCTTCGCCGCGACGGAGGACTTCGGCGGGGACGGCGCGGGCGGGCTGACCGACCGGATCGGCCGCGCGGCGTCCGAGCTCGCCGCCCTCGTGGTCGCCGAGTCGGGCGCCGTCGCAGGGTTCACGCAGGTCGGGAGCACGGGCCGCGCCCGCCGCAGCGGCAACGACCTGGCCGAGGTCACGGACTTCGAGGACCTCATGCAGGGCCTCGGCCGCTGACCCGGGGGTCAGGTCAGCCGTTCCCGGCCGCGTCCACCCGCAGCTTGTCCTGCGCCGGGACCCAGTAACCGTCGATCTCGCCACCGCTCAGCTGCCAGGCCGGACGTCCCTCCACGACGCCTGACCGGTAGGACGAGGAGAGACGGCCCGGCTGCAGGGTCACCTCCTGCGTGTCGATGGGTGTTCCGTGCTCGTCGTACCGGGTGGCGGTCGTCTCGACCTCGTCCGTCACCCGCAGGACGACGGCGGGCCGGTACTCGTGCACCTCGACCGGGGTCGTCGACCACGCCTGGTCGGGACCTTCGGGGACCCACCAGCCCTCCAGGTGACCGGACGTCAGCCGGATGACCACGGGGCCCTGGGGGATCCGGCCCCGTCGGTCGTAGTCGACGGTGGCCGCCCCGTCGAGGTCGACGGGCTGCGTCTCCAGGACGACCATCGAGCGGTCGCTGACGTGCTGGGCGTCGTCGTCGAGCCGGTAGGCGGTGGTTGTCCGCGGAGCGACCACGGCCCGCCCCGGTGCCGTGCGGTAGGCGGGGTGGTCGTCGCGGAAGGTCGCTGCCCGGTCGACCCACGCGGTGTCGTGCGACATCCGGTACAGCATGAGGAACTGCTGCTGGTGGTGCCAGTGGTAGGTGGGAGCCTCCTTCTTCTGCCATACGGAGTACAGGCTGTACCACTCGGGGGTGCGGAAGACGGGCTCAGCGGTCCGGTCGACGGTGTACATCGCCCCGCGCCACAGCAGCTCGGCGTCGGGGTGGTCGTAGTCGTTCATCATCCAGTAGTCCCAGATGCCGTACATCGACCACATGTGGCCGTTGAGGACCCGCTCGCTGTCCATCACCGGATAGCGGGAGTACTCCTCCAGCCAGAGCATCCCCGCGTCGTCGACGAAGGAGCTGAAGTAGCCGACACCGTCAGGGGCCTGGAGGAACGCGGCGAACGTGTGGTCGGCGGCGTCGCGCCAGAACTTCTCACCGGTCACCTCGTGGAGTCGCACGAAGAGGGACAGCGCCTGACCCGAGCTCATCCCGGACGCCCACGGAGCGGTCAGAACACCCTTGCCGTTGCGGAAGAGGTCGAAGTCGAAGTCGTAGGGGAAGTACCACGCTCCGTCGATCTCGTCCCTCCGGTCCACGATGCGCTGCGCGTTCCGGGTCGCCACGTCCAGGTACTCGGGGTCCCCGGTCAACCGGTAGGACTCGAGAGCGCTGAGGCCGTACTGCGCCTGCGCGATGGGGTGGTCGTACACCGTGTCGTCCCAGTCCGCCTCGAACATGCGGACCCCCGTGCTGTCGACCAGACCGAACGGCAGAGGGACGACCTCCCCGCTCTGGTAGGGCTGCATCCCGAGCGGGATCGGTTGCGGCGCGACGGCGGAGATGGAGAAACCGTCGATCCGCTCTCTCGCGGCGTCGACCGGTCGCGGGGTCACGGTGCGGTCCGCAGGCGCGGCAGGCACAGAGGTAGGCGCGGGCGCGGGCGCTGGCGCAGGCGACGACGTCGCGACAGGACGTGCCGGCGCACCGCTCTCCGACGACGATGCCCACGACAGCCCGACGACACCCACCGTCGCAGCACCCAGGGTCGCCGCCAGCAGCCATCCAGTCTTTCGACGCCCCACGTCTCCGCCCGTCCTCCCGCAGCAGCACCTCCCGGGTGTCCCGGACCGGGCCATCACACCACACGACTGCCGCGCGACGAGCTCAGCCCGAGCTGGCGTCCAGGTCGTCAGGACGTCCGGACGCTGGCCATGACCCCGTGGTGGTCCCCAGGTGTCTCCCCGTCTCGTCGGCGACACTGTCGTCATGACCGCCCAGCCCGAGCCGCGCCGCTCCTGCGGTGGCGTCCTCGGAACCCTCGTCATCGTGGGGGCGGTCATCGTGGGGACGGTGCTCGTCTCGCCCGACCTGCACCTCACCGACCTGCGCGACGCGGCGATCGACCCCCTGGCCGGCGTGCCCGGCTCGGGCGGCGACGGTTACACCTTCATGGCCACGACCCCGGGCGGCAACCCGGTCACCTGGCCCTGCGACGGCACGATCGAGGTGGAGGTCAACCCGCAGGGGGCGCCCGAGGGGTATGCCGCGCTCATCGCCTCTGCGGTGGGGCAGGTCAACGACGCGAGCGGGTTCACCTTCGAGGTCGTCGGGGAGACCGACGACCGGGAGCTCCGGGAGCGGGGGGCCGGGCCGGTGCTGCTCGCGTGGGCCGACGAGGAGGAGGTGCCTGAGCTGGCCGGGACCACGGCCGGGACCACGGCCGGGATCGGAGGCGCCTCCTACCTGCAGGGCCCGGGGGGCGGGGGGCACGCCGTCGGAGGCATGGTCGTGCTCGACACCGACACCCCTGGCGGGTTCCTGCGCCGCTGGGACCTCGAGCCGGTGCTCGTGCACGAGCTGGTCCACGTCCTGGGGCTGGGTCACAGCGAGGACCCGTCCCAGCTCATGGCACCGGAGTACGCCTCCCAGCGCGGCCTCGGCGACGCCGACCTCGCCGGTCTGCAGGCCCTGCGCGAGGTCGCCTGCTCCTGACGGTGGGACCGACCGCCTCGGGCCAGGACTACCAGGCCCAGGTGTCGAAGACCCGCTGCAGCTCGGCGGCGTGCCGCGACGGCACGTAGGCCACCGTCACGTCCTGGCCGTGCCCGATCTGCGCGTGCCGCTGACCGGGGCCGGAGACGGCCTCGTAGAGGTCCTGCATGACGTCGAGGTCCGCGCGGTCCCAGTTCAGCCGGGGGTGGATCTCGCGGGTCAGCCCGTCGACGGTGAAGCGCAGCACGCACCGGTCGTGGTCACGGTCCAGCTCGCCGCTCACGTCTTGCAGGAGGTGCGAGGTCCCGGCGGCCTCAGCGAGCCGCCGGAGCACGGTGGGGTAGGAGTCCGCGTCCTTGACGAAGCCGGGGTCGACGTGGAGCACCTTGGGGTGGTGGGTCAGATTCCCGTCGCCGTCGCGGGCCAGGCAGTGGACGAGCGCGGCATAGGGGTGGCGCCGCACCCAGCCGGCTGCCTCGCCGTCCTGCGCGATCTCCTCGGCCGTGACGCCGTCCTGCGGCTCCAGCCCGAGCCTGGCCAGGGTCTGGACCTGCACAGCCACAGAGGGCTTCTGCGCCGGCGGGACCGCGGCGGGGGGCTCGGGGCTACCGCTGCCCCGCTTGCTGAAGACATCGAGGATGCCCATGGCCCCACCCTGCCACTGTCGGCGCTGCGCGGCAACGGTTCGTCGTGCGGATCACACCCCGCTGGCCCCGGCGGCACCGCATACCCGCAGACTTGCCGGATGAGCACCATCGTCTTCGTCCACGCCCACCCCGACGACGAGGCGTCCCAGACGTCCGGGACCATGCACCTGGCGGCGCGTGCCGGGCACCGCGTGGTCGTCGTCTTCGCCACGAACGGTGACCACGGCGATGCGCCGGAGGACCTCGCCGACGACGAGACGGTCGTCCTCCGCCGCCGCCGTGAGGCGCAGGCGTCCGCCGAGGTGGTCGGGACCGCACGGGTGTCGTGGCTGGGCTACGCCGACTCGGGCATGGCCGGCTGGGACCAGAACGCGCACGACGGCTCGTTCCACGGCGCCGACCTCGACGAGGCGGCCGACCGGCTCGTGGCCGTGCTCGACGAGGAGGACGCGGACGTGCTCGTCACCTACGACTGGCACGGCGGCTACGGGCACCCCGACCACGTCAAGGCCCACCAGGTGGCGATGCTCGCGGCCGGCCGGGCGGAGCGGTCCCCTCGGGTCCTGCAGTCCACGATGAACCGTGACGCGCTGCGGCTCATGGCCGAGGCGGCCCGCGCAGCGGGCGAGGACGTCGACGACTGGGACCCGGATGCTCCCATGGACGACGGGAACCCCTTCGGGACGCCCGAGGCGGAGCTGCACTGGCGCGTCGACGTGCGCGCCGTCCTCGACGTCAAGCGGGCGGCCCTCGCCTGCCACGCGAGCCAGCCGGACGCCCGGGAACTCCTGGAGATGCCGGACGCCCACTTCGCCGCGTTCCTCGGCGACGAGTGGTACGTCGAGCCGGGGCGGCCCCCCGGCCTGACCGAGGGACCGTTGGTCGACTCCTTCGGCTAGTGGTCGGTGAGCTGCTGCAGAAAGGCCTGGCCGCGCTCGCTCGTGGGGGAGTCGAGGACCTGCTCCGGCGGTCCCTGCTCGGCGATGCCGCCGTCGGCCAGCAGGACGACCCGGTCGGCGGCCCGGCGGGCGAAGCGCATCTCGTGCGTGACGACCATCATCGTCATGCCCTCGTCGGCCAGGGCCCGCATGACGTCGAGCACCTCGCCGACCAGCTCGGGGTCGAGGGCGGAGGTCGGCTCGTCGAAGAGCATCACCGCCGGGTCCATGGCCAGGGCCCGGGCGATCGCGACCCGCTGCTGCTGGCCGCCGGAGAGGTTGTCCGGGTAGGCGTCGGCCTTGTGCGCCAGCCCGACCCGTTCGAGCAGCTCGGTGCCGCGCGAGCGCGCCTCGGCCTTGGACCGGCCGAGAACCTCCCGCTGGGCGACGGTGATGTTCTCCATCACCGTCATGTGCGGGAAGAGGTTGAAGGACTGGAACACCATCCCGATCCGGGCCCGGAGGCGGTTGAGGCCCTTCTCGGTGTAGGCCAGCCGCTCGCCGGCCACCTCGATGGTGCCGTCGCTGATCCGCTCGAGACCGTTGACGCACCGCAGCAGGGTGCTCTTGCCGGCGCCGGAGGGCCCGATGAGGGTGACGACCTCGCCCTCGGCGACGTCGAGATCGATGCCGTCGAGGACTGTCGTGCTGCCGAAGCGCTTGACGATGCCCCGCATCTGCACCATGGGCCGGTCCTGCCCGTCCGCCGTGGTCATGAGGGCTTCACCCCTTCCTGCTCGGACTGCCGCACCTGCGCGTCGCTCTCCGGCCGGCGATGGGCGCTGAGCCGATGCTCGAGCCAGGCCACGAGGGCGGTCAGCGCGAGCACGATGACGAGGTAGTAGATGGCGACCACGATGTAGGCGGTCAGCGGCTCGTAGGTGGTCGCCGCCATGTTGCGCGAGGTCTGGAACAGCTCGGTCATCCCGATGAAGGAGACCAGCGAGGAGTCCTTCACCGCGATGATGTACTGGTTGCCCAGCACCGGGAGCGTGGTGCGCAGCGCCAGCGGTGCCTGGACCCGCTTGAGGGTCTTGACCTTCGACATCCCCAGGGACCGGGACGCCTCCGTCAGTCCTTTCGGGACCGCCTGGAAGCCGGACCGGACGATCTCGGCGATGTAGGCCGAGTTGTGGAAGGCCAGGGCCAGGGCGCCGGCCCAGAACGCCGGGAGGGTGACGACAGCGGTCAGACCGAAGTAGATGATGAAGATCTGGGTGATCAGCGGCGTGCCGCGGACCAGGCCGATGTAGGCGGTCGCCAGCCACCGCAGGGGCCGGACCTTGCTCATGGCCATGGCGGCGACGGCCGCGCCGCCCACCATGGCCATGAGGAGGGCGGCGGCGGTGAGCCGCAGCGTCACCGAGGTGGCCTCGATGAACAGCGGGGAGTACTCGGCGAACAGCTCGAGGAAGTTGGTCACCTGAGGGTGTCCTCAGCCCTCGGTGCTCTCGACGGCGTCGTCGGTCGCGCCGGTGGTGCCGCCACCGGTGGTGGAGATGTCCTTGCCGAAGTACGTCGCGGAGATCTCGGCGTAGGTGCCGTTCTCCTTGATCGTGGCGAGGGCTTCGTTGAGCGCCTCCTGCAGCCCGGTGTTGCCCTCCTTGACGGCGAACGCCGGCTCCTCGGTGAAGACCGGTTCACCGCACTCGACGAGGTCGAGACCCGACTCCTGGATCTGGTAGAGGCCGACGTTGCGGTCGGTCATCGCAGCGTCGAGCCGGCCGGTGGCCACGTCCTGCAGGGCGGTGATGTCGGAGGAGAACGTGCGCACCTCGCCGATCCAGTCGCCACCGTTCTCGTTCAGCCAGTCCTGGTAGGTGGTGCCGCTGGCCACTCCGATCGTCGGCGAGTCCAGCTCGGAGATGTCGGTGCACTCGGTCCCCGGTGCGACGAACGCCTGGGCGCCGGAGACGTAGTAGCTGTCGGTGAAGTCAACCTGCTCGTCCCGCTCCTCGGTCGGGGTCATCGAGGCGATCAGCACGTCGTAGCGGTCGGCGTCGATGCCCTGGATGAGGGTGTCGAAGGCGCCCGTCTGGGCGTCGACCTCCAGCCCGAGCTCCTCGGCGACGGCGACGCCGATGTCGTGGTCGAAGCCGGTGAGGGTGTTGCCGTCGAAGTAGCTGAACGGCTGGAACTCACCGCTCATGGCGACGACGAGCGTGCCGTCGTCGATGAGGCCGAGGCTCTCGGCCCCGGCAGCTGCGGTGTCGTCGCCGTCCTCCTCCGCGTCGGCGCCGCAGGCGCTCAGCGCGAGGGCCGCGGCGCTGGCGGCGGCGAGGGCGGTGAGGGTGCGGCGGTGCGGGCGTCGGGTGGTCGAGATCATCAGGTGTTCTCCTCCGGGTCGTCGAGGGCCGGACCCGCGGCTGGCTCTGCGGCGCACACCCGTGAAGGTGTGCCGTGCTGCCGGTCGTACCGGCGCTGCAGAGGGGCGGGCCGACCCAGCGGTCAGTTCCACCGTAGCCAGGGTCAGGAGGGTCGCCCACACCTCTTGCGCGGGCACCGTCCGATGCGCTACGCGCGCGCGCGTTGGGCTCCGGCCAGCTGCCCGCAGACCCGCGTCCGGGCTGTTATCAGATCGTTACGCGAACGGGCGTGCACGGCAGACTCCCGTCGTGTTGGGCGCGGAGGCTGGTCCGGAGGACGTGTCCGGTGCTAGTGGACGTGCTTGCGGAACCACGCCAGGCTGGCCGCCCACGGCCCGGACCGGTCGGCGAGGTCCGGCAGCAGCGGCGTGAGCTCGGCGGAGAAGCTCTCGCTGGACTCCCCGGGAAGCAGCGAGGGCAGGTTGTCGATGGCGATGACGTCGAGCGGCTGGTCGGCGCCGCCGAAGCGCCGCACGGGCTCGTCCCACGTGGTGATCGCCGTGTTGACGGGCAGGAGGTTGGCCTCCGAGGTGACGTCGCAGGTGACGTCCCCGACGACCCGCAGCCGGCGTGGCACGTCGACGTCGGCGGCCGTGACGAACGGCTCGCGCTTCTCGCCGCTGACCACGCAGTTCACGAGAATGTCCTGGTCGAGCAGCGCCCGTCGGTCGAGGACGACGGTGTCCGCGCGGTCCCACCGGGTCATCGTGCAGCCGGCGACCGCCAGCGCGTCGACGGCCCCGGAGCCGGACCGGCCCCGTGACCCGATCACGAGAGCGCGCTCGGGCTCGGCCGGCGTGCTGGAGCGGAGCCGATCGTCGAGGTCGGCCCTGGTCATGGGCGCGACACCGCCCTTCAGCAGCCCGCGGTGGCGCAGCACGCTGAGGGCGGCGCCGACATAGCCGGCCCAGTAGCCGAAGGCGACGACCCGCTTGCCGTCCACCGTGAGGAACTCCACGTCCAGGAGCTCGCCACCGCCGCGTCGGAAACGGTCGAGCACCTCGTCGGCGCCGTCCTGGCCCTTGTAGGCGTGGGCGAAGAAGACGTGGGTGTGCTGCAGGTCGGCGGGGTCCTGCGGCAGCTCCTTGATCCCGACGACGACCGCGCCCTGCGGCGCCTCGACCCAGGAGCCGACCGGGGCGGCCGTGCAGCCGACGGCGAGGTACTCCGCGAGCGGGACGATCCGCGTCGGCGAGTCCTCGACCGTCACCGTGAACCCGTCGGCGATGAGGCGGGCTGCGTCGGCCGGGACGATCGGGACGCGCTGCTCGGTCGGGCGCGCCTCGGCGCGGATCCACAGGTGCGGCTTGGTCATGGTCGAACCCTATGCCGCCCGGACGCGTGTGGTCACCGCGACCGTCGTCCCGGTGGCCTGTTCCCGGTGGCCTGTTCCCGGTGACCTGTCAGCGTGCTCGTGCATCATGTGGCCGCATGGGGAGCCTCGAGTCGGCGGCCCGTCGTCGCCGGGCGGCCGAGATGCAGAGGCGCCTCACCGAGCTCGACCGGTGGGACGAGCTGCACGGCCTCGGCTCCGTCCCGTCCGGCTACCGGCGGCCCCCTGCGCGGACGCGCGGCGGGGGACCGGGCCTGCTGTGGCTCCTCGTCCCCGCGCTCGTCCTCGTCGCGTACTTCTTCCCCGCCGAGCTCGGGGCGGCGAGGGCGGGGGTGACCGCGGCAGCCCGGTCCGTGCTCGGGCTGCCCGCCGTGGACGCTCCGACGCGCCCGGACGGCTCGCTCGCCCGGCCCGGGCCCACCCCCGAGCCCCCGCCCGGCACGGCGACGTCGGAGTCCATCCTGGACCGCCTCGACAGGGTGGTCCCGCAGATCGACGTCCGCCAGCTGGGCTGGCAGCCTCCCGAGGGAAGCCGCGTGCTGCCGGTGGTCGACCCCGGCACCGTCGGCTCCTTCGCCTTCGCCCGCACCCAGCCCGGCTCGGACGTGCCGGTCGGGTTCTCGCCGTGCGGCACGGTCCCGGTCGAGGTCAACCCGGTCGGCGCGCCCGAGGGGTATGCCGCGCTCGTCCAGGGGTCCCTCGAGCGGCTCACCGTCGCGTCCGGCCTGCAGCTGGAGCTCGTCGGCGAGACGTCCGAGCGGTGGAGCGACGAACCGCGCGAGCCAGGCTCTCCCGTCGTCGTGAGCTGGTCCGACGCCGGTGACGAGCCGGTCCTCGGCGGCAGCATCGCCGGCATGGGTGGCCCGACGATGGTCTCGGGTCCGGACGGTCGCTGGTGGAACGCCGGCGGTCAGGTCGTGCTCGACGCCCAGGACCTGCCGACCCGGGAGGCGCACTCCTCCGTCCTCGACCACGAGCTCGCCCACGTGCTCGGACTCGACCACGTCGACGACCCGGGCGAGCTCATGTCGCCCACCAACACGGGCCGCACGGCCTTCGGGCCGGGCGACCTCGCCGGCCTCGCCGAGCTGGGGGCGATCGACTGCCCGTGACCGGTCACCGGTCCAGCGCCGAGGCCATCCTGCGGACCGCCTCGGTCATCAGCTCCTGGGAGGTGCCGATGTTGAGCCGGGCGAAGCCGGTGCCGCCCGGTCCGAACGCGGGTCCGGGGGAGAGCAGGACCCGACCCCGCTCGAGGAAGGCCTGCGCGGGGTCGTCGCCGAGCCCCAGCTCCCGGCAGTCCAGCCAGGCCAGGTAGCTCGCCGAGGGCCGGTGGTAGCGCACCCCCGGCAGGTGCTCGGCCAGCAGCGGCTGCAGCTGGGCGGCGCGTTCCTCGATCTCCCTCCGCACCACGTCGAGCCACTCCCGCCCGCCCGTGTAGGCCGCCACCGCTGCATACTGCCCGAGAATCCCTGCGCCCCAGTCCAGCCCGCCGGTCATCGCCGCCGGCCACCTGGACCGGTCGGCCACCACCCCGACCGCGAGCTTGAGCCCGGCGAGGTTCCACGCCTTCGACGGCGAGTGCAGCGCGATGCCCACCTCGCGCGCGGCGTCCGACACGGCGAGGAAGGGGACGAACTGGCGCTCGCTGCCCGGGTGGACCAGCGGGGCGTGGATCTCGTCGGCGATGACCAGCGCCCCGTGCGCGCGGGCCAGGTGGGCGACGGCGGCCAGGTCCTCCCGGGGGGTGACCATGCCGAGCGGGTTGTGGGGGGAGCAGAGCAGGACGACGCGGGTCCCGCCGGCCAGGGACCGCTCGATCCCCTCGAGGTCCAGCCGTCCGCCACGGTCCTGATCGAGCATCGGCACGTCGTCGGGGACCAGGCCGAGCCCCGTGATCCACGGGTAGAAGCTCAGGTAGACCGGAGGGTTGAGCATCACCCGGTCCCCGGGTGAGGTCACCGCGCGCAGGATCTCCTGGACCCCGACGCCCACGTCGCCCATCACCCGCACGCTGCCCGTGCCGGCCACGGGGTCCCAGTCCCAGACGTCCCGGGCGAACCCGGCGAAGGCGTCCACCACGGGCTTCGGGTGGCCGGCGTAGCCGAAGTCGGACCGGTCCACCGCCGTGTGCAGCGCCTCGGCGATCGCCGGCGCGGTCCGCACGTCCATCTCGGCCGTCCACGCCGGCAGCACGTCGGCCTTCACCCGGCTCCACTTCGCCGAGCGGTGCAGGCGCATCTCCTCCAGGGTGACGTCGAAGGGTGACCCGGGACCCGTGGACGCAGCGCTCATGGGGCCACCCTCTCAGGCCCGGGCGCCGCCACGGGAGGATGGGGGTATGGCGTCGCGCACGTGGACCTTCAGCGGCCGGATCCTCGGGGTCGGGACGACCAGCGGGGTGCGGGTGGTCGTCGGTGTCTGGGACGACTCGCCGCTGGGGTCGTTCGCCGACGTCATGGTCGAGCGGGCCGACGGGCACCGTCTGCTCATCGCCCCGAGCCAGGAGGTGGTCGACTTCGTGGCCAGCACCTACACCTTCGACGAGACCCGGGTCGAGCCGGTCCAGGTCGGCACGGACGCGACGCCCGACCGGGGCGTGCCGCACACCCTGCACCTCACCACCGCGTCCCTGGAGCTGGCGGCCGACCTCGGGCGACGGACGGCGCTGGGGTGGCTGCTGCGCGGCATACCGCGCGGGTTGGCCGGCAGCCCCGCGCTCTCGACGGTCACGGACCCGGTGGCCCGGGTCGTCCTGCGTGGCGTGCGCACCCGCGGCAGCGCCGGCCACGGACGTGGGGAGTACTACGGTGCGACCGACATCCGCGCCGTCAGGGCGGTGACCGCGCGGCTCGACGGCGTGGACCTGGGCACGCTGACGCCGGTGGACCCTCCGGCACGTTTCGGCTTCTCGTCCACGCCGCGCCGCCCGGCCCTGACCGAGGTGGTCACCACCGTGGTCGAGCGGGCGTGAGTCAGGCCACCCGGCCCTTCGGCGCGTTCTCCGCGGTCTTGCCCGCCTCTCGCTCGACGACGCCCTCGAGCACCTCGTCGATCTTCGTCATGAGGCCCGCGTCGAGCGTCACGCCGGCGGCCTTGACGTTGTCCGCGACCTGCTCGGGCCGGGAGGCGCCGACGAGCGCGGCCGCGACGTTCGGGTTCTGCAGGACCCAGGCGACGGCCAGCTGCGGCATCGTCAGCCCGGCTTCCTCGGCCAGCGGCTTCAGACCCTGCACGGCGGTCAGGACCTCGTCGCGCATGAAGCCCTGCATCCCCCGGCCCATCTTGTCGTCGGCCGCACGCCCCTCGGTGGGCTGCCGGCCCGGGAGGTACTTGCCGGACAGCACGCCCTGAGCCATCGGGCTCCACACGATCTGGGAGATGCCCAGCTCCTCGCAGGCGGGCACGACCTCGGGCTCGATGACGCGCCAGAGCATGGAGTACTGCGGCTGGGAGGAGATGAGCTGGAAGCCCAGCTCCCTGCTCAGCCGGTGCCCGTCGCGGATCTGGTCGGCCGTCCACTCGCTGACCCCGATGTAGAGCGCCTTGCCGGCCCGGACGATGTCCGCGAAGGCCTGCATGGTCTCCTCCAGCGGCGTCTCGGTGTCGTAGCGGTGCGCCTGGTAGAGGTCGACGTAGTCGGTCTGCAGGCGTCGCAGCGAGCCGTCGATCGACTCCATGACGTGCTTGCGCGACAGCCCCGTGTCGTTGTGGCCGCCCGGCCCCGTCGGCCAGTAGACCTTGGTGAAGATCTCCAGGCTCTCCCGGCGCTCGCCCTTGAGCGCCTTGCCGAGCACCTTCTCCGCCTTGGTGTTGGCGTAGACGTCAGCTGTGTCGAACGTCGAGATGCCGGCGTCGAGCGCGGCGCGCACGCACTGCAGCGCCACCTCGTTCTCCACCTGCGACCCGTGGGTCAGCCAGTTGCCGTACGTGATCTCACTGATCTTCAGTCCGCTGTTGCCGAGGTACCTGTGCTCCATACCCGCACCCTAGCCGCGGCCGCCGACGGTGCCGGACGTCAGGTGTGGGGGCGCGGCCGCAGGGCTACCGTGGGGGTATGACGCAGCCCCAGTCCGACCCGCACGCCACCCCTGAGCGGTGGGACGCACCGCCGCTGCCCGGTCCTCAGACGCCGGGGAGCGGGCTGCCCGAGGTCGTCCCGTCGCAGCCGCCGACCCTGGGACGCCCGGCCGCCTCCGCCCCGCCCCCCGCCCGCCTCGACCGGTCCGACCCGATCATCGGCTTCATGGGCGACATCGTGCGCACCGGGCGCTGGCCGGCGGCGCGGAGGACGACGGTCTACCAGTTCATGGGAGACCTCAAGCTCGACCTGCGCGAGGTCATCGTGCCCGGTGAGACGCTCGAGGTGGAGGCGTGGTCGTTCATGGGCGACGTGCGGATCGCCGTGCCGCCGGGGACCGACGTGGTCGTCAACGGCGGCACGCTGCTGGGGGACGTGCGCACCGAGACGGACCCCCGCGAGCCCACGTCCCGCAGCGGCGCCCGCCTGGTCGTGACCAACTACTCGTTCATGGGTGACGTGAGGGTCCGCGAGATGGGCCCGGACGTCGGCAAGCCCCCGCGCGGCTGGCGGTGGGTCGTCCCCAAGCGCTGACGCAGGTCGGGTCGGGTCGGTCGGGTGAGCCGCGTCCCTGTGCCGGTGCCGGCACCGGTTCCCCACCGCGCCGGGCCAGCTCGGCCTCCGCCCGTCGCAGGCCCCCGTGCTCCAGGCCGGCGAGCGACGAGGTGCCGGCCCACACCCGCCGGCCACGCCGGCTCACCTCCACGTGCAGGGTGCCGGTGAGGTGCTCGAGGGCACCGGGGATGTTGCGGCCCTGCGACGGGAGCGGGACCGGCAGCACGTGCGCCTCCTCGAGGCGTGCGCCCGCCGACACCTCGACGCCCCACCCTCGGACCCGGTCGGTCCCGGACAGCTCCCACCGGTCGTCGCCCACCCGCGCGCGGACCGGGGTGGTCCCCGGGTCGCCCAGCCGCAGCACCCGGCCGTCGGGGAGGCGCACCACGAGCGCGGTCACCTCGGTGCGCAACGTCATACCCAGCGCCCGGGCGTGCACCTGACCGCCGGCGAACGCCACGGTCGCCCCCGGCTCGGCGAACCCGTGCGCCTGCCCCCACCACCACGCGTCCGGGAAACCCTCTGCGCCCCAGTTCTTCTCGGCGTACACCTGCGCACCGTCCAGGTGCCATGTCGCGCTGCCGAGACGCACCGTGCCGGTGGCGCGACCGCAGAGCAGCCAGGGGTGCCAGTACTGGTTGAGGCGCGGCACGCTCTGGAAGACGCTGGATCCGCCGAAGGGCCGCCGGGGCCACGGCGCCAGCGGCTGGAGGACGAGGTCGACCCCGGCGTCGGCGCCGAGGCGTGCGTGCAGGTGGCGGTCGCTGCCGCGGAAGGTCGCCGCGTCGGCGCCCCCGACCCCGGCCGCACGGCCCCCTGCCGCCCCCACCCCGTGGGGGGCGGCCCAGGCACCCGGCAGGCCGTCGGTGCGGAGGAAGCCGTCGGAGGACGCCAGCCCCACGGTCGCCCAGGGCCCGTCCGGGCCGCGGTTCACCCCGATCAGCGCGATGAGGACCCGGCCGGTGGGCGCGTCGGTGACGCGCCAGAAATAGCCCTCCATGGCGACGCCCGGGTGCGAGCGACGCAGGTCCGTCCACGGCAGGTCGGCGCCGGTCGCGCGGTAGCGGCGCAGGGGTGCAGGGCTCACAGCGCCCACGCTAGGCCCACCGGCTGCCGTTGTCCCGGCACGCGGGTGCGGCCGGGGGTGGTCGCCGGACGCCGCGGCTGGGCCACCGCTCTTCGACAGGACGGCAGCGCTCTGCCGTCCTAGCGTGGGAGCTCAGCCGTCGACGACGACGGCGCCCCCTGCCCCACGGAGGAACGATGGCCGCCAAGAAGCCCGCCCCTACCCCTGCCGTCGAGGCCGGAGGGCCGCAGCTGCCGGGCTACCCGCAGGACCCCGCCCCGCCGAAGCCGCCGACCCCCTCCAACTCGGGCGCGGCAGCCGACAACCCGCTCTACACCGACGCGACCGAGCCGGGCGAGGGCGGCGAGCTGCACCAGCTGCCGGGCGACGGCACACCCCCGCTGACGACCTCCCAGGGGCAGCAGCTCTCGGACGACCAGAACTCGCTGAAGGTCGGCGACCGCGGCCCGACCCTCCTCGAGGACTTCGCGTTCCGCGACAAGATCTTCCACTTCGACCACGAGCGGATCCCCGAGCGGGTCGTCCACGCCCGGGGGTACGGCGCGCACGGCACCTTCACCGCGGCCGAGGACCTGTCCGACCTGACGCGGGCCTCGCTCTTCGCCGCGGCCGGCAAGGAGACGCCGGTGTTCGTCCGGTTCTCCACGGTGGCGGGCAACCTGGGCTCCTTCGACCTCGCGCGCGACATCCGCGGCTTCGCGACGAAGTTCTACACCGACGAGGGCAACTGGGACCTGGTGGGCAACAACATCCCGGTGTTCTTCATCCAGGACGCCATCAAGTTCCCCGACCTCGTCCACGCGGTCAAGGAGGAGCAGGACCGCGGCTGGCCGCAGGCGCAGTCGGCCCACGACACGTTCTGGGACTTCGTCGGCCTGATGCCCGAGTCGACCCACACGCTGCTGTGGCAGATGTCGGACCGGACGATCCCGCGGTCGTTCCGCTTCATGCAGGGGTTCGGCGTGCACACCTTCCGGTTCGTCGACGCCGACGGGCGCAGCACCTTCGTCAAGTTCCACTGGGTCCCCAAGCAGGGGCTGCAGTCGGTGGTGTGGAACGAGGCCGTCAAGATCAACGGCGCCGACCCAGACTTCCACCGGCGAGACCTGTGGACCGCGATCAAGAACGGCGACTTCCCCGAGTGGGACCTGTGCGTCCAGGCCTTCGACGACGAGTTCGCCGACGCCTTCGAGTTCGACGTCCTCGACTCCTCGAAGATCATCCCCGAGGAGCAGGTGCCGCTGCGGGTGATCGGCACGATGCGGCTGGACCGGGTGGTCGACAACGTCTTCAGCGAGACCGAGCAGGTCGCGTTCATGACGCAGAACGTCGTGCCCGGCATCGACTTCAGCAACGACCCGCTGCTGCAGGGGCGCAACTTCTCCTACCTCGACACCCAGCTCAAGCGGCTCGGCTCGACCAACTTCAGCCAGCTGCCGGTCAACGCCCCGCGCTGCCCCGTCATGCACTTCCAGCGCGACGGCCACATGCAGTTCGGGCGGCAGGCGGGCCGGGCCAACTACGAGCCGAACTCGTTCACCGGCGCCGCCGCCGGCCCGAGGGCCGACCAGGAGGCGGGCTTCCGCACCTTGGAGCGGCCGGAGAGCGGTGACACGCGGCGGGTGCGAGCCGAGAGCTTCGCCGACCACTACTCCCAGGCGGGGCAGTTCTACCGCAGCCAGAGCGGGCCGGAGCAGGACCACATCCGGATGGCGTTCGTCTTCGAGCTGTCCAAGTGCGAGATCCCGACGATCCGCGAACGGATCGTCGCCAACCTGCGCAACGTCGACGAGGACCTCGCCGCCGGGGTCGCGGACGGTCTCGGGATCGACCTGCCCGACGCGACGCCGCCGGCCGTCGCGGCGCGCACCGACCTGCCCGAGTCACCGCCCCTGAGCATGACGTTCCGGGCGCCGGCGAGCTTCGCCGGGCGCAAGCTGGGCATCCTGGTGGCCGACGGCACCGACGGCGCTGCCCTGGACGCGCTGACCAGGGCCTTCGTGGACGGCGGTGCGATGGTCGAGACGATCGGCCTCAAGGTCGGCGGGGTCGACCTCGCTGGCGGCGAACGGCGGCCGGTCGACCACAAGATCGACGGTGGCCCCTCGGTGCTCTTCGACGCGGTCGCCCTTCTCGCCGAGGGTGCCGGGGCCGAGGAGCTGGCCGGCCACCCGGCCACCCGTGACTTCGTCGCCGACGCGTTCTCGCACTACAAGTTCATCGGCCACGTGCCTGGCGCCACGCCGGTGCTGAAGGCCGGCGGGGTCGCTGACCGGCTGGACGAGGCGTGCCTGGACCTGGCCACCACCACCCCGAGCGAGTTCTTCACGGCCTGCGCGGCGATGCGGCACTGGGCGCGGGACGTCTGAGGCGCGCCCGCGGCCACTCCCACCGTCTTGGAGCCTGAAGGCGGTCCTGGAGCCGGCAGGAGCCGGCTCCAGGACGCGTGTCCGGCCACCAGTCTGCAAGAAAGGGGTGACGGAGGGTCGCCGTCCTCAGTCGCGCAGCTCGGCCGGCAGCCCGGCCCGGGCGAACGCCTCGGCGTCGAAGAACCCGACGACAGCCGTGACGACACCGTCGACGATATCCACCACCACCAGCTGGAACGGACGGTGCACGCCGTCCTCGCCGCGGAAGTACATCCCGGCCGCCGGCTGGCCGTTGGAGACCGTCGGCACCATGAGCAGGTCCCGGGGCGCCGTGGCGGGGCACTGCGTCCCGATGAGCGCGGCGATCGCCTCACGCCCGAGGTAGTAGCGGTCGAAGGGCGGCATCTGCCAGCTCGCCTGGTCGGCCATCACGCCCACGACCGCAGGCACGTCATACCGCTCGAAGGCGTCGCAGAAGCGGGCGAAGACCGCGCGCTCCTCGGCGTCGAGCTCGTGCACGCGCCGCCCCGCACGGCTGACGCCCTCGCCGATCGTCGCCCGCGCCCGCTGGAGCGCGGAGTTGGCCGCCGCGACGGAGCAGCCCAGCGCCTCGGCGGTCTCGGCCGCCGACATCTGCAGCACGTCTCGCAGCACGAGCACGGCGCGCTGGCGCGGCGGCAGGTCCTGCAGGGCGGCGACGACAGCCAGCTGCACGCCCTCGTTCGCGACCGCGGCCTCCGCCGGGTCCGGCTGAGCCTCGCCCCACACCATCCGGTCCGGCAGCGGCTCCAGCCAGTCCCGCGAGCGGTCCTCCACCACGGGGACGTGGGGGTCGCCGGGCGGCTGGCCGAGCCCGCTCGGCAACGGTCGGCGCCCCTGCCGCTTGAGCGCGGTGAGGCAGGTGTTCGTGGCGATCGTGTACATCCAGGTGCGCACCGACGACCGCCCCTCGAAGGAGTGGAACGCCCTCCACGCCCGCAGGTACGTCTCCTGCACCATGTCCTCGGCCTCGCCCGCGGAGCCCAGCATCCGGTAGCAGTGGGCCAGCAGCTCCCCACGCAGCGGTGCCGTGAGCTCCTCGAACGTCGTCGCGCCCGCCTGGTCCTCGACCGTGCTCATCAGCGTGTCACCTCGCCTCGTCGTCCCTGTCACCCGCGTGGCTGTCACCGTCGCTCACCACGCCCGGGCCCGACGTCCACAGTGGCACCGGTCGGCCCTTCCGGTCCACCCCCTGGAGTGACCGGCTCCATCCAGAGGATCTCCCAGATGTGGCCGTCGGGGTCGCTGTAGGACCGGCCGTACATGAACCCTTCGTCCTCGGTCCGCACGTCCGCCCCGCCGAGGGCCACCGCGCGGTCCACGATCGAGTCGACGGCCCCGCGGGAGTCGGCCGACAGGCACAGCAGGGTCTCCACCGTTCCGGGCCCGGCTGTCCGGCCGTCGTGGAAGCGGGCGAAGAAGTCCTGCGTCAGCAGCATGGCGTGCAGGGTGGGGCCCAGCTCGAGGCACAGTCCGCGCTCGTCGCAGAAGTCCTCGTTGAAGGTGTAGCCGAGCCCGCCGAAGAACGCGCGGCTGCGCGCCAGGTCGGCGACCGGGAGGTTGACGAAGATCAGCTGGTGCACGGGGGCTCCTCTGCTCGGGGCACGCGGCGGGTATGGCGTGCACGTGCCAGTACCGACCACGCCCGCCGGCCCAAGTCATCGGTCCGGGCCACCCGGCGCGTCAGGTCGGGCCACCCGACGCGTCCGGTCGAGTATGATGGTTGCATCATGCAACTTTCTGAAGAGCTGGCCCGCGCCTTCGCGTCGATGGGACGCCTCCTGGACGACTTCCAGGGCGAGGAGCTCTCCCGGCCCGACTTCACGGTGCTCGTGCGCCTCGCCCCCAAGGACCCGACCGGCGAGCCCGTGCGCTCCCGTGACCTTGCTCGCTCCGAGGGGCTCGACCCCTCGACGATGAGCCGGCGCCTCGCCTCGCTCGCCGACCGGGGGCTCGTCGCGCGCGAGCCGGACCCCGCCGACGGCCGGGCCCACCTGCTCACCCTCACCGACGCGGGGTGCGAGGCGGTCCGTCGTGAGCGCGCCCGGCGGGTGACTCTCGTCACCGACGCCCTCGACGGCTGGGACGACCCGGACCGCGCCGAGCTCGCCCGGCTCCTCTCCCAGCTCACCGACAGCCTCGAGACCCGCCGCGCCCAGCGGCGCCCTGCCGGGCGCGCCCGCTGACCGCACCGCATACCCCCGAAGGACCCTCGTGACCACCACCGCACCACCGCCCGGGCGCACCGAGCCCCCCGTCCCCTACACGATGACCCGGGCGCACCGCCGCGTCTTCGCCGGGCTCATGCTCGGCATGTTCGTCGCGTCCGTCAGCCAGACCATCGTCGGCCCGGCGATGCCGAGGATCGTCGCCGAGCTCGGGGGGATGGAGCACTACAGCTGGGTGGCCACCGCCGCGATGCTCGTCTCGGCCATCGTCGTGCCGATCGTCGGCAAGCTCTCCGACATCTACGGCCGCCGCGGCTTCTACCTCGCCGGCCTGGTCGTCTTCATGCTCGGCTCGGTCATCTCCGGCCTCGCCCCCAACTTCTGGACGCTGGTCGCCGGCCGGGCCGTGCAGGGGCTGGGCATGGGCACCCTGATGCCGCTGTCGCAGACGATCATCGGCGACATCATCCCGGCGCGGCAGCGTGGGAAGTACCAGGGCCTGATGGGTGCCGTCTTCGGCGTGACCTCGGTCGCCGGGCCGCTGGCCGGTGGCTTCATCACCGACGCCTGGGGGTGGCGCTGGCTCTTCTTCGCGGCGCTGCCGATCGGCGTCGTCGCCCTCTTCTTCATCGCCCGGTTCCTCCACCTCGACCACGTGCCCACGCGCGGGCGGATCGACGTCGCCGGGATCGCCACCCTCACCCCCGCGCTGGTCGCCGTCCTGCTCGCGACGTCCTGGGGAGGCGTGACCTACCCGTGGGGCTCGGTGCCGGTCATCGGCCTGTTCGCCGTCGGGGCGGCCCTGCTGGCCGCCTTCGTCTGGATCGAGCTGCGCGCCGTCAACCCGCTGCTGCCCCTCGGCCTCTTCCGCAACAGCATCTTCACGTGGTCCAACGTCGCGGCCTTCGGGCTGGCGATGGTGATGTTCGGCTCGATCATCTACATCCCCATCTACGCCCAGGGGGTGCTGGGGGTCGGGGCCACCGAGTCCGGCCTGATCCTCATGCCGATGATGCTCGGGATGATCGTCCTCGGCATCCTGTCGGGCCTCGTCATCACCCGCACCGGGCGCTACAAGGAGATCATGCTGCTGGGCGTCCTCGTCCTCACCGTCGGCCTGTGGATGCTCACCCGCCTGACCGTCGACTCCACGCAGCTGCAGATGACCGCCGGCATGGCCGTGATGGGCGTCGGGCTGGGGATGGCGATGCAGCAGTACACCCTCGTGGTGCAGAACGCCGTGTCCCGCAGCGACCTCGGTGTCGCGACGGCGGCCCTGCAGTTCTTCCGCAACGTCGGCAACACCGTGGGCATCGCGATCTTCGGCTCGGTCATGACCGCCGGCATGGCGCAGGCGATCGCCTCGCACCTGCCCCCGGAGCTCGTCGAGGGTGCCGCCGGGCTGGAGGACGTCGGCGCGGGGGCGGCGCTGGACCCCGCCGTCACCGCCGGTCTGCCCCCCGAGATCCTCGCCGCCGTCCGCGCCGGACTCGCCGACCAGCTCCACGACGTCTTCGTGCTCGGCCTGCCGGTCATGGCCGTGGTCTTCCTGGCGACCCTGGCCATCCGCGCCATCCCGCTGCGCGAGACCGTGCAGTCGCCGGAGGACGCGCAGAACGAGTACCTCGACACGATGGCGATGAGCGCACCCCCGGAGGGCTTCGTCCCGAGCCTGCGCCAGGACGACCGGCCCGGTGCCCGCACCCGGGAACGGGTCCTGGGCATCCAGCTCGGGGTCCTCGCCAGGCAGGCCTGCCGCGACGACCGACCGCTCTTCCGGCGGGCGGTCCTGGAGCTCGGCGGGGGAGACCTCGACCGCGGCCGGGCGCTGCTGGGGCGGGCCTCGCGGATGCTCACCAGCGACGACCCGCGCGAGGCCGCGGAGGCGGAGAGGTATGCCGTGGAGCTGGGACGGGCGGCGTCGGCGCCCGGGGGGCTCCTCAGCGAGGAGCTGCGTCAGGAGCTGGCGGTCCGCGCTGCGGCGGCCCGACCGGCGCAGGAGGTGCTGTCCAGCATCGAGCCCACGGTGGCTCAGCGGCACGAGTCGGTCGACCTCGCGCAGCTGCGTCACGCGGCCTCCGAGCTGTCCGCGGTGCTGCTGGTCGAGCTGGCCGCCGTGGCTCGTGAGGAGCCTGGGGCCCCACCAGCCACCGGTCCTGCCTAGTCGGTCACCAGCCCCTGCGCCTCCTCCAGCCAGGACTGCAGGGCGGTGCGGTGCTCGGGAAGGGCGACGGTGAGCAGGTCCTCGACCATGGCTGCGACGCGCCGGGGGATCTGCAGGGTGTCCTTGCCGTAGTGCAGAGGCTCGGCCAGCGCCAGGTCGACCAGCTGCTCCACCCGCTGGGGGAGGTGCACGAGGCGGACCTCCCCCTCGGAGGTCACCAGCGCGGGGAGCTCCGCACGCGTGACCGTCAGCCGCAGGATCCGGTGCAGCTCATCGAGCACCTGGACGCCGGTGGTGGGGTCGTTGATGCCCGGTGACAGGGCTCGCTCGGCGATGTCGACGAGCTTGCGGACGCCGAAGGCGGGGTCCTGGTTGAAGAAGCGGTCCTTCTCCACCACGACCAGGCGCCGCAGCGGCTCGAGCTCGCTGGCGTCGAGCTCCGGGGCGCCGGCGGCACGCCACACCCGGATCGCGGGTGCGCCCTGGGGCACGAACGCGCCCACCTGCAGGAGCACCTCGACGACCGCGTCGTGCTCCGCCGCCCACGCGACCAGCTCGCGGTGGTCGACCTCGACGATCGCCCCGTGCTCCTGCGCCGGGACGGTCTGGGGCGTCAACCCCTCCTCGGGCACCCAGGTGTCCGTCCCCAGCCGCGCGCCCGGCGCGTCGGGCTCGGGCAGGTAGCGGTCCACGACGTCGACGGTGTCGTCGCCGAGGTGGGACACGATGGAGGACACCTGGATGGAGTCGGTGATGTGGTGGATGAAGGCGAGGAACATCCCGACGCTGGCCAGCACGAGCACGAAGCCGAGCGTGACCGAGACCTGCGGCACGAACATCCCGCCCTCGCCGGACTCGCCCTCCACCGAGCGCAGGACGGTCAGCGCGTAGGTGAAGCTCGCGGCGAAGATGCCGAGCGTCACCTGGGTCACGCGGCTGGACAGGAAGTCACCCAGGACGCGGGGGCTGTACTGGCTGCTGGCCAGCTGCATCACGACCATGGTGATCGAGAAGACCAGGCCGGTCACCGAGATCATCGCGCCGGCGATGGTGCCGAGCATGTCCCGCGCCCCGCTCGGTCCGCCGGGGAAGAAGAACGGCAGCTCGTCGTCGAGGGTGCGGTCCAGCTCGGGCATGAAGATGCCCGCGACCGTGGCGGCCACGACGATCACCATCGGCAGGACCCAGAAGGGGCGCCAGACCCGGTCCCAGCGGCTGATCGACCGCGTCCTGGGCAGGGCGCCGACGTTGCCGGTGTCGGCGTCGGGCTGCGCCGTGGGGCTCATACCTGCATCCCCGGTGCGCGGGCCCCTCGGGACGACGGCAGGGCCGAGCGGTCCATCCGCCGCAGCAGACCCAGCTGGGCCCCCCGCTCCCGCGCGAACGCACGCCGGGGAGAGGAGCTCACCGCGCCGTCGAGCAGCCGCTTGGCCCTCCCCAGCGCCTCGCGGTTGTGCGTGACCATCTCGGCCACCAGCTCCTCGGCCGCGGCGAGGGGGTCGTCAGCCACCCGCGTCACCAGCCCCAGCCGGTGCGCCTCCGCACCGCTCAGCAGGCGTGCCGTGAGCGTGAGGTCCTTGGCCACGTCCAGACCCACCACCTCGACGAGCGACCGCGTGCCGCTCATGTCCGGCACCAGTCCCCACCGGGCCTCGCGCACCGACCACTGCGCGTCGGGCGCGCTGACCCGCAGGTCGGCCCCCAGCGCCAGCTGCAGCCCGGCGCCCAGGCAGTGCCCATGGACCGCGGCCACCACCGGAACCGGGAGCCGGCGCCAGGCCCAGCACGCCTCCTGGAAGACGTTGGTGCCCAGCCACGGCCGCGGGACGAAGCGTGCCGCAATGGCTCGTGGCTGCCGCAGCGCCGCGGCCAGGTCGAGGCCCGCGCAGAAGGCCCCGCCCTCGCCGGAGAGCACCACGGCCCTGGCCTCCGGGTCCCGGCCGATCGCGCGTGCCACGGCCACCAGCTCGTCGAGCATGCTCAGCGTCAGCGCGTTGAGCTTCTCGGGTCGGGACAGGCGCACCCGCGCCACCCCGTCCCCGACCTCGCAGACGACGTGGTCCTCGGCGGTGCGTGACGTCATACCCCGGAGCATGTCAGGTGCGACCGGGCTGTCGACGGGTGGACGTCACCCCAGGGGCCGCCCGGGGCTCACCCGGCCAGCCCGAGGAACTCCCGGATCGCCGGCAGCTCCCGCCTCGCCTGCGCCAGCCCCGCCGCGTGGCTGGCGCGCAGCCGTGCGGTGTCGCGCGTGCCGTTGCCCACCGGCATCGCCTCGGGCACGAAGAGGTAGGCCGCACCGGCGCGCTCCAGCTCCCAGAGCTCCTCGCGCGTCGCGTTGTAGCGGGCCGGGCGCCCGCGCAGCGCGTCGGCGACGGCCGGCAGGCGGCGGAAGTGCCGCCTCAGGTACCAGTCGTTGCGCGAGGGCGTCTTGACGTAGCCGCGCTCCTGGGTGAGCACGACGAGGAACTTCCGGTAGCCGTCCGCCCGCGCCGCGTCGAGCGGGATCCCGCCGGAGGGTCCCAGGGCGCCGTCGACATAGACCTCGCCGTCGATCGTCACCGGTGGCATGACGACCGGCATCGTCGACGACGCGCGCACCCGCACCATGAGGTCGCCGACCGTCCCCAGGTCCTCCCGGCCCCAGTAGACGGCCTCGCCACGGGTGGCGTTGAAGCCACCGATCCGCACCTGCACCGGGTTCGCGGTGAAGGTCTCGAAGTCGAACGGCAGCGCCTGACCGGGCAGCCCGGTCTCCTCGTAGATGTACTGCGCGTTGAACAGCCCCTGCCCGCGCACGAACGTCCGCCAGTCCCCGAACCGCGGGTCGCTGACGAAGTCGGTGAAGCTGTGCCGCGCCCGCCACGGGTCCCGCGAGACGTAGTTGACGGTGTTGCTCGAGCCCGCCGAGATCCCGCCGACCCAGTCGAGGTGGATGCCGGCCTCGAGCAGCGCGACGAGCAGCCCGGACGTGTAGGAGGCCCGCATGCCACCGCCCTCGAAGACCAGGGCGGTGCCGGTCACGGTGGAGGTGAGCTGCTCCATCCCCCGAGGGTAGGGGGTGCCTCCAGGACCCGACGCTCCTCGTCGTCGGTGAGGCCGGCGGCGCGCGGGGTGGTGCGCGTCTCCTCGTAGGCCAGAGCGTCGCGCAGGGTGTCTGCCAGCGGTCGGGTGCGCAGCCCGGCGGCCCTCGCCCTGGAGCTGTCCAGGGTGCCGAACCCGCGCATCGTCGCGTCGTCGAGCCACAGCGGCATCGAGGTCGGGCCCATCCAGGGCCGGACCCCGAGCTCGGCGAGGACGGGCGGGGGTATGGGGCGCGCGCGGGCGCCGGTGCCGGCTACCTGCGCGGCGGTCGCCAGGACGTGGGAGAGCGGGGTCGTCGGGCCGGTGACGTTGGAGGGGCCCTGGAGCCGCTGCTCCGTGGCCATGACGATCCATGCGGCCAGGTCGCGGACGTCGACCAGGGCGCACGGGAGGTCGGGGTCGTCGGGCACCGCGACCTCCTCGCCGACCGGGTGGGCGAACCTCCAGGGCCAGTAGCCGCTGCGTCCCGACGCGTCGCCCGGTCCGCCGATCAGCCCCGGGCGCACGACGGCGGCCGGCGTGCTGCTGGCCAGGTAGGTCTGCTCGCAGGTGACCTTGGCACCCCCGTAGGTCTCCATCCCCTCCATCCGGTCGGCGTCGTGGGCGTCGACCAGCGGGGCGTCCTCCGACGGCTCGGGACCCGTGCCGTCGGCGTAGACGTTGGCGGTGGAGACGAAGAGCCAGTGGCCGGTGGTGAGGTCGCGCACGGCCCGGCGGGCGTGGACGGGGTGCAGGGTCAGGTCGACCACGCCGTCCCAGGTCCGCCCGGCGGCAGGAGCGAGCCCGTCGTCCTCGTCACGGTCGGCGCGCACGAAGGCAACGCCCTCGGGCGGCGGGGCCGAGCCACGCGCGAGGCACGTGACCTGGTGGCCACGGCCGAGCGCGTCCTCGGCCACCGCGCGCCCGAGGAAACGGGTCCCACCCAGGATGAGGAGCTCCATACCCCCAGCCTGCCAGGGTGCGCCGACAGACCTCACCAGCGGTGGGCGACGTCCACGACCAGCCGGGCCCCGTCGCCGGGTCCGTCCAGCACGAGGACCCGGAAGGGCAGCCGTGCCCGGACGCCCAGCCCCAGCGTGGTCTGGCCCTCGAAGCTCCCGGCCCAGGCGACCTGGCGGAAGGTCGACCAGCCGTCCACGTCGACGAGCTCGTCCCGGTCGGCGACGGCGTAGGTCGGGCGGCCCCGGCCGTCGTAGGCCGGTGCGCGGAGCACGACCCGCAGGTCGGCGCCCCCGGCCAGCGGCACGGCCAGGCCGCTGCCGTCGCCGCGCACGGTGTCGACGTAGCGCACGTCGTAGGTGAGGGTGCCCGGCACGTCGTGGACGTCCAGGACCAGCCGGTCGAAGCAGCTGTGCCGGCCGGCGCGCACGTCGGTCAGCGTGCCCGTGGTGTGGGCCGTGCCGTTGCCCTTGGCCAGCGAGCCCCAGACCAGGCCGCAGGAGCTCGTGGTGGTGGCGGCGTGGGTGGCGACGCCCGCGGTCCCCCCGACCGCGGCCGTGCTGGGTGCGGCCGCGGTGGCCCCCAGCGCCACGGCGGCGGCGAGGGCGGTGAGGCGGAGGTGTCCCCGGCGAGTGCTCATGATGTCTTCCCCTTGGGTCGAGGGCAGGTGCCCTGCTCGTACGACGCGAAGCGCGTCATGCGGGGGAGTCGCGGGAGGGGGAGGAAAAGGTTGCGGTGGCCTCCGTTGGAGCGGGGTCGAGCAGCTGCTGAAGCGACTCGAAGGCGGCGGGCTCGATGCGGTACCAGGTCTGCCGACCCGCCCGCCGGCGGGTCAGGAAGCCCATCTCGTGCAGCGTGCCCAGGTGGTGGGACACCGTGGGCTGCGTCAGGCCGAGGTGGTGGCTCAGGTCGCTGGTCGTCGTCTCTGCGGCGGGACGCGTCCGGATCCTCCCGAGGATGCGCAGCCGCACCGGGTCGCCCAGGGTCCTCAGCGCCCGGGCGAGGAAGTCGGCGTCGTCCTCCGACAGCTCCGCGGCGAGCAGGGGGGCGCAGCACAGGGCGGAGAGCAGGCGAGGGACACCCGCGGGGGAATGGGTTGACGCCGTCGCAGCATTCATAGATAGTCATCTAAGCATTAGACAGGCATCTATGCAAAGGAGCACCATGCCGTCCTTCATCATCGACCTCCTCCTACGGGTCCTCGAGCGCGTCGTGAGCACGGTGGAGCACACCTGGCCCTACCTGCTCATCAGCATCGTGCTGGCCGCCGCCATCCAGGTGTACGTCGGCACCGACCGCCTGGCGCGCTGGATGCGCCGGAGCACGCCGGTGGCGGTCCTGGGCGCGGTGGCCCTGGGCGCGCTGACCCCCTTCTGCTCCTGCGGCACCATGGCGGTGATCCTCGGTTCCCTCGCCGCCTCGGTGCCCTGGGCCCCGGTGGTCGCGTTCATGGTCTCCTCACCGCTGACGAGCCCGGGGGAGTACGTCCTGTCGCTGGGGCTCTTCGGGGCCGGCTTCGCCACGACCTTCCTCGTGGCGGCGATCGGGGTCGGCCTGCTGGGCGGGGCGGCGGCATGGGCGCTCGAGCGGACCGGCTGGCTGGCGGGCCAGGCCCGGATCAGTGCCCCGCCGGCCGCTGTCCCGTGCTGCGCCGCCGAGCTCGTCGGTGTCGGCGTGCCGGCCGGCGGGGTCGACCTTCCCCCCGGGGCCGACCTTCCCGCCGGGCACCCTGACGAGGCGGCACCGACGACGTCGTGCTGCTCCGAGGCCCGGTCGCCCCACCGGCAGTTCCTCTCCGCGATCCTGGACAACGGTCGGCGGCTGGCCACCTTCTTCCTCGCCTTCGCCTTCCTCGGCTACCTGCTCATCGAGCTCGTGCCGTCGTCGGTCTTCGAGCAGCACCTCGGCGACGGCAACGCCCTGACGGCCGTGCCTCTCGCCGCCCTCCTGGGCATCCCGGTCTACCTGAACTCCGACGCCTCGCTGCCGCTCGTCGCCTCGCTCATGGACGGCGGGATGGGGGCCGGGCCCGCCCTGGCGTTCCTCGTGACCGGTGCCGGGACCAGCGTCGGGGCCATCAGCGGCATGCTCCTCGTCGCGCGCTGGCGGGTCGTCGCCCTCGTCGTGGTCACCCTGCTGCTGTCCGCGTGCCTCGTCGGATGGCTCGCACCCCTCTGGCTGACCTGACCAGCAGGTGCCGGACGACGTCGTCCCGCCGGGAACAACGGCGACCCCCCGTGGGTTGAGCCGAGTGAACTCAACTTCACTGAGTCCTGGTTTGACAACGGACCGACGGGGCGAGCAGGGTTGAGTGCAGACAGGGCAAGCCTCGCCGACCACGCCCACCCGGGCGGGGCGGCACGACATACCAAGGAGAGCAACGCATGGGACGTGCAGTCGGCATCGACCTCGGCACCACCAACTCGGCGGTCGCCGTCCTCACCGGCGGCGAGCCGGAGATCATCGCGAACGCGGAGGGCGGTCGCACGACGCCGTCCGTCGTCAGCTTCGCCAAGAACGGCGAGGTCCTCGTCGGGGAGGTCGCCAAGCGGCAGGCCGTGACCAACGTGGACCGCACCATCCGCTCCGTCAAGCGCCACATGGGCACCGACTGGAGCACCTCGATCGACGACAAGCAGTACACCCCCCAGGAGATCAGCGCGCGCATCCTGATGAAGCTCAAGCGCGACGCCGAGTCCTACCTGGGCGAGCCGGTCACCGACGCGGTCATCACCGTGCCCGCCTACTTCGACGACGCCGAGCGCCAGGCCACCAAGGACGCCGGTGAGATCGCCGGCCTCAACGTGCTGCGCATCGTCAACGAGCCGACCGCCGCCGCGCTGGCCTACGGCCTGGACAAGGGCAAGGAGGACGAGCTGATCCTCGTCTTCGACCTCGGTGGCGGCACCTTCGACGTCTCCCTGCTCGAGGTGGGCAAGGACGCCGAGGACGGCTTCGCGACCATCCAGGTCAAGGCCACCCACGGCGACAACAAGCTGGGCGGTGACGACTGGGACCAGCGCGTCATCGACCACCTCGTCACCACGGTCAAGAACCAGAGCGGCGTGGACCTGGCCAAGGACAAGATCGCCCTGCAGCGCCTCAAGGACGCTGCGGAGCAGGCCAAGAAGGAGCTGTCGTCCTCGACCAGCACCACCCTCAACCTGCAGTACCTGTCGATGGGCGAGAACGGCCCGATCCACCTCGACGAGACGCTCACCCGCGCCCAGTTCGAGCAGATGACGGCCGACCTCCTGGAGCGCACCAAGGCTCCCTTCCAGCAGGTCATCAAGGACACCGGCGTCAAGGTCGAGGAGATCGACCACGTCGTCCTCGTCGGCGGCTCGACCCGCATGCCTGCGGTCGTCGACGTCGTGCGCGCGCTGACCGGCGGCCAGGAGCCCAACAAGGGCGTCAACCCGGACGAGGTCGTCGCCGTCGGCGCCGCCCTGCAGGCCGGCGTCCTCAAGGGCGAGCGCAAGGACGTCCTGCTCATCGACGTCACCCCGCTGAGCCTGGGCATCGAGACCCAGGGCGGCATCATGACCCGCCTGATCGAGCGCAACACCGCGATCCCGACCAAGCGGAGCGAGGTCTTCACCACGGCCAGCGACAACCAGCCGTCGGTGGGGATCCAGGTCTACCAGGGCGAGCGTGAGATCGCGCAGCACAACAAGCTGCTCGGCAACTTCGAGCTGACCGGCATCGCCCCGGCCCCCCGCGGCGTGCCGCAGATCGAGGTCACCTTCGACATCGACGCCAACGGCATCGTGCACGTGTCCGCCAAGGACCGCGGCACGGGCAAGGAGCAGTCGATGACGATCTCCGGCGGCAGCGCGCTGCCCAAGGACGAGATCGAGCGGATGATCAAGGACGCCGAGGCGCACGCCGAGGAGGACAAGCAGCGCAAGGAGGAGACCGAGGCCCGCAACACCGCGGAGCAGCTGGTCTACTCGACCGAGAAGTTCCTCGCCGACAACGGCGAGCAGGTCCCCGCGGAGACGCGCGGCCCGGTCGACACCGCGCTGACCGCCCTCAAGGACGCCCTCAAGGCCGACTCGGGTGCCTCCATCGAGGACATCAAGGCCAAGATGGAGACCCTGTCGACGGAGTCCCAGAAGATGGGCTCGGCGATGTATGCCGCACAGGCCGAGTCGGGCGCCGGCGGCGCCGGGGCGGGCGCGGGCTTCGCGGACGCCACGGGCGCGGCCGACGTCGACCCGAACCGCACGCCGTCCGACGACGACGTGGTGGACGCCGAGGTCGTCGACGACGAGGAGACCAAGTGACCGACGTCGACGGCACCCCCACCGGGGGCGACCCTCGCGAGGGCGCTCCCGGCCAGGGGCCGGTCATCCGCGACAAGCGGCGGATCGACCCCGAGACCGGTGAGGCACGCACGCCGCCTGTCGCGGCGGGGCACGAGCCGGGCGAGGCGTCCGGAAGCGGGTCCGGGTCCGGGTCTGGGGCTGGGTCTGGCAGCGCCGTCGGCGGCGAGGTCGGTGAGACCCTCCCCGGATCCTCCGCCGGCGACGTCCACCCGGACACCGCGCTGGCCGTCGAGCGTCTCGAGGAGATGCGTCGGATGCAGGCCGAGTTCGTCAACTTCCGCAACCGCACCCAGCGGGAGCGGGCGGCGGACAGAGACCGTGCGGTCTCCTCGGTCGTCGAGGCGCTCCTGCCCGTGCTGGACGACGTCCACTCGGCGCGGGAGGCGGGCGACCTGACCGAGGGTCCGTTCGCGGTCATCGCCGAGAAGCTGGAGTCGACGCTGAGCCGGTTCGGTGTCGAGCGCGTGGGTCAGGTGGGGGACGTGTTCGACCCCCACCACCACGACGCGCTCACGATGCTCCCCGCCGGCAGCCCCGGGGCCGAGCTCCCGGAGGGCACGACCGAGACCACCGTGGTCAGGGTCGTCCAGCCGGGCTTCCGGATCGGCGAGCAGGTCGTGAGGGCCGCCACGGTCATCGTGGCCGACCCGCACTGACGCTCCGGTCGGAGATGATGAGCAGCACTACGAGGAGGTGAGCACCGATGGTCAGCCAGGACTGGATCGAGAAGGACTTCTACGCGATCCTCGGCGTCGAGAAGGACGTGGACGCCAAGACGCTGAAGAAGACCTACCGCAAGCTTGCGCGGCAGTGGCACCCGGACGCCAAGCCGGGCGACGCCGCGGCCGAGCAGAAGTTCAAGGACATCGGTGAGGCCTACGCCGTCATCTCCGACCCGGAGCAGCGCAAGCAGTACGACGCCGTCCGCGCGATGGGTGGTGGTGCCCGCTTCACCTCCGGCGGCGGAGCCGGGGGTGCGGGCGGGTTCGAGGACGTCTTCGCCCAGATGTTCGGCGGTTCCGGCGGGGGCACCCAGAACGTCCGCTTCACCACCGGGGGCGGAGCCGGTGGCATCGACCTCGAGGACCTGCTCGGGGCCTTCGGCGGGGCGGGCGGGGCGGGCGGCTTCCCCGGCGGCGCCCAGGGCTTCCCCGGGGCGGGGCAGCGTCAGGGCTACGGCGGCCGGGGCATGCCGCGCGGTCAGGATGTCGAGGCCCGCACCACGATCGACTTCCGCGCCGCCGCCACCGGCGACACGGTCACCCTCAGCAAGCCGGACGGCGGACGGATCACCACCCGCATCCCGGCCGGCGTCAAGGACGGGCAGCGGATCCGGCTGCGCGGCAAGGGCCAGCCCTCGCCCGTGCAGGGCGGCGAGGCGGGCGACATGATCCTGCACGTGACCGTCCGGCCGCACCCCGTCTTCGGACGGGAGGGCAGCCACCTCACGGTCGACCTGCCGGTGACGTTCAGCGAGGCCACCCTCGGCGCGACCGTGACGGTGCCCACCCTCGACGGCAGCACCGTCAAGGTCCGCATCGCCCCCGGCACGCCGTCAGGACGGGTGCTGCGCGTCAAGGGTCGCGGCATCGCCACCTCCTCCGGCACCGGCGACCTGCTGGCCAAGGTCCAGGTCGTCGTCCCCCAGCGGCTGTCCGACAAGGCCCGCGAGGCCGTCGAGGCGCTCGCCGCCGAGGAGGGCGACGTCGACCCCCGCGCGGCCCTGATGGGCCGCGCCCGGGAGTGATGAGCCATGGCCACCCCTGAGGGTCCTGACCGCGACACCCCCGTCTACGTCATCTCGGTCGCTGCGGAGCTCGCCGGCATGCACGCGCAGACGTTGCGGCAGTACGACCGTCTCGGCCTCGTCACCCCCTCCCGCACACGCGGCGGGGGCCGCCGCTACTCCGCCCGCGACATCGACCGGCTCCGCGAGGTCCAGGCGCTGTCGGCCGACGGGGTCAGCCTGGCCGGCATCCACCGCATCCTCGGGCTGGAGACCCAGGTCGAGGCGATGCGCAACCGGCTCGTCGCGCTGACCGCGGAGAATCAGGCACTCCGGGAGGCGCTCGGCCGCAGCCCGCGCGTCTTCGCGGCCGGGCTCTCCGGAGAGGTCGTCACCCTGCGCGCCGGCACCCGGCCCCGCGGCCCCGCGTCCAGCTCTGCGCTGGCGGTGTGGCGACCGCAGGGCTGGCCCTTCGGAGACTGACCGTGGGCGCACCCGCAGGGCACCCAACCCCCGGGGGCCACGCAGCGGTGCCCCCGGCGGTCCTCGACCTCGCCCGACCGGCCCGCCGGGTCTGCGTCCTCACCGGCGCGGGCATGTCGGCCGAGTCCGGCATCCCGACCTTCCGCGACGCACAGGTAGGGCTGTGGGAGCGCTTCGACCCGCTGGAGCTGGCGACCCTGTCGGCCTGGGCGTCCGACCCCGGGCAGGTCTGGGCCTGGTACGCCTGGCGTGCCGGCCTCGTGGCAGGGGCCCGCCCGCACGCAGGTCACCGCGCGCTCGCCCGGTGGCAGCGTCGGCCGGGCGTCGACCTCACGGTCGCCACCCAGAACGTCGACGACCTCCACGAGCGTGCCGGGTCCGACGTCCTGGCCCACCTCCACGGCAGCCTCTTCGTGCTGCGCTGCAGCGCGTGCGACCGGGCCAGCGACGCGTCATACCCCGTCATGCCCGAGCCCGTCGCCCGCCTGGACCCGCCGACCTGCACGTCGTGCGGCGGCCCGGTCCGGCCGGGGGTCGTCTGGTTCGGCGAGGCGCTGCCCGAGGACGACTTCCTCTCCGCGGTGGACGCCGCCCAGGCGGCCGACCTCGTGCTCGTCGTCGGGACCTCCGGGATCGTTCACCCCGCAGCGACCCTGCCGCACCTCGCCGGAGCCCGCGGAGTGCCGGTCGTCGAGGTCAACCCGCGCGAGAGCGCGGTGAGCGAGGCCGCGGACGAGGTATGGCGTGCCACCGCGGCGACCGCGCTCCCGGCTCTCGTCGAGGCGCTGGACGACGAGCGCGAGGCGTCGCGATGAGGCACGCCGACCGGACCTCGGCCCAGCGCCGCGTGGAGGACGCCATGGCGGCCACGCCGCGCTCGGCATACCTGCCGCCCGGTCAGCGGTGGGCGGCCGACCACGACGAGCCGCTGCGCATCGGCCACGGGGCCACCTGCTCGCAGCCCACGACCGTCCGGACGATGCTCTCGCTGCTCGACGTCCGCGAGGGCCAGCGCGTCCTCGACGTCGGCAGCGGGTCCGGGTGGACCACGGCGATCCTGGCCCGCCTGGTCGGGACGACCGGCAGCGTGCTGGGCGTCGAGATCGTGCCCGAGCTGGTGGAGGACGCGGCGGCGCGGCTGCGCCGGGACAAGCTCGGCCACGCGGCGGTCCGGGTGCCCGACGCCGACGTGGTGGGTGCCCCCGACGCCGGGCCGTTCGACCGCATCCTGGTGTCCGCGATGGCGCAGACCCTGCCGGAGCAGCTCGTCGAGCAGCTGGCACCGGACGGCCTCATGGTCCTCCCGCTCGACGGCCGGGTGGTCCGGGTGACCGTCGAGGACAACGTGCCCCGGGTCGACCCCGCACCCGGGTGGTACCGCTTCGTCCCCCTCCTCGGGTCCTGAGGGCAGGATGGGGCGGTGACCACGCCCCCGCTGCCCACCTACGCCGACGTCCAGGCCGCCGCCCGCATCCTCGACGGGGTCGCGCACCGCACGCCCGTGCTGCGCTCCCGCAGGCTCGACGCGCTCGCCGGCTGCGAGGTGCACCTCAAGGCCGAGCACCTGCAGCGGGTCGGGGCGTTCAAGTTCCGGGGCGCCTTCACCGCCCTGTCCGCCTTCGACGCCGACCAGCGGCGCGCAGGCGTCCTCGCCTGGTCCTCCGGCAACCACGCCCAGGCGGTGGCGCTCGCCGCGCGCGAGCTCGGCATGCCGGCCACGATCGTCATGCCCCACGACGCACCGGAGCTCAAGGTGGCCGCCACCCTCGGCTACGGCGCGGAGGTCGTCCGCTACGACCGCTGGACCGAGGACCGGGAGGCCATCGGCGCGGCGCTCGCCGCGGAGCGCGGCATGACCGTGGTCCCGCCCTACGACCACCCGGGCGTCATCGCCGGCCAGGGCACGGTGGTCAAGGAGCTGCTCGAGGACGTCCCCGACCTCGACGTCGTGGTCACCCCGCTCGGCGGCGGCGGGCTCCTGGCCGGCAGCCTCCTGTCGGCCCGGGCGGTGGCGCCACGGGCCCGGGTCTACGGCGTGGAGCCGGCGGCGGGCGACGACGGTCGCCGCTCCCTCGAGGAGGGGCGGATCGTCACGATCGGGACGCCGCGCACCATCGCCGACGGCGCCCAGACACTCCACCTGGGCGAGCTGACCTTCCCGATCCTCCGCGACGGTGTGACGGAGGTTGTCACGGCGACCGACGACCAGCTCGTGACGGCGATGCGCGTGGCGGCCTCCGTCCTCAAGCAGGTCGTCGAGCCCACCGGGGTGCTGGGACTGGCCGCGGTCCTCTCCGGCGCGGTGCCGCAGACGGCGGGTCTGCGGGTGGGTGTGGTGCTGTCCGGGGGGAACGTGGACCTGGAACGCTTCGCCGCGCTGGTCACCCAGGGTGCTGACGGGGCCGAGGGTGTAGAACAGACATGACGATGTATAACAAATATAACGACGCGCCTAAGGTATAACAGGTATAACGACAGCAGTCCCCAGGAGGTCGCATGCCGCACGGACCGAACCCCTTCCGGCCGGGGTTCGGCGTGTCGCCCCGGGTGCTCGCCGGGCGCGCAGACCTGCTCGCGGAGTTCGAGATCGCCCTGGACGAAGGACCTGGATCGCCCCTGCGCTCGGTGCTGGTCAGCGGCGCCCGGGGCATGGGCAAGACGGTGATCCTCAACGAGCTGGAGGAGCTGGCGAGGGTGCGGGGCTGGCTGGTGGTCCGGCTCCCGGAGTCGACCGGACTGGTCGAGGAGCTGGAGGCGACGACCCTGCCCACCCTGCTGGCAGAGCACGACGGCACCCGCGTCGTCCGCCGGAGGGTCACGGGCGGTGGGGTCACCGGCCTGGGGTCGGTCTCGACGACCGCCGAGGAGCGCTACCCGGTGCACGAGTCGGCGGAGACCATGCTCGTCCGGCTGCTCGACGTGCTCGCCGAGCACCGGACCGGGGTGCTGTTCACGCTCGACGAGGTGCAGGCGGTCGACCGCGAGGCGCTCGCCGCCTTCGCGTCGATCTACCAGCACCTCCTGCGCGACGAGCGCGAGATCGCGTTCGCGGCCGCCGGCCTGCCCGTGGGCGTCGACCAGCTGCTGCAGCACCGCGGCACCACCTTCCTGCGCCGGGCCGAGCGCGTCCACCTCCCCGCGCTGACCCCCGCCGAGGTGACGGGCGCGGCCCGGCGCACGGTCGAGCAGGGCGGCGGCCGCATCGTCGACGACGCGCTCACCACCCTGGCCGACGTCGTCCACGGCTATCCCTACCTGCTCCAGCTCGCCGGCTACGGTGCCTGGCGGGCGGCGGACGGGCGCGAGGAGCTGAGCCGGGACGACGTCATCTCCACGGTCCCGGGCGTGGCCGAGCGGATGGGCCGGCTGATCCACGCCCCGGCCCTGCGGGACCTGCCGCAGTCGCAGCGCGACTACCTGGCGGCGATGGCGCAGGACGACGGACCCTCGTCCACGGGCGAGCTCGCGGCCCGGCTCGGCCTCAACGTCCAGCACCAGAACGTCTACCGCACCCGGCTCATCGAGCGGGAGCTCATCACGCCCGCCGGCCACGGGCTGGTCGACTTCTCCCTGCCCTACATGCGGGAGCACCTGCGTGCCCGCACCCGCTGAGGCGAGCGCCCGCGCCACCCCGCGCGACCCCGTACCTCCCGAGATCTGGATCCTCGTCGGGTCCGCGTTCGTCATCGCGGTCGGCTTCGGCCTGGTCTCGCCCGTGCTGCCGGCCTTCGCGAGGTCCTTCGACGTCGGGGTCGCGGCCGCCACCGTCGTCGTCTCGATCTTCGCGGCGTTCCGCCTGGTCTTCGCCCCGGTCGGGGGCGCCCTGGTGGAGCGGCTGGGGGAGCGACCGGTCTACCTGTCCGGTCTGCTGATCGTGGCCGTGTCCTCGCTGGCCACGGCGTTCGCGCAGTCCTACTGGCAGCTGCTCGCCTTCCGCGGCCTTGGCGGCATCGGCTCGACCATGTTCACCATCTCCTCGACCGCCCTGCTGGTCCGCCTCTCGCCGCCGGCGGCGAGAGGCCGCGTCGCGTCGCTGTTCGCGTCGTCCTTCCTCGTCGGGAGCATGCTCGGTCCGGTGCTGGGTGGTCTGCTCGCCGAGTGGGGCCTGCGCGCGCCGTTCGTCGTGTATGCCGTCGCGCTCCTTGTCGCCGCCACGGTCGTCGCCGTCGGGCTGGGTGGGGCGCGGCTGCGCCCGGTCCCCGCGGGGGACGCGGCGCGGCCGGTGCTGACGGTGGCCCAGGCCTGGGCCGACCCGGCGTTCCGGGCCCTGCTCGTCGCCGCCGTGGCGAACGGCTGGGTGAGCTTCGGCGCGCGCATCGCGGTGCTGCCGCTGCTCGCGGCAGCCGTGCTCGACCGGCCCTGGGTGGCCGGGGCCTCGCTCGCCGTCGGTGCCGTCGGGACGGCTGCCACCCTGCAGGTCTCGGGGCGGCTCGCCGACCGGGTCGGTCGCCGACCCCTCATCCTCACCGGGCTGGCCGTGATGGGCGTGTCGGTCGGGGTGATCGGGCTGGTCAGCCACCCGGCGGTCCCGCGCACCGCCGGGCTCGTCGCCCTCCTCGTGCTCTCGGCCGTCTCCGGCGTCGGCGCCGGCCTCGTCAGCCCGGCCACCCAGGCGGCCCTCGCCGACGTCGTCGGGCACGAGCGCAACGGCGGCAAGGTGCTGGCGGCCTTCCAGATGGCGCAGGACCTGGGGACGATCGTCGGCCCGGTGCTCATCGGCGTGGTCGCCGACCTCCTGGGCTTCGGAGTGGCGTTCGGGCTCTGCGGCGTCGTCTGCCTGGCGGCGTTCCTCGTGTGGTGGCGGGCGCCTGAGACGCTGGGCCGTCCAGCGGGTGGCTAGCGACCCGCGGTGGACTCACCCGACCTTCTGGAGCGGCTTGGTGGTCCAGAGGATGGTGTCGAAGTAGCTGCCCCGGAACTCGTCACGGGGGAAGCTCAGCAGCTCGCCCTCCAGCGTCCAGCCGACCTCGGCGTAGTGGAAGTCCAGGCACCGACCTCCGCTGTCCGCGCCGAGAAGAAGACGGTCGGGACGTCCCTCGCTGCGCCCGACCGAGCCGGTGCACCACACCTCGCCAGCATCTCCACGGGTGATGCTGTAGTCGGCGTCGCGCAGGTCCAGACGGTACGTGCCGTCCAGCAGCTCGGCCTGCGTCGTCAGCCGGTCGACGGACCTGTCGTCCAGCTCGCCGAAGGCCTCCTCGGCGTGGCTGAGGGCAGCCTCCCTGAGCTCGTCGGAGGCCCACGTGAGCGTGTACGACCCCCGGACCTCTTCGGGTACCACCGCCTCCGAGCCCTGGAGGGCGGCCCGGCTGGGGCACGGGTCGACGAGGTAGGACCGGCACTCGCTCTGCGTCAGACCGCGGGTGAGCGTGTCGCGAGCCAGCTCGAGCAGCCGATCGGAGTCCGTGGTGACCGTCGTCACGTCCCCCGTCGCGCTGAGCAGCACGAGGCTCTCGTCGTCGAGCCACTGCACGCCTTCGAGGCGTCCGAGGCCCGGGTCCGTCCGGTCGACGAGCGCCCGGGTGGCCAGGTCCCAGACGTTGACGTCTCCTTCGCTCGTGGCCAGCGCGACCCTGGTGCCGTCCGGCGAGATGTCCGCGGCCTGCACCGTACCCTCGGCGACGCCCGACCACATCCGTCGGACGACGAGCGCGTCGGGGTCGACGAGAAGCAGCGCGGGGTTCGCAGCGTTCTGGAAGAGCGGGTTCACGACGACGAGAGCCCCGTCCGCGGCATACCCGACCACACCGGCCCAGCTGGCGTTCTGCACCCCGAGCTCCTCTTCGACGACCGGCTCCCACGTGGCGGTGTCGACGGCGACGAGCTGACCGCTCCAGGTCGACAGGACGAGCCGGTCGGACCCGGGGGAGAACCGGGCGTCGTAGGCCGACGTCCACCGTTCCTGCTCGGCCGTGCCCGGCGTCGCCAGCGAGGCGACGAGGGCGCCGGTGGTCGCGTCCCAGACCGCGACACCCTCGCCCACCGTCGCGCTGGCGGCAGCGATCCACCGGCCGTCCGGTGACCAGCGCACCACCCAGGTGGAGAAGGTGAAGGGCGGGTCCCCCAGCCGCCCGCACGTCTGCAGGGCCGGGTCATCCTCGGCGATGCCCGTGAACGGGTCGGCGAGGGTGTGCTCGCAGAAGCCGTCGAGCGTGGTGACCACCGCGCCCGTGCCGAGGTCGCGCACACGCAGCGGCCCCACCACGGGCGTCCCTGCCTCTGAGCTGACGGCGCCGTCCCTGGACACGACGAGGCGACCGTCCGGCGAGACCTCCAGAGCCTCCCAGCTGACGCCCTCCCAGCTCCGGACCTGGTCTCCGGACCGCGTGAGCGTCTCCAGCCCACCCTGGGCCTCGCCCTGGCAGTCGCGAGCGACGACGACGAGATCGCCGGCGACCCTGAGCCGGTCCAAACCGGCGAGGCCCTGGCACGAGGAGACAGACCAGAGCTCACCAGGGGGAGACGTGTCCACGAGCACGGCACCGGTGGTGTCCGGGCGGGGGACGAGCACGACGTCGCCGGAGCTCGTGGGTGGACCGGAACCGGTCGCGGGCAGCCTGCGCAGCTGCTCGCCGGTACCTGCGTCCCACTCGAGCAGCATGTTGTCGAGGCCGGTCGTGAACACGGAGGAGTCGCCCGGGCCGAACCGGCCGTAGAAGGTCACCGCCTCGTGCCCGTTGAAGGTCGCCACCGGGGCGTGGTCGAGCATCGAGATCACGTGCCAGGCGTCCGTCTCCGTGTCTGCGGCGAGGAGACGCTCACCGGACGCGTCGAAGTCATACCCGAAGGCGTTCTCGAGGCGGCCGACCTCACGACCGGTGGACGTGTCCACGAGCACTCCCTCACGGGCGGAGAAGTCTGGTACGGCGGCCAACAGGCCGTCGTGGGAGAGGGCGTGGCTGAGCGTCAGGTTGAGGTTGAGTGCCTCCGTCTGGCTGACGAGGTGGGACTCCCCGGTGGTGTGGTCGACGACGAGGGTGCCCATGGCGCCGTCGTCCCACCGGCACTCCCGGAGCAGGCTGGCCTCCTCCTCGTCCGACACCAGACCGCCGCCCTCATGACCGCCCTGCTGACGGGCGCGCTCGTCCTGACCGCCTGCGGCGACAGGGATGCCTCCGCGCCGGCGGCCCCCTCGCCGCCCGCAGGCGTGACCGAGTCTGCGGTCCCGAAGGTCAACGAGCCGGCCGACCCCGACCCCGCGCAGGCCCCCCCGTCCCTTCCGGCGTCGCCGGTGGACCGGTTCACCCGGCACGTCGAGTGACCGAGACATGAGAGGAGGAACCACCCATGTACCAGCACCTGGACCTGCTGGCTGCGCAGAGCATGGCGCACGAGCGTGAGCGCGAGCTCCAGAAGGACCTGCGGCAGCGTCAGGCCGAGGCACTGCGCCCCCCGCCTGCCGCCGTTGCGTGGCACGACTGGCTGCACGACGCGCTCGCCCGCCTGCACGTCGGGCACGCACCTTCGCACTGAGCGGTCGCCGACGGGCCGTGAGCGTGAGCTCGCGGCCCGCCGCCGCGCCATATCCTGGCCGTGTGACCACCGCATCCCCCCACCCCGGCAGCGAGCACCTCCTCGTCCTTCCCGACCGTGACGCTGCCGAGCGGATCGCCGAGGACCTGCGCGACGAAGGGTTCGAGCAGGTCCGGGTGGTGCGCGAGGCGGCTGCGACCGAGGACGACGACGAGGCGCACGAGTGGGCGGTCCACGTCCTGGACACCCGCCTGCCGGACTCCTCCGGCGGAGGAGCGTACGAGGGGCTGCGGGAGCGGTTCACGGAGCTGGTGGCCGAGCACGACGGCTGGTACGACGAGCCGGGTGACCCGCGACCCCCCGCGCCCCGACCCCCCTCACCCTGACCGTCCGGCCGCCGAGGGCCACAATGGCGGTATGAGGCAGCTGGAGACCGAGCGCAAGTTCGAGATCGAGCAGGGGGCGCCCCTCCCCGGCCTCGCCGGGCTCGTGCAGGTGGGGGAGGCGCGCGAGCACCGGATGCGGGCGGCCTACGTCGACACCCCCGACCTGCTCCTCGTCCGGCACCGGATGACCCTGCGCCACCGGGAGGGTGGCGGCGACGAGGGCTGGCACCTCAAGCTCCCGCACGACGGCAGCACGCGCCTCGAGATCCACGCGCCGCTGGGCGAGGGCCCCGGCCGGCTCCGCGTCCCCGAGGGGCACCGTGCCGAGGTGGCCAGGGCGCTCGGCGACGCGTGGCCGACCGGGGCTGCGGCCGCGCTGCTCCCCGCAGCGGTGCTCTCGACGCACCGGGTCGAGGTCGACCTGCTCGACGACGGCGGCGTGGTCGTCGCCCAGCTGTGCGACGACACCGTGACAGCGCTCCCCGCGGGGCAGACCTGGCGGGAGCTCGAGGTCGAGCTGGTGGGCGGCGACGAGGACCTGCTCGACGCGATCACGGCGAGGCTCGAGGACCAGGGGATCCAGGTGTCGGACTCGCCCTCCAAGCTCTCCCGTGCGCTCGGGGACCGCCCGGACCGGGCCGCGCGCGGCGAGGGACCCACGCCCCAGGACCCGGCCGCCGACGTCCTCCACGCCTACCTGGCCGCCCAGCTCGCCACGATCCTGGGGCGGGAGGACGACGTGCGGAACGACGTCCCGGACGCCGTGCACAAGGTCCGGGTGGCGACCCGACGCCTGCGTAGCGCCCTCCGGACCTTCCGCAGGGTGCTCCGACGGGAGACGACCGACCCCCTGCGCGACGAGCTGCGCTGGCTGGGGGAGATGCTCGGTGGTCCCCGCGACGCCGAGGTGATGAGGGAGCGCATCCTCGCAGGCCTGGACGGACTTCCGGAGCGCGACGTCCGCGGCCCGGTCCGCGAGCGGGTCGCCACCGAGCTCGACCGACGTCACGACGAGGCCCACCGCGCCCTCGTGGCAGCCCTCGACTCGGACCGCCACCTCGAGCTGACCGACCGGCTGGTCGAGCTGCTGGCCGAGCCACCCTGGCGGGCGAGGGCGCGCAAGAAGGCGCGACGGGTCATGCCGGCGCTCGTCGCCGAGGCGAGCGCCCTCACCGACCGCGAGTGGGCCGCCGCCCAGACCGAGGAGGACGCCGAGCAGCGTCTGCACCTTCAGCACGAGACCCGCAAGAGGGCCAAGGCGGTGCGCTACGCCTGGGAGGCGCTGGCACCGGCCTTCGGCGACGACGCGGTGGCGGCGGCCGCCCGCTGGGAGCAGGTCACCGAGTCGCTCGGCGGGGTGCAGGACTCCGTGGTGGCGATCGGCTGGCTCCGCGAGCTGGCCGACCTCGCCCGGGCTGCCGGGGAGGAGACGTTCACCTACGGGGTGCTGGTCGGGCGGGCCGAGGAGCAGCGGGTCGGGCTGGTGTCGACGGCCGAGAGTGCCTTCTCCGAGGCCGGGGGGCTCACGACCAGGTGAACGGCAGATGACCGGAAGGGGAGTTCCGTACCCGCAACGGTCACCCGGCGGCCAGATCGCCGCCACCATCCGTTCATGACGGGGCCCTTTCATGGACGTGCTGGTACCGCCAGCGGCGGAGGTGACCCTCCGCGACCCGGTACGAAAGGAAACCCCGTGTCCCTTCGGCACAAGAACCTGGCCCACGCCTCCGCCGTGGCCGCCGCTGTCCTGGCGCTCACCGCGTGTGGCAACGGCGAGGACAGCGCGACCGACGAGACCACCCCCGCCGCCGGCACCGAGGAGGCCTCGGGCGACTCGGCGGGCGGTGCCCTGTCCGGCGACATCGCCATCGACGGCTCCTCCACCGTGACGCCCCTGACCGAGCCCGCGGCCGAGCTGTTCATGGCCGAGAACCCCGACGTGCGGATCGCGGTCGGCACCTCCGGCACCGGTGGCGGCTTCGAGAAGTTCTGCGCCGGCGAGACCGACATCTCGATGGCCTCCCGCGAGATCAAGGACGAGGAGATCGCCGCCTGCGAGGAGGCCGGCATCACCTACGAGGAGCTCGGCGTCGCCAACGACGGGCTCGCCGTCGTGGTGAACCCCGCGAACGACTGGGCGACCTGCCTGACCGTCGACGAGCTCAACGCGGCCTGGAAGGACGGCTCGACCGTCCAGTCCTGGTCCGACATCAACCCCGAGTTCCCGGACGAGGCCATCGAGCTCTACGGCCCCGGCACCGACTCCGGCACGTTCGACTACTTCACCGAGGCCATCAACGGTGAGGAGGGCAACATCCGCCAGGACTACAACGACATCGGCGAGGACGACAACGCCGCGATCACGGGTGTCTCCGGCGGCACGGGCGCGATAGCCTTCATCCCGCTGTCGTACGTCACCGAGGCGGGCGACCAGGTCAAGGCCATCGAGGTCGAGAACGAGGCCGGCGAGTGCGTCGCGCCCTCCGAGGAGACCGTGCAGTCGGGCGACTACAACCCGCTGGGCCGCGAGCTGTTCATCTACCCCAAGGGTGAGTCCATCTCGGGCAAGCCCGAGGTGAAGGCCTTCGCCGAGTTCTACGTGAACAACTCCGAGGCCATCGCCGAGGCCGCCGGCTTCATCCCCCTCACCGCGGAGCAGAAGCAGGAGGCGCTCGACCAGATCGCCTCGCTCGGCGGTCGCTGACGATCCAGATCCATCCCTGCACCAGGACCGAGGAGGTCGCGCGATGAGCATCGTCGCCCGAGCGCAGGATCCGCGCACCCAGGATCCCCGCGACGCCGTGTCGCTCAGCGCCAGCTCCAGCCGGCGCGGCGAGAAGGCCATCGTCGGGTGGCTCTTCCTCTGCGCAGCCTTCTCGGTCCTGGTCACGGTGGGGATCGTGCTGTCCCTGGTTCCCCCGACCATCGAGTTCTTCAACCGGGTCCTGCCCTCCGACTTCTTCTCCACCGACTTCTGGGCGCCCACCAACTCCGGCAACCCGGGCTTCGGCGTCCTGCGCCTGATCGTCGGCACGCTCAACGTGACCATCTGGGCGCTGCTCATCGCGATCCCTGCCGGTCTGGGCGCCGCGATCTACCTGAGCGAGTACTCCGGCACCCGGATGCGCAGGATCCTCAAGCCGGTGCTGGAGGTCCTGGAGGGCGTGCCCACCGTGGCCTACGGCTTCTTCGCCCTGACCTTCGTGACCCCGCTGCTGCGGGAGTGGTGGCCCACGTTCCTGCCCGGCAAGCTGGGGGAGCCCCCGGGCATCTTCTCGGCCGCCTCGGCCGGGGTCGTGATGGGTGTGATGATCATCCCGACGGTGGCCTCCATCTCCCAGGACGCGATGTCCGCGGTTCCCTCAGCCCTGCGCCAGGCTGCCTACGGCCTGGGCAGCACGAGGATGCAGACCGCCACCAGGGTCATCGTGCCGGCCGCCCTGTCGGGCATCGTCGCCAGCTTCGTGCTCGGCATCTCGCGCGCGATCGGCGAGACGATGATCGTGCTGCTGGCCGCCGGGGCTGCGGCCAACCTGACGCTGTGGCCCAACGACTCGGTGCTGACGATGACCACCTTCATCGCGCGCACCTCCACCGGAGACATCGGGACCGGCACGACGACCTACTACACCATCTTCGCGGTCGGCTCGGTCCTGTTCGCCATCACGTTCGTGATGAACATGATCAGCATCGCCCTGGTCCGCCGCTTCCGGGAGACGTACGAATGAACAGCGCAACCCGCACCGGCGTCGCCGCGGCGCGTCGTACGACCGAGCTCAACCTCGACGCGGCTGCGCGGGGAGGAAAGTGGAAGGAGGGCGTGTTCCACGCCCTGCTGATCCTCTGTCTCGTCATCGCGATCGTCACCCTGCTCGCCGTCATCATCCAGGCCGGCCTGCGCGGGCTGCCCCGCCTGGACACCAACCTCATCACGCAGATGCCCTCGACGCTGGACCGCCAGACCTCGGGCATGCAGTCCGCGATCTTCGGGACCATCTACGTCATGGTCGGCCTCATCGTCACCGTGGTGCCGATCGGCGTCTCGGCGGCGATCTTCATGGAGGAGTTCGCCGACCACACCAAGTGGTGGGTGCGCTTCATCGATCTCAACATCCAGAACCTCGCCGCCGTGCCCTCGATCGTCTTCGGCATCCTGGGCCTGGCGTTCATCGTGCGCGGACCACTGAACCTGGGCACCGTCGCCTACGCGGGCTCCCTGACCCTGGCGCTGCTGGTGCTGCCGACGGTCATCCTCGCCTCCCGCGAGGCCATCCGGGCCGTGCCGAGCACCCTGCGGCAGGGGTCGATGGGCCTGGGCGCCACCAAGTGGCAGACGATCTGGCACCAGGTGATGCCGTCCGCCGTGCCCGGCATCATCACCGGCACCATCCTCGCGCTGTCCCGGGCGATCGGCGAGACCGCACCCCTCCTGCTGGTCGGCGCGACCGTGTTCGTCACCTACAACCCGGACGGATTCTTCACCGGTGCCTACACCGTGCTGCCCGTCCAGATCTTCCAGTGGGCGGTCCGTCCCCAGGAGGAGTTCCGCATCCTGGCCGCCGCCGGTATCATCTTGCTGCTCGGCGTGCTGCTGGCGATGAACTCCGTCGCCATCTGGATCCGCAACAGGTACACCCGTGAGTCGTAGCGCCTCGGCCGCCCCGCCTGCTGCCCCGCCCCCCACCCAGGAGTTCATCGTGAGCGACCACCACGCCGAGATGCGGCGCACGACGGCCATCCCGCGGCACGAGATCCCGGACAGCCCGATCCCCGTGATGCAGACCGCCGGACTCAACGTCTTCTACGGCGACTTCCACGCCGTCCACGACGTCGACCTCGCCTTCGGCAAGCACGAGATCACCGCGCTCATCGGCCCCTCCGGCTGCGGCAAGTCGACCGTGCTCCGCTGCCTGAACCGGATGAACGACCTCGTGCCCAGCGCCCGCGTCGAGGGCAAGGTGCTCTACCACGACCAGGACGTCTACGGACCCAAGGTCGACCCCATCGAGGTCCGCCGCCACATCGGCATGGTGTTCCAGAAGGCCAACCCGTTCCCGAAGTCGATCTACGACAACATCGCCTACGGTCCCCGGGTCACCGGCATGAAGGTCGACAGCATGGACGACCACGTCGAGCAGTGCCTGCGCAAGGCAGCGCTGTGGGACGAGGTCAAGGACAAGCTCAAGGACTCCGGGTACAGCCTCTCCGGCGGCCAGCAGCAGCGGCTGTGCATCGCCAGGGCCATCGCCACCGAGCCCGACGTCATCCTCATGGACGAGCCGTGCTCGGCCCTGGACCCCATCGCGACCGCCGCTATCGAGGAGCTCATGCTCAACCTGCGGGAGGACTACACGATCATCATCGTGACGCACAACATGCAGCAGGCCGCCCGCGTCTCGGACCGCACCGCCTTCTTCACCGCCAGGCCGGACGAGACGACCGGCAACCGCACCGGTCTGCTCGTCGAGTACGGCAAGACCTCGCAGATCTTCGAGAACCCCTCCGACCAGCGCACCGAGGACTACATCACCGGTCGCTTCGGCTGAGGTCGCCCGGTCAGGACGCTTCGATGACCCGGTGGAACTCCGCCAGGACGTCGGCCCCGAACAGGACGAACCGTACCTCCTCGATGCCCGGGACCGCGGGGCCGTGCGCCCGGACGGTGGTCACCGCGACGTGGGCGACCTGCGCCGCGTCCCACCCGTAGACCCCTGCGCTGATCGCCGGGAAGGCGACCGTGCGCGCCCCCAGGGCGTGCGCCACGTCCAGGCTGCGCGAGAAGCACGAGGCCAGCAGGGCCGGGTCGGTCTGGCCCGCGTGCCGGTTGGGCCCGACGGTGTGGACGACCCAGCGCGCCGGGAGTGCGCCTGCGCCGGTCGCCACGGCCTCCCCGACCGGCAGCCCGCCGGGCCAGTCGTCGGCACGCACGCGCCGGCACTGCGCCAGGAGCTCCGGTCCGGCGGCCCGGTGGATCGCCCCGTCGACCCCGCCCCCGCCCAGCAGGCTGGGGTTCGCGGCGTTGACGATCGCGTCGACGCGCTCGGTCGTGATGTCGCCCAGGTGGCAGCTGATCTGCATACCCCCAGGGTGGCACCTCACCCGGCGCGGGGAGGCGGACCCACGACCCGGGCGAGGACCGACCTGCGGCACAATCGCCGCAGCGCCTGCGACGGGTCGGCGCAGCGACGAGGAGGTATGCCGTGACGCTCGCCTTCGTCGTCGCGCTGCTCGCCGGGCTGTCGACGGTCGTCGGGGGGTGGCTCGGCACCCGCTCCGGGCTGCTGCGGCGTGACGTGCTCGCCGCCTCGCTGGCCTTCGCCGCCGGTCTCATGATCGCGATCTCCGTGATCGAGATCGCGCCCGCCGCGCTGCGCGCCATGGGAGACGTCCTCGGTCAGGACGCCGCACGGGCGTGGGTGGGCGGCGCGCTCCTCCTCGGGGCGTTGACGGTGCTCGCCATCGACAAGGTCATCCCGCACGACCTGAACCCGGCCGAGATCGAGGGCGGCGAGCAGCTGGAGCGGATCAGCATGGGGGAGAAGGACGCCCAGCTGCTGCGCAGCGGGGTCCTGCTGGCCGCGGTGGTCGCCCTGCACAACCTTCCGGAGGGTCTGGCGACGTTCGTGGCCACCCTCGAGCAGCCGAAGGGCGGGATCACCCTGGCCGTCGCCATCGCCATCCACAACGTGCCCGAGGGAGTGGCGGTCGCGGCTCCCATCTACGCGGCGACGCGCAGCCGCACGCACGCCATGGTCTGGGCCACGGTGTCGGGTCTGGCCGAGCCGTTCGGGGCCGTCGTCGGCTACCTGGTGCTGCGGGCGCTGCTGCCGGAGGAGTGGCTGGTGCTCTCGCTGGCGCTGGTCGCGGGGATGATGCTCGCCGTCAGCTTCATGGAGCTCCTGCCTGCAGCCCGGCGCTACCAGACGCACTACTCCCAGTCCCTCGTCGGCTTCTTCCTGGGGGCGGTGGTCATGGTGCTGAGCCTGCAGCTGCTCTCCGCGCCGATCGTCTGACCCGCAGGGGCTGGGACAGAGTTGAGCGGAATACACTCAACTTTGCACCGGTTGTCACCCACAGACCCAGTCCCGCACGAGTGTGAGGTAGGAAGCCATGGACCTGTCCCTGACCACCAAGGCCCAGGAGGCCCTGTCCACCGCCGTGCGCGACGCCGCCGCGGCCGGGCACGCCCAGGTCGAGCCCGCCCACCTGCTCCGGGCCCTGGCCCAGCAGGGAGAGACCACCACCGCCCCGCTGCTGGAGTCCACCGGCTCGTCCGCCGCCCTGGCGGCCCAGGCCGCGGACGACGTCCTGCGCAGACTTCCTACCGCGTCCGGCACGACGATGGGCAACCCCGGTCTGTCCCGCGCGATGCACGGGGTGGTCAAGGACGCGCAGGAGGCGATGTCCGGGATGGGCGACGACTTCGTCTCCACCGACCACCTCCTGCTGGGGATCGCGCGCACGGGCCAGTTCGCGGTGCTGGACGCGGCTGCGGTGCAGGAACGCATCCCGACCCTTCGCGGTGGCAAGAAGGTCGACTCCGCCGACCCCGAGGCGACCTTCGACGCCCTCGCCAAGTACGGCACCGACCTGACCGCGATGGCCCGCGAGGGCAAGCTGGACCCCGTCATCGGCCGCGACGCGGAGATCCGCCGCGTGGTGCAGGTGCTCTCCCGTCGCACGAAGAACAACCCTGTCCTGATCGGGGAGCCGGGCGTCGGCAAGACGGCCGTCGTCGAGGGCCTGGCCCAGCGCATCGTCGCCGGCGACGTGCCCGAGTCGCTGCGCAACAAGATGCTCATCTCCCTCGACCTCAGCGCGATGGTCGCCGGGGCGAAGTACCGGGGCGAGTTCGAGGAGCGGCTCAAGGCCGTCCTCGGCGAGATCAGGGCCAGCGAGGGTCGCGTCGTCACCTTTCTCGACGAGCTGCACACGGTCGTCGGCGCCGGGGCCTCCGGCGACTCCTCCATGGACGCCGGCAACATGCTCAAGCCGCTCCTGGCCCGTGGTGAGCTGCGGATGGTCGGGGCCACGACGCTCGACGAGTACCGCGAGAACATCGAGAAGGACCCTGCCCTGGAGCGACGCTTCCAACAGGTGTTCGTCGGTGAGCCCAGCGTCGAGGACACGATCGCGATCCTGCGCGGGCTCAAGGAGCGGTACGAGGCGCACCACAAGGTCGCCATCTCCGACTCCGCCCTGGTCGCCGCCGCCTCGCTCAGCGACCGCTACATCTCCGGCCGGCAGCTGCCCGACAAGGCGATCGACCTCGTCGACGAGTCCGCGAGCCGGCTGCGGATGGAGATCGACTCCTCGCCCGTGGAGATCGACGAGCTCCAGCGCCAGGTGGACCGCCTCACGATGGAGGAGATGCACCTGCAGAAGGCGGCCGAGGAGAACGACGACGCCGGCTCGGTCGAGCGGCTGCACCGCCTGCGCGCCGACCTGGCCGACAAGAGGGAGCAGCTGGCTGCCCTGAACGGCCGGTGGGAGGCGGAGAAGTCGGGCCTCAACCGCGTCGGTGAGCTCAAGGCCCGGCTCGACGAGCTGCGCACCCAGAGCGACCGGCTGCAGCGCGAGGGCGACTACGCCGCCGCCTCCCGCCTGCTCTACGGCGACATCCCCGCCGCCGAGGCCGAGCTGGTCGCCGCGCAGGAGGAGGAGGCCCGGGGGTCCGCCTCCACCGAGCCCCCGATGGTCAAGGACGAGGTGGGGGCGGACGACATCGCCGACGTCATCTCGGCGTGGACCGGCATCCCCGCCGGTCGTCTGCTGGAGGGGGAGTCCGAGAAGCTGCTCCGGATGGAGGACGTGATCGGTCGCCGGCTCATCGGGCAGCGCGGTGCGGTCCGTGCCGTCTCCGACGCGGTCCGACGCGCCCGCGCCGGCATCTCCGACCCCGACCGGCCGACCGGGTCCTTCCTCTTCCTCGGTCCCACCGGAGTCGGCAAGACCGAGCTGGCCAAGGCGCTGGCCGACTTCCTCTTCGACGACGAGCGGGCGATGGTCCGGATCGACATGTCGGAGTACTCCGAGCGTCACGCGGTGGCACGGCTCGTCGGTTCCCCGCCCGGCTACATCGGCTACGAGGAGGGCGGCCAGCTGACCGAGGCGGTGCGCCGTCGGCCCTACTCGGTCGTGCTGCTGGACGAGGTGGAGAAGGCGCACCCCGAGACCTTCGACATCCTTCTCCAGGTTCTCGACGACGGCCGCCTGACCGACGGCCAGGGCCGCACGGTGGACTTCCGCAACGTGATCCTGGTGATGACCTCGAACCTGGGCAGCCACTTCCTCGTCGACCCGGCCACGGACGCCGGCACCAAGCGCGAGCAGGTCATGGCCGCCGTCCGGGCGTCGTTCAAGCCGGAGTTCCTCAACCGCCTCGACGAGGTGGTCGTCTTCGACGCGCTGAGCCGCGAGGAGCTGGCCACCATCGTGGGCCTGCAGGTGGAGCAGCTGTCCAAGCGTCTGGCGGACCGGCGGATCACTCTGGCCGTCACCGACGAGGCCGCGGCGTGGCTGGCCCAGCGCGGCTACGACCCGGCCTACGGGGCGCGCCCTCTGCGCCGTCTCGTGCAGACCGAGATCGGCGACCGGCTCGCCCGGCTGCTGCTCGCCGGCGAGCTCCGCGACGGGGAGCAGGTCACCGTGGACGTCGGGCCGGACGGAGAGTCGCTCGACCTTCGGTGAGCGCCGACGTCTCGTCCACCGTGCCCGGGTGGGTCGTCCCGTGCCGCCGCGCGCCCGCGCTGCATACTGGCCCCATGACCCGCACGCACCGGTCCCTGCTCGCGCTGGCGGGCCTCACCCTCGTGCTCGGCGCGTGCAGCGGCGACGAGCCGGAGGACGAGGCGCCCACCACCATCACCCCCCCGCCCCCGACGGCCGAGGACCGCCTGGAGCAGGCGCACGACGTCCTCGCCGAGGCCGGGTCGGTCCACCTCAGCCTGGTCGGCGCGGACCTGCCCGAGGACGAGAACAGCTACATCATCAGCGCCGAGGGCGACGGGACGATGGTGCCGCCCGCCTTCACCGGGACGATCACCGCGCGGCTTTCCGGCATCCAGGCCGACGTGCCCACGGTCGCCCTCGACGACGAGCTGTGGGTCAAGCTGCCCTACGTGCCGGCGCACGTGCGGACCGACCCGGCCGACCTGGGCGTCCCCGACCCGGCGGCGCTCCTCGACCCCGAGACCGGCCTGGTGGGGCTGCTGCAGGAGATCCAGACGCCGGAGTTCGGCGAGCGGGCACGGGTGGGTGCCGAGGCCGTGCAGGAGGTCGTCGGCACGCTGCCCGGGCAGGTCGTCACCGACCTGCTGTACGCCGGTGACGCCAGCTCCGACTTCGACGTCGTCTTCGGGCTCGTCGAGGACACCTGGCAGGTGCGCACCGTGGAGATCACCGGCCTCTTCTACCCGCCCGCGACCTCGACCTACACCGTCACCATGGACGCCTACGGCGAGCCGGTCACGGTGACGAAGCCCTGAGGTGACCGGCAGGCCCCGGTCGCTGCTGACCGTCGCCGCCCTGGCCGTCGCGCTGGCCGCGGCCGACACCTACGTCGTCGTGCTGGCGCTGACCGACATGATGGCCGGCGTCGGCGTCGGCATCGAGGCGCTGCAGCGGGGGACGCCGATCATCTCGGGGTTCCTGCTGGGGTACATCGCGGTCCTCCCGCTGATCGGCCGGCTGAGCGACCTCGTCGACCGGCGCCAGATCCTGCTGTGGTGCCTCGTGGTCTTCATCGTCGGGTCGGCGGTCACCGCCGCCGCGGTCGAGCTGCCGGTGATGGTCGGGGGGCGGTTCCTCCAGGGACTCGGGGGCGGGGGACTGGTCCCCGCGACCCTCGCGCTCGTCGCCGACCTCTGGCCCCCGGGACGGCGGGGTATGCCGCTCGGCGTCGTGGGCGCGGTCCAGGAGCTCGGCTCGGTACTGGGTCCCCTGCTCGGCGCCCTGGTCCTCGCCGTCGCGGGGTGGCGCGAGATCTTCTGGCTCAACGTCGCGCTCGGCGCGGTGTGCCTGCTGGGCATCGCCCTCCTGCGGCCGGTCCCGGAGCCGTCTCCCCCCGACCGGACGCAGGGGGAAGGGGCGTCCGTCTCCGACCGCCGGCGCGGCAGGACGCTCCTGGCGTCCCTCCTGGCGGCGCTCGCCGCCGTCGCCTGGACCCTCACCCTGTGGGCGCCCGAGGTGCTGACGACGTCCATCGAGCTGGGTGGGCCGTTCGTCCCCTTCGGCGTCGAGGAGGGCTCCACCTCGCGCGTGGCGACCCCGGTCGGGGCCGCCGCGGCGGCGACGACCCTGTTGCTCGCCGCCGTGACCGCCCGTCGCTGGCTCCCGCTCCTGCTGCGCGCCGACCTGCTCGGCGCGGTCTTCGTCGCGGTCGCCCTCGGCTCGTTGGTCCTCACCTTCTCCACCGCCGACCCCGAGGTCGAGGTGCTCGGTCCGTGGGGACTGTGGCTCCTGCCGCTCGGCGCCGCCAGCGTCGTCGCCTTCCTCGTGCGGCAGCGGACGGCCCGCCACCCGTTGGTCCCCCAGGGAGTCGTGCGGGGCCGCGTCTGGCCCGCCCTCCTCGTCAGCCTCCTCGTCGGCGCCGCCATCGTGGCCGTCGTCGTCGACGTCCCGCTGCTCTCCCGGCTCACCCAGGGGACCGACGAGACAGACGCCGCCCTCGTCCTCGTCCGCTTCCTGGTCGCGGTCCCGGTGGGGGCGGTGCTCGGCGGGTGGCTGCTGCGCCACGTCGGCCCCGCCGTCGTCGCCGCCCCCGGCCTGGCGCTGGCCGCCGTGGGCATCCTCGCGATGGCCCGCTGGGAGCGCTCCTCCCTCGACGACGTGACGACCACCACCCTCGCCCTGGCTGCTGCCGGGCTCGGCGTCGGCCTCGCCATCGCGCCCGTCAACGACGCCGCCCTCGCCGACGCCCGGGACGACGGCCACGGCACGGTCAGCTCCCTCGTCGTCGTCGCCCGGATGGTCGGGATGGTCGTGGGCCTGGCGCTCCTCACCTCCTGGGGGCTGCGACGCTTCCACCAGGAGGTCGGCGGCCTCGTCGACCCGACCGACACCGACGCCCTCCTCGCCGCGGCGGTCGTCCAGGTGCAGACCGTGCTGACCGGCGCCGGTGTGGCGGCGGCGCTCGCCGCGGTCGTGGCACTGGCCCTGGGTGTGCGCCGCGTGCACCACCCGGGCGCGCACGCCATACCCGCCGGGGTCGTGGCAGGATCGGCCCATGACCCAGACGCTGCACCTGGTCGGTGAGCCGGAGGCCGACCGCATCCTCAGCGAGGACCCGTTCGCGCTGCTCACCGGCATGCTGCTGGACCAGCAGATCCCGATGGAGGTCGCCTTCGACGGGCCCCGGAAGATCGTCGAGCGGCTCGGCAGCATCGACCCGGGCGTGATCGCCGCCACCGACCCCGAGGAGTTCGTCGCCCTCTGCGCGACCCCGCCCGCCGTCCACCGCTTCCCCCGCTCGATGGGTCAGCGGGTGCACGAGCTCGCAGCGGCGGTGGTGCGCGACCACGGCGGCGACACCGCGGCGATCTGGACGGCCGGCGAGCCCGACGGGCGCGAGATCCTGCGCCGGCTCAAGGCTCTGCCCGGCTACGGCGACCAGAAGGCACGGATCTTCCTGGCCCTGCTCGGCAAGCAGCGCGGGCTCGAGGCACCGGGGTGGCGAGAGGCCGCGGGCGACTACGGCAGGGACGGCGTCCACATGTCGATCGCCGACGTCACCGACGCCGACTCCCTCGGCGCGGTCCGTGCCTGGAAGAAGGAGAAGAAGGCCGCAGCCCGGGCCGCCAAGGAGTGACCGGACCACCCCCCGCCGCCGCCCCCACCGGCGGCGTCTGGTCCGTGCCCGGCATGGTGGCGCTGGCGGTCCTCGCGCTGACCGGCTTCTCCGGGTATGCCGTGCTCCTCCCCTCCGCGCCGCTGTGGGTGGTCGAGGGCGGGTCCGACCCCGGTGGGGCGGGGCTCGTCAACTTCGTCCTGCTCGGATCGACCGTCGCGACCCAGTTCGCCGTCCCGGCCCTGATCCGACGGGTCGGCTGGGCCGCGGCGCTCTCCCTCGGGCTGGTGCTGCTCGGCGCCCCCTCGCTGGCGTTCGGTCTGTCCTCCGACCTCGGCCCGGTCCTTGCCCTCTCCGCGGTGCGGGGGAGCGGCTTCGGGATCCTTACCGTGGCCGCCAGCGCGGCCGCCGTCCTGCTCGTGGAGCCGGGCCGGCGGGGTGCCGCCGTCGGTGCCTACTCCCTGGCCCTCTCGCTGCCCAACGTCGTGCTCATGCCGGTCGGGGGCTGGGTGGCGGCACAGTGGGGGTTCTGGCCCGTGTTCGTGATCGGCGCGCTTCCGCTGCTCGGGGTGCCCGCTGCACACGCCCTGGGACGCCACCTGCCGGACCGGGCGACCGCCGACCCGGTGCCCCACCCGGTCGCCGCCGCGACCACCGCCAGGACCGGCGTCGCGGGACAGGACCAGGCCGTTCCCGGCCTCCTCCGTGCCGTCCTGCCAGCGACCGTCGTCCTGCTCGCGGTCACGCTCGCCGGAGGGGCCGTCATCACCTTCGCCCCCCAGGTCGTGGACGCCGGCTGGCTCTCCGCTGCAGGCCTGCTGGCGCTCGGGCTGAGCTCGACGGTCGTGCGGTGGCGGGTCGGAGGCCTGGCCGACCGGGTCGGCCCCGCCCGGCTCGTCTGGCCGTTCGTGCTGGTCGCGACGGTCGGCGTGGGGTGGATCGCCTGGCTCGTGCGGGAGCCGCTCACCCCTGCTGCCGTCGTCCCGTGGGTGCTGGCCTGCGCCGTCACCGGCGTCGCCTACGGCGGGCTGCAGAACCTGACGATGCTGCGTGCCTTCGAGGCGGCGGGGCCGGGGCGGGTCGGCGCCGCCAGCGCGGTGTGGAACGCCGGCTTCGACGCGGGGACCGCCGTCGGGGCGCTGCTCGTCGGGTGGATCGCCACCGGCGCCGGCTTCGGCCCGGGGTTCGCGGTGGCCGCGGTGCTGTGCCTGCTCACGCTGCCCGTCGCCCTGCGCGACCGCCGCTGAACCGCCCCCGGACAGCAGGAAGCCCCTGCACCGTCCGGTGCAGGGGCCTCCTCCTCAGAGATCCTTGGGAGATCAGCTCAGAGAGGCTTGACCTTCTCCGCCTGCGGGCCCTTGGGACCCTGCGTGACGTCGAACTCAACCTTCTGGCCGTCGTGGAGCTCACGGTAGCCGGAGGTCTCGATCGCAGAGAAGTGAACGAAGACGTCAGCGCCCCCGCCGTCCTGCTCGATGAATCCGAAGCCCTTCTCGGAGTTGAACCACTTCACGGTGCCTGTTGCCACTGGTGTTGCCTTACTTCGTGATTGCTGACGGAGCACCACGGATGGGTGACTCCGGGCTACCGATCACCCCTACGAGGTGCAGGGACCATCCCGAACATGGGATCTGGGAGGTGCACTCAACGTGCGGTGATGTGTCGGCAGCCAAGAGAAACGCTAGCACGAGATGGCGATCTACTCACCATCGGCGCCCCCGGGGCCCCTCAGCCGGCGAGGTCCACGACCACCGGTGCGTGGTCCGAGGCGCCCTTGCCCTTGCGCTCCTCGCGGTCGATGAACGCTCCCTCGACGCGTGCCGCCAGGGCCGGGCTGCCAAGGCAGAAGTCGATCCGCATCCCGCGCCGCTTGGGGAAGGACAGCTGCGTGTAGTCCCAGTAGGTGTAGGTCCCCGGCCCCGGCGTGTGCGCCCTCGTCACGTCCGCGAAGCCCGCGTCGACGACCGCCTGGAAGGCGGCCCGCTCCGGCGGCGAGACGTGCGTGCGGCCGGCGAAGAAGGCGGTCGACCACACGTCCTCGTCCTGCGGTGCGATGTTCCAGTCGCCCATCAGCGCCACCTGCGCCTGCGGGTCCTCGGCCAGCCAGCCGGCGCCGGCCGCACGCAGCGCAGCGAGCCAGTCCAGCTTGTAGAGCAGGTGGGGGTCATCGAGCGTGCGTCCGTTGGGGACGTAGAGCGACCACACGCGCACGCCCCCGCACACGGCCGAGATCGCGCGCGCCTCGGCTATGGCGTCGTCGCCCGCGCCCCACGTCGGCATCCCCTCGAAGCCGACCTGCACGTCCTCGAGCCCGACGCGGGAGACGACCGCGACGCCGTTCCACTGGTCGTAGCCGACGTGTGCGACCTCGTACCCGGCCATCTCGAAGGGCAGCATCGGGAACTGCTCGTCCTTGCACTTGGTCTCCTGCAGGGCGAGCACGTCGACGTCGTGCCGCTCCAGGAAGGCCACGACGCGGTCGACGCGGGAACGGACGGAGTTGCAGTTCCAGGTGGCGATGCGCACGGGGCCACCCTAGGTGGCGGCACCGACGATGCGCGCCAGCGATCGGCGGTAGCCGCTGCGCACCAGCGGAGCGCCGAGCGCGGCGACACGGTCCGGGACCAGCGGTGCGCCGTACTCCTGCCGCCAGCGGACCACCGTCCCGGGGCCGTCGGGGACCACGTCGACCTCGATGCGCCCGGCGAGCACCCGGCCGACCTTGTCGACGACGGCGCGCCGCGGCGGCTCCCAGGAGCGCACGACCATGACGTCGTCGAACCCGAGAGGACCGACGGAGGTGCGGGCGACGAAGCGCTCGCCCGGTCCGACACGTCCGGCGACCCGGGTCAGCGGGACCGACGCCGTGTGCCGGTCGAGGTCCCACAGCCGGGCCCAGACGACGTCGGGCGGGTCGGGGACGTGCAGCTCGAGCTCGAAGCCGGCGGTCATGCGCGCCACCCTAGGTCGTGCGGCGGCCGGGCGCGTGTGGGCACGGGTGCCTACCCTGTCCTCATGGGTGTCGCCCTCGTCACAGGAGCCTCCGCCGGCCTCGGCCGCGAGTTCGCCGTGCAGCTCGCCGGCCGGGGGCACGACCTCGTGGTCGTCGCGCGGGACCGACCCAGGCTCGAGACCCTGGCGGACGAGCTGCGGGCGAGGTATGCCGTGCGCGTCGAGGTGCTCGTGGCGGACCTCGTCGACCGGGCCGACCTGGCCCGCGTCGCGGAGCGGCTGACCGACCGCGAACGGCCGGTCGACCTGCTGGTCAACAACGCCGGGTTCGGCTCACGCCGCGGCTTCGTCCGGAACGACCTGGCCGAGGAGGAGGCGGCGGTGGACCTCATGGTCCGGGCGCCGATGGTGCTCAGCCACGCGGCCGCGGGCGGCATGCGCGAGCGGGGGCGGGGGGCGGTCCTCAACGTGTCGTCGGTGGCCTCGTTCGCCGTGATGGGGCACTACTCCGCCGTGAAGTCCTACCTGACGGTCCTGTCCGAGGCGCTGGCGACCGAGCTGGCTCCCCACGGGGTGACGGTGACCGCCGTGTGCCCGGGCTTCACGCACACCGAGTTCCACCAGCGCGCGGAGATGGACATGACAGCGCTGCCCCGGGCGCTGTGGCTGGACGCGCCCCGCGTGGTCTCCGACGCGCTGGAGGCCGTGGCGCGGGGCCAGGTGGTCGTGGTGCCGTCCCTCGCCTACAAGGGCCTGGTGGCTCTCCTGCGGGTCGCCCCGCGGCGGGTCACCCGTCGTGTCGCCGGGTCGCTCGCCGGCCGTCGGCGCCCCGGCGACCGGGGACGGGCCCCGCGCGCTCACTAGGCTGGGCGCCATGGACCCCGCCCGCGACCGCCTGCTCGAGCTCGTCACCAGCCGTGCCGTCGTGCACGGCCCGGTGACCCTGTCCTCCGGCAAGGAGGCCGACTACTACGTCGACCTGCGCCGGATCACCCTCGACGGCGAGGCGGCCCCGCTCGTCGGCGAGGTCATGCTCGACCTGGTCGACGACCTGGACTTCGACGCGGTGGGCGGTCTGACGATGGGCGCCGACCCCGTCGCCACCGCCATGCTGCACGCAGCCCACCGTCGTGGTCGCCGGCTCGACGCGTTCGTGGTGCGCAAGGCCGAGAAGGCCCACGGGCTCCAGCAGCGCATCGAGGGTCCGACTGTGGCGGGGCGCCGCGTGCTGGTGGTGGAGGACACCTCGACCACCGGCGGCTCCCCGCTGACCGCCGTCGAGGCCTGCCGGGAGGCCGGGGCGGAGGTCGTCGCCGTGGCCGTCATCGCGGACCGCGGGAGCGGCGCGCAGGAGATGATCCAGGCCCAGGGCCTGGACTACCGCGCCGCCTACGGCATGCTCGACCTCGGTCTGGCCTGAGCCGGGGGTCGAGGTGCCCGACCCCCGGCCGGACTACATGCCCGGGACCCGCCCGTACCAGACGTCGTCGTCCCAGATCGGCCCGTAGACCACGTCCGTGTTGGGGTTCTGCGCCTCGTAGCTCATGCCCGGTCCTGCATAGAGGCCCACGTGGTAGTAGTTCTTGTAGAACACCAGGTCGCCGGGCTGGGGGTCCGTGACCGGGATGACGAAGGTCCGCTGGTCGCGCACCGTCCGGGGGATGTTGATCCCGTTCTGCTTGTAGGTCCACCAGGTGTAGGAGGAGCAGTCGAAGGCCTCCGGCGGCGTCCCGTAGAGCACGTAGGGGTAGCCGACGTACTGCGCGGCGGTCGCGATCAGGGCCTCGCGCAGCGGCGTGGGGGCCGGCGCCGGCGCCGGGGCGGGCGCGACCACGGGCGGGCTGGTGGTGAGCACGGTGGGCGACATGAACTCGCGGTCCGACATCTTCAGCCAACCGTTGGACGTCAGCGAGCCGCGGACCTCCGTGCCGCCGGTGCGCGTGCCCGAGATCGCGTACGACGTCGACGGTCCGCTCCGGACGTTGGCGACCGCAGCGCTGACGTAGCGCGTGACGCTCGCGGCCGGAGGTGCCGGGTCGGCGGGGGCCGGCGTCGAGGGGGCCGGGGCCTGCGAGGTCAGGATGGTGCCGCTGATGAAGCGACCGCTCCCCAGGTCGAGCCAGCCGTTGGTCCACGTGCCGCTCACCTCGGTGCCGCGGGTCATCGTGGCGACGACGCCGTAGCCCAGCCCCGGCCCGGAGCGGACGTTGCCGATCGCCACGTCGAGGTACTGGGTGACCGTCGAGCTTCCGCCGCCACCGGTGCTCGGCGCGGTGGAGGTCAGCACCGAGGGCGCCATGAACTGGCTGCTGGAGATCCTCAGCCATCCGTTGGACGTCAGGGTGCCGGCGACCTCCTGCCCCTGGGTGCGGGTGCCGGAGATGCTGTAGGAGGTCGACGGTCCGGAGCGGACGTTGGCCACGGGCACGCTGACCCAGCGGGTCACGGAGGTGGTGCCGGTCTCGCCGCCGCCCGGGTCGGTCGAGGTGAGGACCGAGGGGGCCATGAACTGCGTGTCGGAGATCTTGAGCCAGCCGTTCGAGGTCAGCACGCCGCTGACGCGGTCGCCGGTGGTCCTGCTCCCGACGACCCGGTAGGACGTGGACGGGCCGGAGCGGACGTTGGCGGGGACGCTGACCCAGCGCGTGACCGTCTGCTCGACCGTCGGGAGCGGGATCGTCGGGGCGGCCGGGGCAGGCGCGGTCGGTCGGAGCCCGAGCGGGGACCGAGGCAGCTGCGGAGTCGTCGGCGCGGCGTGCGCCGTGGGGGCAAGAACCATCACGGGCGCGGCGGCCGCGGTGACGGCGATGAGCGTGCGGGACAGACTACGAGCGCGAATCGGCATGGGGGACATCCATCAGAGGTCGGGGACAGGACCACTCACAGGGGCGAGCACCTGCAGTGAATCCGGCTTCCAGGGGGCGGTCAACCCCACCTGACCTGCGTGAGTGCGGTTTGTGCGGGAACCACAAGGATGTAGTTAGGTGATGTTGCTCACACGGCAGTTCTATTCCCGCAGGTCACCCTGATATCACACTGGTGTCATTCCCGGCTTCGCAAGATTCTCGCTGGTCACACCCGTTTCTCAGGTCCCGTCCGACTCTGGGCGGGTGGGGCGGGCACGGAGAGGAGTGACGCGTGGGACGTCAGAAGGGCCCCGCCGACGGTCTCGGCGGGGCCCTTCTGACGGGGTGCGCTCAGCGTCGGCGACGGTCCCAGTGCGCGAACCCGGCCGCGCGTGCCGACTCCTCGCTGTCGAACCACACCTCGGCACGCACGCCGTCGTAGCTGGGCGACTCGCTGGTGTGGAAGAGCATCGAGCCAGCGTTGCCCTTGATCTCCCACCCGGCGGGGCCGGTGCCGTCCTCGGCAGGCATGGCCGAGCCGGGGCCGTAGACAGACTCCGGGAACGGTTCCTGGGCACCGCCGTCGGCGGCCACCTCATCGTCGTGAGTGGTGTCGTCCACCACCGTCGCGTCGCCGTCGGCGGAGCGGTAGGTCGTCTCGCCCACGGGGTACTCGGTGGTGGGCTGGTCGTCGGTGCTCTCGAGGTAGTCGTCCGCCGTGAGCGGCTCCTGCTCGTCCAGCGCGTGCGGCTCCTGCTCCTCGACGGTGAGCGGCTCCTGCCGGGCACCCTCCCGCACCTGGTCGTCGCTCAGCGGGAGGACGTCTGCAGAGCTGGAGTCCGCAGCGACGTGCTCGGAGCCCGACTCGTCGTGCGGCGAGCTCGCGGCGGCCGCGACACCGGTGGCGCTGAGCGCACCGATCTGTGCGGCCTGGCGAGAGCGCTCGCGGTTGTCCTCGCTCTCCGTGACCGGCTCGCGACCGCCGTCGTCGAAGAGCTCCTCGTCGTCGGTGCCGGTCGTGGTGGCAGCCTCCTCCTCGCTGGTCGGCAGGTGGCTGTCGTCGGTGTCTGTGGCGGTGTGGTGGCTGTCGTCGGCGTAGGCGCCGGGCTCGCCACCCTCGTAGGCACCGGCGGCGGGCTGGTACGGCTCGGCGGACTCGTCGACGAACGGTTCGTCCGTCGTGCGGACCGGTTCGCCCGTCACCGGCGCGGTGGCCGACATCTCGGCGCCGGTGGGGTCGTAGGTCGTCCCGGCGTAGCCCGAGCCCTCAGTGGTGTCGTCGGCGTCCGTGCTCTCCGCGCCGACGTAGTCGTCCGTGGTCGGGCGGTAGCTCTCACCGGCGTAGGTGCCCGGCTCGCCACCCTCGTAGGCACTCGCATCGGGCTGGTAGGGGTCGGTCGGCTCCTCCACGACGGTCTCCTCGACGAGGGGCTCGTCCTCGGTGCGGGACGCGGCATGCCCGGCACCGGCGACACCTGCGGCTGCGCCGACCCCACCCGCCTGGGTGGCCCGGTCGTGCTCCTCGCCGCGACCGTCGTCGAAGGCCGTCTCTGCCTCCTGGTCGTAGACGCTGCGCTCGGTCTCGACGCGGGGGGCGTCGGCGGAGGTGTCCGAGGCGTCCCGGTCCAGCTGGCGACGGTCGACAGAGTCGACGCTCTCGTCCGTGCGGTCACCGCCGGGCTTGCGCAGGAGCATGAACACCGCCGCGCCGATCAGCAGCAGCAGCAGGATGATCATGATCCATCTCGTCGTGTCGTTCATGTGCCGTTCCTCCTCGTGACGGCCTTCCGGCCGCGTCCTTCAGGCACCCGCAGGGATTGCGGCGCAAGCCCACCGTAGTGCGATTCACCCGGTCGGGCTATGGGAGAATCGCCGCTCACCCGACGAGGAGACCCACGTGAGCAGCACCGCCCAGACCGACCTCACCGGCGTGGCCGGGTGGGCCGTCGACACGATGGAGCGGCTCGGAGGTCCGGGCGCAGGGCTGCTCATCGCGGCCGAGAACCTCTTCCCGCCGCTGCCCAGCGAGATCATCCTGCCGCTGGCAGGGTTCACGGCCAGCCAGGGCAGCTTCACCCTCGCCGGGGCGATCGGGTGGACGACGGCCGGCTCGGTGGTCGGCGCCCTCCTGCTCTACACCCTCGGCGCCGTCTTCGGACGGGCGCGCTTCCACGCCGTCTGGTCCCGCCTTCCCCTGGTCAACATGGAGGACCTGCACCGCACGGAGGCGTGGTTCGAGCGGCACGGTCGCAAGGCCATCTTCTTCGGCCGCATGATCCCCATCTTCCGCAGCCTCATCTCGATCCCGGCGGGCGTCGAGCGGATGCCGCTGCCGGTCTTCACCGGCCTCACCCTGGCCGGCAGCCTGATCTGGAACACGGTCTTCGTGGTCGCCGGCTACCAGCTCGGCGAGAACTGGCACGTCGTCGAGGAGTACGCCGGGGTCTTCCAGAAGATCGTTCTCGTCGTCGTGGCGGTCGCGGTCAGCTGGTGGGTGGTGAACCGTGTACGCACCCTGCGCCAGGGTCGGGCGCCGACCCCGGGACCGTGAGCGAGCGGCCCGCGGTCGGGGTGGGCCCCTGGCCCGGCCCCTGGCCGACCGGGGCGGACGGCCACCTGCCCGGCCACCTGGACCCCGAGCTGCTGCGCGAGGGCGACGCGCGCAACGTCGTCGACGCCTACCGCTACTGGCGTCACGAGGCGATCGTCGCCGACCTCGACACCCGTCGTCACGGCTTCCACGTCGCGGTCGAGAACTGGGGCCACGACTTCAACATCGGATCGGTCATCCGCACCGCCAACGCCTTCAACGCCGCCGCCTTCCACATCGTGGGCCGACGACGCTGGAACCGGCGCGGCGCGATGGTCACCGACCGCTACCAGCACGAGCACCACCACCCCGACGTGGCGCACCTGTCCGCGTGGGCGGCCGAGCGCGGTCTCCCCCTGATCGGGGTGGACAACGTGGCCGGTTCGGTCCCGCTCGAGGGGTATGCCGTGCCGCGCGAGTGCGTGCTCGTGCTCGGCCAGGAGGGCCCCGGGCTCTCGGACGCCGCGCTCGCCTCCTGCGAGGACGTGCTCGCGATCACCCAGCACGGCTCCACGCGCTCGGTCAACGCCGGGGCCGCGGCGGCCATCGTCATGTACCACTGGGCGTTGCAGCACACCGCAGGCTGAGACACTGGGGCCCATGCGTCGTCGTCTCACGTCCGTCCTGACCGCCACCGTCACCTCGCCCGTCGAGGCCACCCTGGGGGTCGCCGTCGCGGACCCGGTGACGCGCACCTCCGAGACCCTCACGGTCACCGTCGACGGCTCGCCCTTCGAGCCGCACGAGGTCCTGGACGAGGCCTCCGGCACCCGCTGGCACGTCCTGCGCGACGTGCCGGTCGGCGAGCTGCAGGTCGCCTACGACGCGCTCGTCGCGGACGGGGGGACCAGTTCCTCGGTGAGCGACCTCGACCGGATCCACTACGTCCGCCCCAGCAGGTACGTCGACCTGGACCGGCTCGAGTCGGTGGCCCGGGCCGAGGTCGGCGACGTGGTCGGCGAGGAGGACGTCCTGCGCGTGGCGTCGTGGGTGCACGGCCACCTGCGCTACGTCGTGGGCTCCTCGAGGGTCACCGACGGCGCCAGCGACACCTACCTCGCGCGGCGCGGCGTGTGCCGCGACTACGCCCACCTCACGATGGCCCTGCTGCGCGCCCGCGGCGTCCCCGCACGGCTCGTCGGCTGCTACGCCCCCGGGTTGACGCCGATGGACTTCCACGCCGTGGTGGAGGCCGCCGTCGACGACCGCTGGGTCGTCGTCGACGCCACCCGGCTGGCGCCCCGCCCCTCGCTCGTGCGGATCTCGACGGGGGCCGACGCCAGCGAGACCTCGTTCCTGACCACGCACACCGGTGGTCTGTCGTTCGGCTCGATCACGGTCACCGCCACGGTCGAGGGCCAGGAGCTGCCGGTCGACGACCACGAGCGGGCCGTGGTGATCGGCTGACCCCACCGGTCGGCGCCTCAGCGCAGGGGCGTGAGCTCGACCTCCACGAACATCGCGCTGCTCCTGGTGCCGGTGTAGATCCCGCGCAGCGGCGGCACGTCACCGTACTCGCGGCCCCGGCCCACCTCGATGTGCCGGGAGCCGGGCTGGATCGCGTTGGTCGGGTCCATCCCGACCCACTCGCCGTCCCACCAGCGGATCCAGGCGTGGGACTCGCCGGTGTAGGTCGTGCCGACCTCCGGCTCGCGGGCGGGCAGCAGGTAGCCGCTGACGTAGCAGGAGGGGATGCCCACCGAGCGCAGGCAGCCGATCGTGAGGTTGGACATGTCCTGGCAGACGCCGGAGCGGGTGGCCCAGGCCTCGGAGGCTCGCGTGTGCACCCCGGTGGCCCCGGAGACGTAGTTCATCTCCTCGTGGACGAGGTCCACCACGGCCCGGGCGCACTCGCTCGGGGTGGCGCTGCGGCCGGCGACCTCCGCCACCCGCTCGCGCAGGTCCTCGGGCGGCTCCACCGACGGTGACTGCAGCAGGTACTCGCTCAGGTCGTCGAAGATCTCCGCCGAGCGCAGCACGTCCCAGCCCAGCCCCTGGCCGGTGACGACCGGGCGCTGCACGTCCACGGTCGAGGACGCGGTCACCATCAGGCGCGGGTGCGGCTCGTGCACCTCGAACTGGGTCACGGTGGTGCCCCAGTAGTCGGTGTAGGTGTTGGTCCACGCGGCCGGCACGATGTCGACCTTGGTGTGCAGCACGTGCTGGTGCAGGGTGTGCCGCGGGGTCATCCGGGCCTCGTTGAAGGAGTGGCTCGCGGTCCCGGCGTACTCGTAGCCGGTGCGGTGCACGACGCGCAGCAGCATCAGCGCACCCCCGCCCGCCAGACGGACTGCCCGGACCCGTCGAAGTAGTGGGCGGACACGGCGTCGTTGACCGTGCTGCAGGTGGCCTGCAGCTGGCTCATCCGCTCCGGCAGGTTCTGCATCAGGTCCTCCAGGGCGCCGTACTCCAGCTGGGCCCGGGCCCGACCGAGCATCCGGTGCGCCTCGCCGGTGCGGGGCACCCGGCCGGAGGCCGTCTCCAGGGCGGTGAGCGCCTCCTCGGCCTGCTCCAGCGAGGAGAGCACCGAGCGTGGGAAGAGCCGGTTGAGGAGCAGGAACTCGGCGGCCTGCTGGTCGGTGGCCAGCCCGCGGTAGGTGCGCACGAAGGCGTGGTGAGCACCGCAGGCGCGCAGCGTCTGGGACCAGGCGGACGGAGAGTCGGCGTTGTAGGCCGCCGACTCGATGATCCGCGAGGTCATGTCGACGCGCTCCAGCGAGCGGCCCAGCATCAGGTAGTGCCAGCCCTCGTCGTGACTCATCGTCGAGTCGGCGATCCCGGCCACGACCTGGCAGCGCTCGCGGACGAGCTGGCACGAGCGGTGCGCGGGCAGGTGCTGCAACCGATTGCCGCGCATCATGTTCCAGGTCGTGTTGATGGCCTCCCACATCTCCTGGGAGACGGTCTCGCGCGAGCGCCGCGCACTCTCCCGGGCGCCCTGGAAGGCGGCGACCATCGAGGTCATCGAGCTCTCGTCCCAGCCGAGCAGCCGCAGCACCGTCTGGTGGTCGGGGCTGGCCTCGTGGTCGATGCCCATCACCCGCAGCAGCACCAGGCTGGTGGCCTCCTCGTCGAGGACGGGGTCCTCCAGCAGCAGGGTGAGGTGGACGTCGAGCAGGCGCGAGGTGCCCTCGGCCCGCTCCAGGTAGCGCCCGATCCAGAAGAGCGACTCAGCGATCCGGCTCAGCACGGCATACCTCCTCGGTCCTGGTCCTGGTCCTGGTCCTGCTCCTGCGGGTGTTCCCTGACCTGCTCCTGGGGGTGCTCCTTGACCTGCTGCTGCTGCTGCTCCTGCTCGGCGGGCTCGGCCTCCGAGCGCTTGAGCGCGACCTGGGGCGCGGTGCTCACCTGCACGCTGACCTGGCTGCGTGGCAGCACCCGTGTGCGGCGGCCGTCGCCGGAGAGCACCCAGGTGTCCTTCGAGCCGCCGCCCCGGCTGGAGTTGACGATCAGCTCCCCCTCCGCCAGCGCCACGCGCGTCAGGCCGCCGGGCAGGACCCACACCTTCTCGCCGTCGTTGATGGCGAACGGGCGCAGGTCCACGTGGCGGGGCCGCATACCGTCCTCGACCATCGTCGGCACCGTCGACAGCTGCACGACCGGCTGCGCCACCCAGCCGCGCGGTCCCGCCAGCACCCGCCGGCGCAGCTCGGCGAGCTCCTGCCGGGACGCCCGCGGCCCGATGACGATGCCCTTGCCACCGGAACCGTCGACGGGCTTGAGCACGAGCTCGTCCAGCCGGTCGAGGACCTCCTCGCGGTGCGCCGGGTCCTCCAGCCGCCAGGTGTCGACGTTGGGCAGGAGCGGCTCCTCGTCGAGGTAGTAGCGGATGAGGTCGGGGACGTAGCTGTACATCAGCTTGTCGTCGGCCACGCCGTTGCCGACCGCGTTGGCGATCGTCACGTTGCCGGCGCGGGCGGCGTTGAGGACGCCCGGGCAGCCGAGCACCGAGTCGTTGCGGAAGGCGACGGGGTCGAGGAAGTCGTCGTCCACGCGCCGGTAGATCACGTGCACCGGCTGCAGGCCGTGGGTGTCGCGCATCATCACCCGCCCACCCTGGGTGACGAGGTCGCGCCCCTCGACCAGCCGGCAGCCCATGAGCCGCGCGAGGAGGCTGTGCTCGAAGTACGCGGAGTTGTAGGGCCCGGGCGTGAGCACCACGACCTCGGGGTCCTGGACCCCGCTGGGCGCCGCGGCGCGGAGGGCGCGCAGCAACCGTGCCGGGTATGCCGCGACGGGGCGGATCCGGTGCGTCCCGACGACCTCGGGCAGGGTGGCGGTCATCGCACGGCGGTTGGTCAGCACGTAGGAGACACCGCTGGGGATGCGGACGTTGTCCTCGAGCACCCGGAAGGTGCCCTCCTCGTCGCGGATGAGGTCGATGCCCGAGACGTGCACCCGCACGCCGTTGACGGGCTGGATGCCGAAGGCGACGCGGTGGTAGTGCGCGCTGGTGGTCACGACGTGGCGGGGGAGGACCCGGTCGGTGACGATCTGCATGGCGCCGTAGACGTCGGCGAGGAACTCCTCCAGCGCGCGCACCCGCTGGGCGACCCCGGCCTCGACGTGCGACCAGGTGCCGGCGTCGATCACGCGCGGCACGATGTCCAGGGGGAAGGGCCGCTCCTCCCCGGCGTAGTCGAAGGTGACGCCCTGGTCGTGGTAGCTCTTGCTGACGTACTCGCCACGGTTCCGCACGTCGTCCAGCCCCAGCTCGTCGAACTGCTGGGCCACCTGCTCGTAGGCGGCCCGCACCTGCCCGTCGGTCCCGACCGTCTCGTCGAAGATCGCGGGCGACGTGGGGTAGTCCGTGAACGCGCCAGCCATGCGCACACCCTAGGGGGTGGGCCCACAGCGTCGGCCGACCCGCCTGTGGAAGAGTGGGAGCCACCGGTCCCGCCGACCTGGTTTCCTGCTAGGAGGACGTCATGCCCATCGCCACCCCCGAGGTCTACGCCGAGATGATCGACCGGGCCAAGGCAGGCAGCTTCGCCTACCCGGCCATCAACGTCAGCTCGAGCCAGACGCTCAACGCCGCCCTCAAGGGCTTCGCCGACGCCGGCAGCGACGGCATCATCCAGGTCTCCACCGGTGGGGCGGAGTACTTCTCCGGCCAGGGGGTCAAGGAGATGGTCACCGGCTCGCTGGCCTTCAGCGCCTTCGCCCACGAGGTCGCCAAGAAGTACGACGTCAACATCGCGCTGCACACCGACCACTGCCCCAAGGACAAGCTGGACGGCTTCGTGCGTCCGCTGCTGGCCGCCTCGATCGAGCGGGTGAGGCAGGGCGGGCTGCCCTACTTCCAGTCCCACATGTGGGACGGCTCCGCGGTGCCGCTGCAGGAGAACCTGCAGATCGCCGAGGAGCTCCTCGCCCTCTCCGCCCAGGCGCACACGATCCTCGAGGTCGAGATCGGCGTCGTCGGCGGCGAGGAGGACGGCGTCGCCAACGAGATCAACGACCAGCTCTACACCACGCCCGAGGACGCCGTCGCCACCGTCAGGGCGCTGGGCGCCGGCGAGCAGGGCCGCTACCTCGCGGCCCTGACCTTCGGCAACGTGCACGGCGTCTACAAGCCCGGCGGCGTCAAGCTGCGGCCCGAGATCCTGCGGACCGCGCAGGAGGCGGCGGCCACCGAGCTGGGGCTGGGCTCGGGCAGCCGCCCCTTCAACCTCGTCTTCCACGGCGGCTCCGGTTCCACCGAGCAGGAGATCTCCGACGCGGTGGACTACGGCGTCGTGAAGATGAACGTCGACACCGACACGCAGTACGCCTTCACCCGCCCGATCGCGGGGTACATGCTCGCCAACTACGACGGCGTGCTCAAGATCGACGGCGAGGTCGGCAACAAGAAGCTCTACGACCCCCGCGCGTGGGGCAAGGTGGGCGAGGCCGGCCTGAGCGCGCGCGTCGTCCGGGCCTGCGAGAACCTGCGCTCGGCCGGGACGCACGCGTGACCTCGGGTCCTGACCTGCTCGGGATCCCGCCCACGGAGCTGCCCGGGGACCCCGCCGCCGCGCAGCTCGCCGAGCAGGACCCGCGGACGGTCGCGGCGGTATACCCCGCCTCGAGCCTGGTCTGGGCGGTCCTGGCCGAGACGGCTCTGGAGGCCGGCGACGACGTCGCGGCCTACGCCTACGCGCGGACCGGCTACCACCGCGGGCTGGACGTGCTGCGACGCTCCGGCTGGCGAGGGCAGGGCCCGGTGCCGTGGGCGCACGAGCCGAACCGTGGGTTCCTGCGCGCCCTCGCGGCCCTGGCCAAGGCGGCGGGCCGGATCGGGGAGACCGAGGAGCAGGTGCGGTGCACCGAGTTCCTGCGGGCCTCCTCTGCGGAGGCTGCGCGCGAGCTGGGGTTGTGACCGGGCGCGAACCGGCGCAGGATGGTCGTGCAACGGTTGACGCCGGGGCGTCGTGACCGCCCCGGCGTCAACCGTGCCCCGCGGGTCGGACGGGGCGCGTCCCCTGACGTCCTCCGCCGACCACCTCATGAAACCAGAGGACTGGTCCAGCACTTGTCCTAAGACTGCCACTGGCCCTAACGTGCCATGAGTGATTTCTCCGCCGGGTGGTGGACCCGTTCTCCCGCCGGACGCCGAGCGCCTCTACCGGCACGCCCTCCGGGCGGCTCCCGCCGGGCTGACCGAGCACGCCGGCGAGCTGGGCTGGTCGGTTGTCGAGACCGAGCTCGCGCTGGCTGACCTCGAGCGGCTCCGCCTGGCCCGGCGTGGTCCGGACGGAACGGTGCGCGTCGACGACCCGCGGGCCAGTGTCGGTCGGCTGCTGGACGGCCAGGAGGCCGAGCTCGACGAGCGCCGGCGTCAGCTGCTCGCGCTGCGGGGGTCCCTGGAGAGCTTCGAGCTCGACTTCCGCCAGGGGCTGCAGCTGTCCGGGCCGCGGCTGCCGCCGTGGGAGGCTGTCGCCCCCAGCGAGGCCAGCGCAGCGGTCGACCACCTCCTGCGGACCTCGGACGGGCCGCTGCTGCAGGTGAGCCGACGGATCGAGACCGGTCCGGGGCACGAGGAGGGGGTGCGCCGCCAGTTCGAGGAGGTGACCGCCTCCGGGCGTGCCGTCCTCACCATCTTCCCCTCGTCGGTGCTGCCGGACCCGCTGTGGTTGCAGTTCGCCCAGCACCGGGCAGCGGCGGGAGAGCAGCAGCGGTATCTGCCCGACGGAGAGCTGCGGGTCGAGTTCGGGGTGTTCGGCAGCTCCGGGGTCCTGCTCGAGCACGACGACGACCGCGAACCGGGCTACCTGCTCATGCGACCGGCGTCGGTGATCAGGGCCTTCGTCACCCTCTTCGAGGAGCTGTGGAGGCGCGCCGAGCCCGTGCTCGCCCAGGGCCCCTCCGCACCCGCCCAGACCGTCAAGCTGCTGGAGCTGCTCGCACTGGGGTTCAAGGACGAGGCGATCGCCCGGCAGCTGGGGTTGAGCCTGCGCACCGTGCGCCGGCGGATCTCGGTCCTCATGGACGAGCACGGTGCCGACACCCGCTTCCAGCTCGGGCTCGCGGTCAGCAGGCGTGGCCTCCTGCGTGCGGACCGACGATAGAGTGGGCGCTCGTCCCACACCTGCAAGGAAAGGCCCTTGGCATGCCAGCGATCGTCCTGGTCGGAGCCCAGTGGGGTGACGAGGGCAAGGGCAAGGCCACCGACCTGCTCGGGAGCGGCGTCGACTACGTGGTGAAGTTCAACGGAGGCAACAACGCCGGCCACACGGTCGTCATCGGGTCCGAGAAGTACGCCCTCCACCTCCTGCCCAGCGGCATCCTCTCCCCGGGGTGCACCCCCGTCATCGCCAACGGCGTCGTCGTCGACCTGGGCGTGCTCATCGAGGAGATCGACGCGCTCGTCGCGCGCGGCGTGGACGTGAGCAAGCTCCTCGTCAGCGCCAACGCGCACGTCATACCCCCCTACAACCGGGTCCTCGACCGCGTGACCGAGCGCTTCCTGGGCAGCCGGAAGATCGGCACGACCGGCCGCGGCATCGGGCCCACCTACGCCGACAAGATGAACCGCGTCGGGATCCGCGTGCAGGACCTCTACGACGAGTCGATCCTGCGGCAGAAGGTGGAGGCCTCGCTGGCCACCAAGAACCAGCTGCTGGTCAAGATCTACAACCGTCGGGCCGTCGAGGTCGACGAGGTGATGGAGGAGCTCCTCCGGCATGCCGAGCGGATCCGCCCGATGGTCACCGACACGGCGCTGGAGCTCAACGAGGCGCTCGACCGCGGAGAGACGGTTCTCTTCGAGGCCGGCCAGGCCACGCTCCTGGACGTCGATCACGGCACCTATCCCTTCGTGACCTCCTCCAACGCCACCTCGGGCGGTGCCTGCACCGGCTCCGGGGTCGCGCCCACGCGTGTCGACCGGGTCATCGGCATCTTCAAGGCCTACACGACCCGGGTCGGCGAGGGCCCCTTCCCGACCGAGCTCCTCGACGAGCACGGCCAGTTCCTGCGCGACGCCGGCCACGAGTACGGCACCACCACCGGCCGTCCCCGCCGCTGCGGCTGGGCCGACGTGGTCATCGGCCGCTACGCCCAGCGGGTCAACGGGATCACCGACATGGTGATCACCAAGCTCGACGTGCTGACCGGCCTGGACGCCGTCCCGGTGTGCGTGGCCTACGACGTGCAGGGGACCCGGTTCGACGAGATGCCGGTCAACCAGTCGGACTTTCACCACGCCCGGCCGGTGTACGAGGAGCTGCCGGGCTGGACCGAGGACATCACCGGCTGCCGGAGCTTCGAGGAGCTGCCCGCCAACGCCCAGGCCTACGTCCGCCGGCTCGAGGAGCTCATGGGCACCCGCGTCTCGGTCATCGGGGTCGGCCCGGAGCGCGACCAGTCGATCATCCTGCACGACATGCTCGGCCGGGACTGACCGCGGTGCCGGAGGTGGACGCCCCGGTCAGCCCGCACCTCGACGTGCTCCGGCGGCTGCCGCGCGGGTGGCCCAGCGAGGCGTCGTCCCGTAGCGCTGCGGGGGGATGAGCCGGCCGGCGGCGCAGTCGTCGACCAGCTGCGCCAGTCGGGATGCGCGCGTCGCGTCCCGCTTGGCCGACGTCACCCAGCCCGCGGCCTGACGGCGGTAGGCGGGCGGCGCCGCCTGCCAGAAGGCGAGGGCGGCGGCGTTCTGCTCGAGACGGGAGAGCGCCTCCGGCGGGAGGGTGGGCTCCTGGCCCTCGTAGCTGTAGACCGCGGTCCTCTCCGGGGTCCGGGCCTCGAAGGCCGCGATGCCCGCGGGGTGCATCAGGCCTGCGGCGAGCAGGCGCTCGACGTGCGCGACGTTGACGGCGCTCCAGGTGCTGCCCCGCCTGCGGGGAGTCCAGCGCTGACGGCGGGAGTCCTCGTCGATGCGCTGGCTCACCGAGTCGATCCAGCCGAAGCGCAGGGCGACGGGCACCGCCTCCTCCCAGGTGAGTCCGCGGTCCACGACGTGCTTCCTGCGAAGACCCATCCACAGCTCGGTCTCGGACGCGTGGTGCTCCTCCAGCCAGGCCCGGAAGTCGTCGGGCCCGTCGAAGAACACCGCAGGACGATCGGCGCTGCCTCCCTCGGCCCAGCCCACGTCAGGGCCGCCCGAAGGTGAACCGGGTGCAGTCCGTCGGGAAGGCGAACCACGCCAGCACGAGCTGCGGGGTGACCACGCGGAGCCCGCCTCCGTCCTCTCCCGACCAGGAGTCCGGCCCAGGCAAGTATCCGGAGTCGGCGTACTTGCCGAACGCCTCTGCCAGCCGGGTCCCGAGGCGGTCGGGGTCGGCCCGGGTCGCCTGCGACTCACCCTCGACGATGACGACCTCGGTGCCGCTCTCGAGGGTGAGCGTGACGGCGGGGTTGCGCTCCACGTTGCGGGTGTGCCGGGTCGTCGGCGCGCCGTCGTAGAAGAACCGGCCCTCGAGCCACACTCCCCAGCGCGGCACGGAGTGCGGTCGACCATCGGGCCGGACGCTGCAGATCCAGAAGTGCAACGACTCCCGCAGTCGCGGCTCGACCTGCGCCCACTCCAGGAGTCCGTCGGTCGAGGCCGGCAGGCCGTAGCCCTCCGGGAAGGTGGGCCGGTCGGGGGCGGGTACGGCGTCCATGGACCGACGGTAGCCCGGGGCCCGTGACGGGGGAAGGGGACGAGAACTCCGCGGCGGGGGTGCTGGCAAGGACGCCGAGAGCGCGGGACGATGAGGTATGGAGAGTGCCAGGTCCGCGCAGCTGCGCGAGCTGACGCTGCTGCGGCGGGTGAGGGACCGGATCGACCGCGACTACGCCCAGCCGCTCGACGTCCCGGCGCTCGCGCGCTGCGCATCGAGCGCGCCATGATGCTGCTGCGCCACGGGGAGCTGAACGTCACCGAGGTCTGCTTCAGGGCCGGCTTCTCCTCCCTCGGCACGTTCAGCACCCGGTTCACCGAGCTGGTCGGCGTGCCGCCGCGCGTGTACCGGCGCGAGGCGGAGGCGCTCGGCATACCCCGTGCGTGACGCGGACCGTCACCCGACCGATCAGGAATCGAGAAGCGCCGCTGCCCACCGCGCCCTAGCGTGGGCGTCATGGACATCACCATCTCCTCGAGCTTCCTGCCGGCCGACGATCCCGAGGCGTCGTTGACCTTCTACCGCGACGCGCTCGGGTTCGAGGTCCGGGGCGACGTCGGGTCCGGGACCATGCGCTGGATCACGGTGGGTCCGCCCGGCCAGCCCGGCACCTCGATCGTGCTGCACCCCCCGGCGGTCGACCCGGGCATCACCGACGACGAGCGCGCCGTCATCGCCGAGATGATGGCGAAGGGCACCTACGCCGGCATCAACCTCGCCGCGGCAGACCTCGACGTGGCGTTCGAGCGCGTGCAGGCGAGCGGCGCCGACATCATGCAGGAGCCGATGGACCAGGACTGGGGTGCCCGGGACTTCGCGGTGCGCGACCCCGCCGGCAACTCGGTGCGCATCCAGCAGGCCTGAACACACGGGAGGACGAACAACCATGGGACAGAGCACGACGACGCTCTCCGCCGCGGAGAAGAAGGCGATCAAGGAGCGCGCGGCTGAGCTGAGGGCGAGCCAGAAGAAGGAGAAGCTGGAGCAGGCGGTCCTCGAGAAGATCGCCGAGATGCCCGAGGACGAGCAGAAGCTGGCCAGGCAGGTCCACGAGATCGTCACGGACGTCGCGCCCGACCTGACGGCCAAGACCTGGTACGGCATGCCCGCGTACGCCGACGCGAACGGCAAGATCGTCGTCTTCTTCCAGGCCGCCTCGAAGTTCGACGCACGCTACTCCACCATCGGGTTCGACGAGGCCGCGCACCTCGACGAGGGCTCGATGTGGCCGGTCTCGTGGGCGCTGACCACGCTCGGCGACACCGACGCGCAGATGGTCCGGGAGCTGGTCAGGAAGGCGGTCGGATCGGCCTGACGGTCTGGCCCCGATGGTCTGGCCCCGGCGGAGATGGAGACGCCACCCCTCCGAGCTCGTCCTGCAGGGTGCGTGCCGCGACGTCCGCGCGGAGCACGTCGGCGTCGACGTGGACCGTGCACGCCAGCCGTCCGGCGTAGGACAGGGCGCTGACCCCGAACCGGACGTTGCCCTGGAGGGGGACGACCGGCCAGGCCCGGCGCAGGGGCGCGCCGCCGAGGCTCAGCGGTTCGCGCGGCCCTCGCACGTTGGTCACGAACAGGGCGATGAAGCGCTGGCGTCTGGCCAGCCGTGCGAACAACCGGGAGCCCCACCGGGTGCGCGTGAGCTCGAGGGTGCCCTGGCTCCGCGCGCCCGCCTTGGCCGCGCTCGTGGTCGCGGCGACCGAGGCCAGACGTCGGCGGACGTCGGGCTCACCGGTCGGCAGACCGACCAGCATCACCCCGACCGCGTTGCCCGACCCCCGGCGGTCCGGGAGCGCGACCGGGACGCTGGCGGGCAGGACGGCGGGGACCGGGTGGCCGTCCACCCTCAGGGCGGCCTCCGCTGCTGCGGTCACTGCCGCGAGCAGCGCGTCGTTGACCGTCCCCCCGGCGGTGCGCGCGGCCCTCGCGAGGGGAGCGAGGTCCACCTCGACGAAGGCGACGCCCCGGTGTGCTCCGAGCGGACCGAGGAGCACCGTCGGGGGGACGGTGGCGCGGAACACGGCCACCACCCGCGTCAGCGAGGTGAGCAGTGAGGACAGGCGCCCGGGCCGGGTCGTCGGCGGGGTGGTCTCAGCGACCGCCGGGGTAGAGCGCTCGGACGGACCGGGGCCCCCGTCGCCGAAGAACGCCCGGAGGAGAGCAACGCCGGCCACGCCGTCAGCCACCGCGTGGTGGATCCGTAGCACCAGGCCCGGTCCCTCGGGCGAGGCGCCGGGCACCACCAGCAGCTCCCAGAGGGGTCGGTCCAGAGACAGGGGGACGGTCATGAGCAGGGAGCAGAGGTCCGCAAGACCAGCACCGCCGTCGACCGGCTCGACCGATCGCACGTGCCACCCCAGGTCGGGCCGGCACGGCTCCCAGACGAGGTGCCTGCCCGAGGTCCCCACGCGCTGGGAGAAGCGACGCAGCTCGCCGGAAGTCACCTGCGCCAGACGCTCCCCGACCACTCGTCGGAGGAGGTCGAGGTCCGGGCAGCCGTCCGTCGCCACCCAGCCCCCCGGACCCAGGAGCCCCGCCATCAAGAAGACGTTGACCTGGTCGCCGGCATCGATCTCGACGTTCGAGGCGTCGGCGGCGCTCAGCCGTTCGCCACCTTCCCGTCTCCACGGGAGGAGCGACGGACGCACCGACCGGCCACCTCGCACCCCCCCATTGTCCCCGTCCTGCACTAGGTTCGGCAGCAGGAGGGAGGCAGGCCGTGCCACTGATCGTCACTCCGGGGACCTACGTCCACGAGCTCGCGCAGCCGCCGTCGATCGCGGCGCAGCCCACCAGCACCGTGGCCTTCGTCGGCACAGCAGGGAAGGGGCTGCTGGACGAGCCGGTCGAGGTCGTCTCGTGGGCGGAGTTCGAGGGGATGTTCGGCGGACCCGTGGCCGGGTGCGGCCTGCCCTGCGCGGTTCGCGACTTCTTCGCCAACGGTGGGAGCCGCGCTGTGGTGGTCAGGGTCGACGGGATCGGCGTGCCGGACGTCCGGGCGCTGACCGGCACCCCCGGTGAGGGACTGCTGGCCCTCGAGCGCGGCCCCGTCGTCGGGTTCTTGGCGATCCCGCCCCCCGAGGGCGACGACCTGCCGCCCCCCGCCGCTGCCGAGGCCTACGCGTGGTGCGTGGAGCACCGGGTCGTGCTCCTGCTCGACGGTCCGACACGCTGGACGTCGGCAGCGACGGCTGCGAAGGCGGATCTGAGGGTGGACCTCGGGGTCACCGGGCCCAACGCGGCGCTGTACTGGCCGCGGCTGGTCCAGCCGGACCCGCTCGTGCACGGTCGCGCGCGGACGGGCTCGGTCGTGGGTGCCGTCGCGGGCGTCCTGGCCCGCACGGACGAGGCACGAGGTGTCTGGACGGTGGCGGCCGGTCCGGAAGCGACCCTCAGGGGCGTCGACGGGCTGGCGGTCACCCTGACGGACGCCGACCAGTCGCTGCTGACCCCGCGAGGCGTCAACTGCCTGCGCCACTTCCGTGGTGGGAGTCCCGTGGTGTGGGGAGGGCGCACCACGGCCGCAGATCCCGGGTGGCGCTACCTCCCGGTGCGCCGCCTCGTGCTGCACATCGAGGAGAGCCTGCTGCAGGGCACCCGGTGGGCGGTCTTCGAGCCGAACGTGGAGGCCACGTGGTCCCGGCTCCGGACGCTGTGCGAAGCCTTCCTGGGGGACCTGTGGCGGCGTGGCGCCTTCATCGGCGGGCGACCGTCCGAGGCCTTCTACGTCCGCTGCGGCCGCGACACGATGACCCGGGCCGACCTCGCTGCAGGTCGACTGGTCGTCATCGTGGGGGTGGCGCCCCTGCGGCCGGCCGAGTTCGTCGTGCTGCGTCTGGTGCTTCGCCCATGACGCTGAGGTGGCCGCAGGCTCTGGCGTGGCGGATGCGGCAGCAGCTGCTGGACCCCGTCGGCACGGAACCTGTGGCAGGCGTGGTGCGTCGGCTCGGCGCGGTGGTCGCGCAGAACGAGGTGCGGGCGGACCTTGCGGTCGGCATGAGGTCGCAGCTCGTCGCGCCAGGCTCGGTGGCTCGGGCGCTCGCCGCGGGAGACCTCGTCAAGGTCTACGCCTTCCGCGGTGCCACCCACCTGATGGTGCCCGAGGACGCCGGTGTCTACCTGGCCCTGCGAGCCGCGAGCCGCATGTGGGAGCTGCCGAGCTGGAGGAGCTACTACGAGCTGGAGCCCTCCGACTGGCCGGCCCTGCGGGAGGTGGTCAGGGAGGCGCTCGCGGACGGACCGCTGACGCGGCAGACGCTGGCGACCTCCGTCACCGCCCGGCCCAGGTTCGCGCACCTGGGTCCCGCGTTCGCGGGGGCCGCGGACACCCTGCTCAAGCCCCTGATGTGGCAGGGCGACATGAGCTTCGGCCCCCCGAAGGACGGGCACGCCACCTTCCAGCGTCTCGATCTCAACCCGCGCTGGGCCGGGATCCCCGAGCTGGAGGACGCCGGTCCCCGTGCCGTCACCGCCTACTTCTCCACCTACGGCCCGGCGACGCCCGAGCACGTGCACTACTGGCTCGGCGAAGGGCTGGGCGCGGGTCGCCGACGGATCGCGTCCTGGATCTCAGGGCTCGGGGACGCGCTGGCGCCCGTGGGCGTCGACGGCCACCCCTTGCACGTCCTGCGGGCGGATCTCCCTGACCTCCTGACGACGCCGGCCTCCCCGGTCGTCCGGCTCCTTCCCGGGCACGACCCGTGGGTGCTCGGCCCCGGCACGGCCGACCCGCACGTCGTTCCGGTGGGGCGGCGCGCGGTGGTCAGCCGCGGCGCCAACGTCCTGATCGCGTCGGGAGTGGTCTCCGGGACCTGGACCCTGAAGCCCGATCGTGTCGAGACGACCTGGTTCGCCGAGGCAGGACCACCTCCGGACGACGCACTGGATGCCGAGGTCGGGCGGCTGTCCACCATGCTCGGCCGGGACCTGCGCCCTGACGTCCGGACGGCCTAGACCCTCGCCTGCGCCCGGACGCGCGGACGGTCCGGCCCTGGCGCCCTCACTGCTGTCACGCGGTGGCCACGGGTGTGGCTTCCAGGAGCCCGCCCGGGTGGCCGCGTCGTGATAGCAGTGGTGGGTCCCGGAAGGCTGACCACCGACGCGCCTGCCTGCCTGACCGCTCTACCCGACCCACGCCCGCGCGTTGCGGAACATCCGCAGCCACGGGCTGACGTCCTCGACGGCCCCCGGTGTCCACGACATCTGGGCGTTGCGCTGCACGCGCTCCGGGTGCGGCATCATCGCGGTGAACCGTCCGTCAGGCGTGGTCACCGCGGTGAGCCCGCCCGGGGAGCCGTTCGGGTTGGTCGGGTATGCCGCGGCCGGGCGGCCCGCGTGGTCGACGTAGCGCATCGCGCTGAGCACCGCCGCCTCGTCCCCGCGGCCCGAGAAGTCGGCACGACCCTCGCCGTGGGCGACGGCGATGGGGATCCGTGAGCCGGCCATGCCGGTGAAGAAGATCGACGGGGAGTCGAGCACCTCGACCAGGCTGAGCCGGGCCTCGTACTGCTCGCTGCGGTTGCGGGCGAACCGCGGCCATGCCTCCGCGCCCGGGACGAGGTCGGCGAGGGCCGCGAACATCTGCGCGCCGTTGCAGATGCCGAGGGCGAAGGTGTCCTCCCGCTCGAAGAAGGACCGGAACGACCCGGTGAGCCGCCCGTCGTGGAGCACCGAGCGGGCCCAGCCCTCGCCGGCGCCGAGGGTGTCTCCGTAGGAGAACCCGCCGGCGGCCACGACGCCGACGACCCCGTCGAGGTCGAAGCGGCCCGACTGCAGGTCGGTCATGTGCACGTCGTAGGTCTCGAAGCCGGCCCGGCCGAAGGCGAAGGCCGTCTCGACGTGGGAGTTGACGCCCTGCTCGCGCAGGACGGCCACCACGGGACGGGCACCACGGGAGAGGTAGGGGGCGGTGACGTCCTCGGCGGGGTCGAACGTCGTGGTCAGGTGCAGCCCCGGGTCGTCGTCGGAGCCGACGAGCGCGTGCTCCTCGTCGGCGCACTCCGGGTTGTCGCGCAGCGCGGCGATCCGCCAGGACACCTCGTCCCAGGCCTGCGCCAGGTCGCGCACCGTCTCGTCGAGCGTCGCCCCGCCGGACCGCACCCGCACCCGGCGCTCGCTGGTCGACCGGCCGAGCCGGTGGGTGAGCCCGCCCAGACCGTGCCGGGCGAGGATCTCCTGGGCCCGCTCGACGCCGTCGTCGACGACCTCGAGCACGACGCCGAGCTCCTCGGCGAACAGGGCCGCCAGGTCGGCGTGCTGACGCTCGCCGCCGCCGCTCCCCGGCAGCTCTACGTCGAGCCCCACCCCACCGGCGAACGCCATCTCGCACAGGGTCGCCCACAGGCCCCCGTCCGAGCGGTCGTGGTAGGCCGTCACCAGGTCCGCCGACCGCAGCTCGGCCAGCGCCGCCGCCAGGGCGACCAGCCGTCCCGGCTCGTCGACGTCGGGGACCACCCCGCCGAACTCGCCGAGCACCTGCGCGACCATCGACCCGCCGAGACGGTCCCTGCCCGCCCCGAGGTCGACGAGAAGGAGCGGCGCGCCAGCCGTGAGCTGCGGGGTGAGCGTGCCGCGGACGTCGGCCAGCGACGCGAACGCCGACACGACCAGCGACACCGGGGAAGTGACCTGGTGGGCCTCCCCGCCCGCCCCGGTCCAGCGCGTGCGCATCGACAGCGAGTCCTTGCCCACGGGCACCGAGATGCCCAGAGCCGGGCACAGCCCCATCGCCACGGCCTGCACGGTGTCGTAGAGGGCCGCGTCCTCACCCGGCTCGCCGGCCGCCGCCATCCAGTTGCACGAGAGCTTGACCCCGGACAGCGTCACGGGCGCGGCCAGCAGGTTGGTGAGGGCCTCGCCGACCGCCATCCGGCCGGAGGCGGGGGGGTCCACGGCAGCGATCGGCATCCGCTCACCGGTGGCCATCGCCTCGCCGGCCAGCCCGACGTGATCCGACAGGGTCACCGCGACGTCCGCGACCGGCACCTGCCACGGGCCGACCATCTGGTCGCGGTGGCTGAGGCCACCCACGGTGCGGTCCCCGATGGTCACGAGGAACCGCTTGGACGCCACGGTGGGGTGGCGCAGGACCGCGTATGCGGTGTCGCGCACCGCGGTCGCGCCCAGGTCGGCGAGCGACAGCTCGGGCGCGGACCGCTCGAGCCGCTGCACGTCCCTGGTCATCTTCGGCGGCTTGCCGAGCAGCACGTCCATCGGCATGTCGATCGGGCGGTCCTCGCCACCCTCCCCGGCGGTGAGCACCAGCTGGCCGTCGTCGACGGCCACCCCCACGACGGCGTACGGACAGCGTTCCCGCCCGCAGAGCGCGGCGAAGTCCTCGAGGGACCCGGGAGCGATCGCCAGGACGTAGCGCTCCTGGCTCTCGTTGGACCAGATCTCCCTGGGCGAGAGGCCCGACTCCTCCAGCGGCACGGCCGACAGGTCGAACCGAGCGCCCAGGCCCGCGTCGTCCACGAGCTCGGGGAAGGCGTTGCTCAGCCCGCCCGCCCCCACGTCGTGGATCGCCAGCACCGGGTTGTCCTCCCCGAGGGCCCAGCAGTGGTTGATGACCTCCTGCGCGCGGCGCTGCATCTCGGGGTTGCCCCGCTGCACCGAGTCGAAGTCGAGCTCGGCCGCGTTGGCCCCGGAGGCCATGGAGCTGGCGGCGCCCCCACCCAGGCCGATCCGCATGCCCGGCCCGCCGATCTGCACGAGCAGCGTGCCCGGCCCGAACCGCACCTTCTCCGTCTGGGAGGCGCTGATCGACCCCAGGCCTCCGGCGCTCATGATCGGCTTGTGGTAGCCGCGGTGCACCCCGTCGACCGTCTGCTCGTAGACGCGGAAGAACCCGCCGAGCCCGGGGCGGCCGAACTCGTTGTTGAACGCGGCCGCCCCGATCGGGCCCTCGATCATGATCTCCAGGGGGCTCGCGAGGTGGGACGGCGCGTCACGCCCCTGCTCCTCCCACGGCTCGTCGGTGCCGGGCAGGTGCAGGTGCGAGACGGCGAAACCGGTGAGTCCGGCCTTCGGGGCGCTCCCGCGGCCGGTGGCGCCCTCGTCCCGGATCTCGCCGCCGGCACCGGTCGCAGCGCCCGGGAAGGGTGAGATCGCGGTCGGGTGGTTGTGGGTCTCGACCTTCATGAGGACGTGGACCTCGTCCTCCCGGGCGACGTAGCGGCTGGGACCGCCGTCCTCGGGCAGCCAGCGGGTGATCCGCCCACCCCGCATCACCGAGGCGTTGTCCTTGTAGGCGACGACCGTGCCCTTCCCGGCGACCGCCTCGGTGTGCCGGATCATCGCGAAGAGGCTGCGCTCCTGCGGCCGCCCGTCCAGGACGAACGCGGAGTTGAAGATCTTGTGCCGGCAGTGCTCGGAGTTGGCCTGGGCGAACATCGTCAGCTCGACGTCGGTCGGGTTGCGCCGCAGCGCGGTGAACGACTCGACGAGGTAGTCGATCTCGTCGGGCGCGAGCGCCAGCCCGAAGGCCCGGTCCGCCTCGACCAGCGCCTCACGGCCCCGCCCCAGGACGTCGACGTGCTCCATCGGTGGGGCCTCGCGCCCGGCGAACATCGCGGCGGCCTCCTCGCGCGCGCGAAGGACGGTCTCCGTCATCCGGTCGTGCAGCACCGCGGCGCAGGCGTCCCACTCCTCACCGGTCAGACCCCCGCCGGCCTCGAGCTCCAGGTGGTGCTCGACGACGCGCTCCACCCGGTGCACGGGCACCCCGCAGCTGTGCACGATGTCGGTGGCCTTGCTGGCCCAGGGCGAGACGGTGCCCAGGCGCGGCGCGACGACGACCACCGCCTCCTCGGTGTGCGAGCCCTGCTGGTCCGGGCCCGTCCACGGCTCGCCGTAGGTGAGGATCGCCCGCAGGGACTGCGTCGTCGCCTCGTCGAGGGCGACGTCCGAAGCCACCCAGTGGACGTATCGGGCGGACACGCCCGTGACGTGCTGCGACACCGCACGCAGCCGGCGCAGCAGCGCCGCCGCCCGGAAGTCGGAGAGGGCGGACCCGCCGAGGAAGGTGGACAGCACGTGCTGGGGCGAAGCCATGGGCGGGGTCTCCTCCAGGGAGCTGCGGGACGTGGCTCCCACGATACAAGCCGGGGTATGCCGTCTCAGCCGGCCCGGAAGGGCTGCCCCGTGAGCGACTCGTAGGCCTCGACGTAGCGCGAGCGGGTGAGGGCGACGACGTCGTCCGGGAGCGCGGGAGGCGGGGTGTCGGACCCCCTGTCCCAGCCGCTCGCCGGGGAGGTCAGCCAGTCCCGCAGCACCTGCTTGTCGTAGGAGACCTGCGGGCGGCCGGGCGCCCAGGCGTCCGCACGCCAGAAGCGCGAGGAGTCGGGGGTGAGCACCTCGTCGGCGAGCACCACGTCGACGCGGTCCGGATCAACTGCGGCCCAGTCGATGTCGTCGTCCGGCCCTAGCCCCAGCTGGGCCGGGTCAATGCCGAACTCGACCTTGGTGTCCGCGATGAGGATCCCCCGTTCTGCGGCGATCGCGTTGCCCCGCAGCAGGATCCGCACCGTCAGGTCGCGCAGGCGGTCAGCGAGGCGCGGTCCGACCAGCGCAACGACGCCCTCGAAGGGGAGGGGCTGGTCGTGCTCGCCGACGGGTGCCTTGGTGCTCGGGGTGAAGACCGGCTCGGCCAGCCGGGACCCGTCCACCAGGCCAGGAGGCAGGGTGAGGCCGGAGACGGTGCCGTCCGCGTGGTACTCGGCCAGACCCCCGCCGGTCAGGTAGGCCCGGGCCACGCACTCCACGGGCAGCATCCGCAGGCGTCGGACGTAGACCGCCCGCCCGGCCACCTCGGGGGGCACGGCGGTCGACACGACGTGGTGCGGCGCCAGGTCGGCGAGCTGGTCGAACCACCAGAGCGAGAGCTGGGTCAGGACCGCACCCTTGTCGGGGATCGGCGTGGACAGGATGTGGTCGTAGGCGCTCACCCGGTCCGAGGCCACGAGCAGCAGACGGCCCTCGTCCCGCGCCCCCGTCGTGGGGTCGAGGGGCGCGTAGAGCTCGCGGACCTTGCCGGAGTAGAGGAGCTCGTGGCCGGGGAGGGCGGGACCGGGGATGGCGACCTCGCCCTGCTCCGCCGCCTGCGCGATGTCGCCCCGGACGTGCGAGCCTGCGAGGTGTATGCGGTGCACGGCACCGTACGCGCGGGCCCGGGCCTGCGACAGGCCCTCGCCGAGGCTCACGACGGACAGGACCCGGCCACCTGCCGAGACCACAGCGCCGTCCCGCAGTGCGGTGCCCGCGTGCAGGACGTGCACGCCCTCGACCGTCGCGGCCTCGTCCAGCCCGGTAATCTCGTCGCCGGTGCGGGGGGCGGCGGGGTATCCCTGGGCGGCCACGACCACGGCGACGCTGCTCTCCGGTGACCAGTCCAGGGGTGGGAGCTCTGCCAGCCGTCCCTCCGCGGCGGCGAGCAGGATGCCGGCAAGGGGGGTGCGCAGCCGGGCGAGGACGGACTGCGTCTCGGGGTCGCCGAAGCGGGCGTTGAACTCGACCACGCGCGGGCCGGCCGACGTCAGGGCCAGCCCGACGTAGAGGACGCCCGTGAACGGTGTGCCCCGCCGGGCCATCTCCTCGACGGTCGGCAGGGCCACGGTGCCGACCACCTCCTGGACAAGGCCGGGGTGCTGCTCGTCGAGCCAGAGCAGGGGGGTGTAGGCACCCATCCCCCCGGTGTTGGGGCCGGAGTCGCCGTCGCCGACGCGCTTGAAGTCCTGGGCCGGTGCCAGCGGCACGACGGTCGCCCCGTCGGCCAGGCAGAACAGGGACACCTCCGGCCCGTCGAGGAAGTCCTCGACGACGACGCGACCGCCCGACCGGGCCAGGCAGGCGGCGGCGTGCTCCAGCGCGGCGTCCAGGTCGTCGGTGACGACGACCCCCTTGCCGGCCGCGAGCCCGTCCTCCTTGACGACGTAGGGGGCGCCGGTGGCCGCGAGGGCGGCCCGGACCTGCTCCTGCGTCGTGCAGACGTGGGCCGCGGCGGTCGGCACCCCGGCGGCGGCCATGACCTCCTTGGCGAAGGACTTGCTGCCCTCCAGCCGGGCGGCCGCGGCGGTCGGGCCGAAGCACGGGATCCCTGCAGCCGTCAGGGCGTCGACCACCCCCGCTACCAGCGGGCCCTCGGGGCCGACGACGACGAGGTCCACACCCTCCGTCCTGGCGACCCCGACCACGGCCGGGACGTCGGCCGGATCGCCCGCGACGCACCGGGCCACCTCGGCGATCCCCGGGTTGCCCGGCAGGGCCAGCAGCTCGCCGACCTCCGGGTCGAGGGACAGGGAACGGGCCAGGGCGTGCTCGCGCGCGCCGGAGCCGAGGAGGAGGACCTTCACGCCCGCCGAGCCTACCGGTGGCGCGGGCCGGAGAAAGGTGGGGACATGGGTGTGGCCCTCCTGGAAGGCAGGGGGGGTATCTCCCAGGAGGACCACACTGCAGGGCAGGGTCGATCAGGGCTGATGGGGGGCATGCCCTGACGACTCGCACAATCCCTGCGCCGACCGAAGCCGGTGATGTCAGGTTGACACATCTCAACCACCTTTGTCACGTCGAGACCTGACGGGATGGTGCCAGTGACGGAGATCCGTCATGATGGGCGGGTGACGACGCGACCGGCGACCCCCTTGCCCGCCACGCACCGTCGTGTGAGGGGCGAGGCCTACGAGGAGTTCATCAGGAGCGTCTATCTCCTGGCGATCGGACTCGGGGCGCCCACCCGGGCCGGCCTGCGTGTGGACCTCGACGACGAGGACGTCACCGACGCCATGTCCGAGCTGGTCGCGAGGGGGATGCTCCTGCCGACGGGAGACCCGGACGCCTGGGTCGTCGTGCCGCCGCGGGAGGCCATGACCCGGCACGCCGACCGTCTGGAGCAGCGCGTCTCGATGGAGCGTGCGACGGCGGTGGAGCTCGATGCGTCCTGGCGACGGGCTGCCGGACTGTCGGGATCACAGCTCAGCCCCGACCTCGACGTCCTCGGCGGGGTCGGCGAGATCGTGGACCGCATCCGCAGCCTGCACCGCACCGCGACCGCCCGGCTGTGGTGGGCCATGGACACCTCCGCCGCCACGGTAGAGATGCTGGGCCGGCTCGAGTGGGACGTCGACGAGCTCGCGGTGCGCCCCGGCGTGGACGTCCGGCTCGTCTTCGACACCTCGCTCCTGGAGCAGCCCGGGGCCCTGCGGCACCTCGAGCGCAGCGCCGCCCTCGGCCACGGGGTCCGGGTCGGCAGGGGGGTGCCGCTGGGGGTGCTCGTCAGCGACGACCGCGCCGTGCTGCTGGACCTCAGCGCCTTCGACCGGCAGGGCGACGGTTCCGTGGAGTCTCGTCGACTGAGCCAGGTCAGGGCCGGCGCCCGGCTCCTGGAGGAGATCTGGCAGCTGTCGACACCGTTCGCCCCGACGATGGAGGCGGCCCACCGGGCGCCCGGCGACCAGGCGCCGCTCGAGGCGCGCGACCACCGCATACTCGCTCTGCTCACCACCGGCCTGAGCGACCAGATCATCGCCCGCCAGACGGGGGTCTCGGTGCGCACCGTGGAGCGGCGGGTGCGCTATCTCATGGAGCACCTCGGCGCGGCCACCCGTTTCCAGGCGGGGGTGCAGGCGGCCCGGCGCGGATGGGTGTGAGGCCCGGGGCGGACGGGGGCGCGCGTCCGCGCAGGTAGAGTTGGTGCTTCGCCAGGGGAGAACGACCGGCACACGACCGTGCGGTTGCGTCAGGAGGGAACGAGTGAGCGCCACGACGAACGACGTCGTCGCCGCGGAGATCGCGGCCGAGCAGGCGCACGTCGACCGTGTCTACGCCGAGCTGGCCAAGGCCGCCGAGCGGGTCGAGCTGATCCACGCGGAGGGGATGCAGCGCGGACAGACCGACCGCAAGGGCACCGGCGACCCCCGCGAGGAGGAGATGGTCGGGCTCTACGAGCGGGACGCGCTGGTCTTCTCCGCCGGCCGCCGACGGGCCTCGCTGCAGAACCAGCACGAGGGGCTGGTCTTCGGACGCCTCGACCTCGACCACGGTGGGGGTGACCACACCGGCCGCGAGGTCCGCTACGTCGGTCGCCTCGGGGTGCGCGACGACGACTACGAGCCGCTGGTCATCGACTGGCGCGCGCCGGCGGCCGCCCCGTTCTACCGAGCGACCCCCGTCGACCCCCAGGGCGTGCTGCGCCGTCGCGTGCTGCGCTGCCGGGGCGAGGAGGTCGTGGGCGTCGAGGACGACCTCATGGTCGCCGAGGCGCCTGACGACGTGGTCGTGGTCGGCGACGGTGCGCTCATGGCCGCGCTGACCCGCAGCCGGGGCGAGCGGATGCGCGACATCGTCGCCACCATCCAGCAGCACCAGGACGAGGCGATCCGCGCCCCCGCCCGCGGCGTCACCGAGATCACCGGTGGGCCGGGCACCGGCAAGACCGTCGTCGCCCTGCACCGGGCCGCGTACCTGCTCTACTCCGACCGCCGCCGCTACGAGGGCGGAGGGGTGCTCGTGGTGGGACCCTCCGCCGCCTACACGGCATACATCGAGCGGGTCCTGCCCTCCCTCGGGGAGGACACGGTCATGCTGCGCTCCCTGGGCGACGTGGTCGCCGGGATGACGGCCACCCGCCTCGACCCGCCGGCGACCGCCGCGGTGAAGGGCTCGCTGCGGATCCGTCGCCTGCTGGCGCGGCTCTCGCGCGAGCCCGTCCCGGGCGCTCCCACACAGCTGCGCACCTTCGTCGCCGGCCACGCGCTGCGTCTGACCGAGCAGGACCTCGACCGTGCCCGTCATCAGGTGCTGCGGCACCACCACCGCAACACCTCCTACGACGCCGCGGTGCGCGCGCTCGCCGACGTGGCCTGGCAGCAGGTGCACGGCGGGGAGCGGCAGGACTTCCTGGAGCGGTTCACCGACTCCGGCGACGTCGAGGCGTTCGTGCGCCAGTGGTGGCGCCCGGTCGACCCGCGCGAGGTGCTGCTCTGGCTCGCCGACGAGGAGCTGGTCCGCCGGCTGGGGGCGTCCGAGCAGGACGCGCGCCTGCTGGCGGCGTCCTACCAGCTGGCGATCGAGACCGGCACCTGGACCGTCTCGGACGTGGCCATGATCGACGACCTGCACTCCCGGCTCGGAGCCGTCGTCGACCTGCCCGACGAGGAGCGCGGGTTCTACGAGATCGAGGAGCTCGACGACGCGACGCAGTACGGCGTCGCGGCGATCCGTCTCGGCCACGAGCCGGGGGCGTCCTCCTCCGCCACGGTCGACGAGGACGGCATGGTCCCGGCGATCGCGCCGTCGACCTCCCAGCGCATCTCGCAGGACCCCCGGACGCGCCTGCTCGCAGGGCGGCTGGGCACGGCGGAGGAGTACGCCCACGTGCTCGTCGACGAGGCCCAGGACCTCTCGCCGATGCAGTGGCGGATGCTCGGCCGGCGTGGACGGTGGGGTTCCTGGACCGTCGTCGGCGACCTCGCGCAGGCGTCGTGGTCGGACCTCGAGGAGGCCGCCCAGGCGCGCGAGGAGGCCTTCGGCAGCGCGGTGCGCCGCGGCTTCCACATGGACACCAACTACCGCAACGCCCGGGAGATCTTCGACCTGGCGGCGCGGATGATCCGCGAGCACGTGCCGGACGCCGACATCCCGGACGCCGTGCGCGAGACCGGGCACGAGCCGCTCGAGCTGACCGCGCCGGCCAGCTCCGTCGTGACGGCGGCGTCGGCGGCGGTGCAGGAGATGCTGGGCCAGGTGGACGGGCAGGTCGCGGTGATCACCCCGCAGGTATGGCGTGCTGCCGTGGAGCCGCTCGAGGCCCAGGACGAGCGGGTCGTGGTCGTGGACCCGCTCTCGGCCAAGGGGCTGGAGTGGGACGCGACGCTGGTCCTGGACCCGGACGCGATCGTCGCCGAGTCGCCGGGCGGGGTCCGGGTGCTCTACGTCGCCCTGACGCGGGCGGCCCACCGGATGGCCGTCCTGCGCCCTGTGGACTGACCGGGAAGGAGCGGGGGTCCGGGCGGCTAGGGTTCGGAAGGTGAGCACCGCCCTCTACCGTCGCTACCGGCCCGAGTCCTTCGCCGACGTCATCGGCCAGGAGCACGTCACCGAGCCGTTGATGCAGGCGCTCCGCTCGGGGCGGGTCAACCACGCCTATCTCTTCTCCGGCCCGCGCGGCTGCGGCAAGACCACCAGCGCACGGATCCTCGCCCGCTGCCTCAACTGCGAGGAGGGACCGACGCCGGAGCCGTGCGGAGTGTGCGAGTCCTGCGTGGCACTGGCCCGCGACGGGGCGGGGTCGATCGACGTCATCGAGATCGACGCCGCCAGCCACGGTGGCGTCGACGACGCCCGCGACCTGCGCGAGCGGGCCGCCTTCGGACCGGCGCAGTCCCGGTACAAGGTCTACATCATCGACGAGGCGCACATGGTGACGCCCAACGGCTTCAACGCCCTGCTGAAGGTCGTCGAGGAGCCGCCGCCGCACGTGAAGTTCATCTTCGCCACGACCGAGCCGGAGAAGGTGCTGGCCACCATCCGCTCGCGGACGCACCACTACCCCTTCCACCTCGTCCCCCCGCAGCGGCTCACGTCATACCTGGAGCAGTTGTGCGGGCAGGAGGGGGCGGCGCTGGAGCCAGGGGTGCTGTCGTTCGTCACCCGCGCCGGCGGAGGGTCCGTGCGTGACTCCCTGTCGGTGCTGGACCAGCTCATCTCCGGGGCGGGGGAGGAGGGGCTCACCTACGAGCGGACGGCGGCGCTGCTCGGCTTCACGGACGTGGAGCTCATCGACGCGGTCGTCGACGCCGTCGCCGCGGGTGACGCCGCGACGGTCTTCCAGCAGGTCGACAAGGTGATGGAGTCGGGGCACGACCCGCGCCGGTTCGTCGAGGACCTGCTCGAGCGCTACCGCGACCTCATCGTGCTGGCCGCGGTCGGCGAGCAGGCGGCGGCCGGTGGTCTCCTGCCCGGACTGCCCGAGGACCAGATCGACCGGATGCGCCACCAGGCCAAGGTGCAGGGCCCCGAGGCGCTCTCGCACGCGGCCGACGTCATCAACCGCGGCCTGTCGGAGATGAGCGGGGCGGTGTCCTTCCGGCTCATGCTCGAGCTGCTCGTCGCGCGGCTGCTGCTTCCCACCGCCACCGGCGAGGAGGGCTATGGCGCACGCCTGGACCGCATCGAGCGTCGCCTCGCCGCGGCGGACGTGGGTGGGGCCGCCGCTCCCGCTGCCCGGCGGGCAGAGGGGCAGCGGCCCGAGGTGCATCGTCCCGAGGTGCAGCGGCCTGCGTCGCCGCGCCCCGGCCCGGTGGAGCAGCGCGGGCCCGAGCAGAACGAGCCTGAGCAGAACGAGCCTGACGACGTAGAGGCGGACGTGTCCGAGGCGACGCAGCCCCGGCCTCCAGGCGCGCTGGACACGGCGGCGCTGCGGCGCCAGTGGCCGGACGTGCTCGAGCGCGTGCGCCTCATCAGCCGGCGCACGTGGAGCGGCCTGCAGATGGCCGTGCTGCTGGAGTACGACGGCCAGCGTGTCCTGCTCGGGATGCCCGACGAGGCGTGGGTGAAGCACTTCGTCGGGACCCAGCACCAGGAGGCGCTGAGGCAGGCGCTGATCGAGGCCATCGCCCTGGACACGCGCATCGAGGCGGTCGTGACCGGCCCACGGGGGCAGCGGGACGCCGAGCAGACGGCGGCGGTGCAGCGTGCTGCTCCGGAGCACGCGACGCCGCCCGATGCGGCCCAGGCACAGGCCCCGCCGCTCCAGCGAGAGCCGCAGCCGCAGCCGCAGCCAGAGCAGGAGCAGGCGCCGGAGCCTCCGGAGCACGAGCAGCCCCGGGAGGCGCAGCGCCGGCCCGCCCAGTCGCAGGTGCCTCAGCAGATCGGCGCAGACGTGGTTCCGCCCAGCGCCCCCCGGGTTCGGACGCGGGCCGGGCAGCAGGGTGGCGGGTCGCCGGCCTGGACGCCGGCTCCCTCCCCACCGGCAGCCGCACCCCCTACCCCTGCGTCGGCTCCCGGGCCACTCGCCGACGCGCCGGACTCGTCCGCCGGCGAGCCGTCCATGGCAGAGCAGCTGGGAGCCGCCCGCCCCACGGCGCCCGAGGACGGCCAGGACTGGGCCCGGCAGGCAGCGTCCAGCGCGGCCCCCGCCTGGGTCACCTCCGAGGCGCCGGCCGTGGCGCGACCGGTGCGCACGCGCGCGGGCGGCAGGCCCGGCGCGAGCGCACCGACCCCGGCTGCCGGCGGCCGGTCGTCCGGGTCGTCCGGGTCGTCCGGGTCGTCCGCGGCCGAGCCGTCCACGGAGGCCGCCCCGGTCAACTCGCCGGACGCGCCGAGGCCCGACGACGAGGACCTGGCGAGCTCGGGCTCGGTGGGGCAACCGGTCATCGAGAACGTGCTGGGTGGCCGGGTGATCGCGATCAACGACGACCCGGTGGGGTGAGAGGACAGCCATGATCTACGAGATGCTCCACCCGGTCGTGACCCCCGTCGCCACCGCCATCTTCCGGCCGGAGGTGGTCAGCCCTGGCAACGTCCCGCCCGACGGCCCGGTGATCCTGGCCAGCAACCACCTCTCACTCTCCGACAGCTTCGTCATCCCGCTGACCTCTCCGCGCCAGGTGGCCTTCCTGGCCAAGTCCGAGTACTTCACCGGCACCGGCGTGAAGGGCTGGCTGAGCCGGGAGTGGTTCACCGGCGTCGGCTCCATCCCGGTCAATCGGGACGACGTGCGCGCTGCCCAGCAGTCCCTCGACCTGGCCCTGGCGCACCTGCGGGGCGGCGGTGCCTTCGGCATCTATCCCGAGGGCACGCGCTCGCGTGACGGTCGCCTCTACCGCGGCCGCACCGGCGTCGCCTGGCTCGCCCTGCAGGCAGGGTGCCCGGTCGTGCCGGTCGCCCTCACCGGCACGGACAAACTCATGCCGGTCGGCGCCAGGCTGCCCAGGAGGGTCCCGGTCCGGGTGGAGTTCGGGACCCCCATCGAGGTGGCCGGACGCTTCGACGGCATCCCCCAGGGTCGGGCCCGTCGAGAGCTCACCGACGAGGTGATGGCCGCGATCCTGTCCATGTCGGGGCAGGAGTGGGCGGGGGAGTACAACCAGCGCACGCCCGAGCTCCCCGCCTGACCGAGGGCGCGCACCGCTTACCTGGCCACCGCCACCACGCCGGTCCGGGCGGGGACCGCCGCACCGCGCGTCCGGTCGGGGGTGGTCAGGGTGAGCGCCTAGAGTCGACCCTTGTGTACGAAGGCGTGGTCCAGGACCTGATCGACGAGCTGGGGCGGTTGCCCGGCGTCGGTCCCAAGGGCGCGCAGCGCATCGCCTTCCACCTGCTGACCGCCGACCCGGAGGAGATCACCCGGCTGGCCGACGTGCTGGTCCAGATCCGCGAGAGGGTCAGCTTCTGCGAGATCTGCGGCAACGTCGCCGAGGGTGAGCAGTGCCGGATCTGCCTCGACCCACGGCGCGACCCGGCACTGATCTGCGTCGTCGAGCAGTCCCAGGACGTCGCGGCGGTCGAGCGCACCCGAGAGTTCCGGGGGCGCTACCACGTGCTCGGCGGGGCCATCAACCCGATCGGGGGGGTCGGGCCTGAGGACCTCCGGGTGCGCGAGCTGCTCACCCGCCTCGCGGACGGCCAGGTCAGCGAGGTGATCCTGGCCACCGACCCCAACCTCGAGGGGGAGGCCACGGCGACCTACCTGGCACGGATGCTGATCACCTACGAGGGGGTCCGCGTGAGCCGGCTGGCGTCGGGCCTGCCGGTGGGTGGCGACCTGGAGTATGCCGACGAAGTGACCCTCGGGCGCGCCTTCGAGGGGCGGCGTGTGCTGTCGACGGGCATCCTGTCGGAGATGTCGCCGGGGAGGCCGCCGGGTGGCCCCCGGACGTGATCCTGCACCGCCGGGCCGGGCGCTCTAGGGTGGAGGCATGACCGAGGTCCAGGAGGACGGTTGGGGTCAGCTGGCCCACGAGATGCACGCCGAGGTGGTCGCCTACCTCGCGTCGCTGGAGGAGGTCGCCTCGGGGGAAGCCCCGGAGGCAGCGCTGCCGGTGCTGCTGCTCGCGGTCGGTCAGCTGTGCGCCGCCGGAGCCCGGCTGGGTGCCCTCGTCGACGTCGTGCCGGAGGAGCGCTTCGAGCCCGACAGCGGACCGGACACCGACCTGGAGCGCATCCGCGCCTCGCTGCACGCCCAGCTCGGGGGCCTGGACACCTATTGCGACCTCGAGGACCCCGTCCTCTCCGGAGAGGTCACCAGCGGCTCTCTGTCCGCCGACCTCGTCTCGGTCGCGGCCGACCTCTGCCACGCGCTCGACCACTACCGTGCAGACAACCTGACCGAGGCGATGTGGTGGTGGCAGTTCAGCTACCTGTCGTCGTGGGGGGAGCGGGCGGCCTCGGCGCTGCGGGTGCTGCAGGCGTTGCTCGCGCACGTGCGGCTCGATGCCGACGACGAGCAGGTCATGGAGGCCGAGATGGCGGCTCTGCACCAGGTGGACGAGGAGCCCGCACCCGTCCAGGCGTAGCACCCGCACACCCGGACACCCGGCGTCCGGACACCCGGCGTCCGTCTGGCGCCCACCGGGGTGGGGCGCCGAGAATGCCGGACACAGGTGTCGGGCCGCGGTCGCGACGTCTGGCGCGCCCTCCCACCGGCGACAGCTCGTGCATCCCGCACGCTGCGCGACGTGCGCCATAGCGCGACTCTTGCTGCAGCGTGCGACCGGCACGAGGGGGGTGCTGGTCCTGCTGGGTGGCGCCGCCGGCGCCGCACGTCGCCGACGTCCTGGTGTCCGCCTGGCCTCAGGACGCCGGCGGGTCCTCGGCCAGCTCGTTGGGGATGGTCGCGGGGTCGACGGGGGCGCCCGAGCGGTAGGCCGCCCGGCCGAGGTTGTTCGAGGCGACCGAGGACATGATGACGAACCCGAGCACCGCGATGACGACCTTGACCAGGTCCAGCCAGTCGAAGCCGTTGCTGCGCACGTCGTGGACGAAGGCGCCCATCACGATGAGCGGCAGTCCCAGGCCCGTGGCGGCCGACAGCACGTTGATCCTCGAGAGGCCGTCGCGCGCCTTGAGCATGGCTACGGCGCTGACGAGCACGAAGGCGGCGCCGGTCAGGCACAGCAGCCCGACGATCACGGTGACGACCATCAGCGCCTCCCCCGGGTCAGGATGCGCGACAGGGCCACGGTGGCCAGGATCCCGATCATGGAGGCGATCGCCGCGATGTCGAAGACGATCGAGGAGCTGACCGCCAGCGCGCCCATGACGATGATCCCGACCGCGCAGAAGTAGAGCAGGTCGCTGACGGCGGCGACCGAGGCGTCGTCGGTGGCGGTGTAGAGGCGGATGAGCCCCAGCACTGCGGAGACGACGAGGACGCCGACCGTGCCGACCACGACGACCGTCATGACGTGCTCCCCTTCCAGGCCCGGCCCCGGGTCATCCGCAGCACCCGGTCCTCCATGCCCCGCAGCGCGCCCCGGACCTCCTCGGGCTCGGAGGCGTAGATGGCGTGGACGTAGAGGGTCGGCGGCGTGCCCCCGGCGGCGCCGGCGATGCCGACGGTGATGGTCCCCGGCGTGATCGTGATCGAGGACGCCATCACGCTGATCTCCAGGTCGGTGCTGCAGCGCAACGGTAGCTCCAGGATCGCCGGGTCCATGTCGACCCCGGGCACGACGGCGTCGCGCGCCACGGCGAGGGCGCCCTTGACGATCTCGCCCGTGAGCCACAACCCGTAGTGCGCCATGCGCAGGGGATTCATCATCCGAGCACAGCCTCGACGTAGGGAGCGGTGTCGACGAGGCCCTGGGCCGCGCGCGTGGTGAGCTGCATCAGCTGGCCGGCTCCGAAGAACATCGCCAGCTGGACGGCGATGAGCGTGGCCCCGGGCGCCCACAGACGCAGGGGCACCACGACGTCGTCGGTGAGCGTGGCGAGCCGGGCACGACCGGCCTCCGGGCTGTCGGGGCGGTAGTCGTCCATCGGCTGCCCCCAGAACACACCGGTCCACAGCCGCTGCATGGCGACCAGGCTGAGGACCGCGGCGAGCAGGATGGTGGTCAGCAGCACCCACCCCTGCCAGCTCGCGGACCCGGCGGCCGCGCTCACGAGCGCCACCTTGCCGAAGAAGCCCGAGGAGATGGGGATGCCGACGAGGGACAGCAGCCCCAGGGCGGTCAGCACGGCCACGGCGGGGTCACGGTGGATGAGGCCGGAGAGCCGCTCGTAGCGGCCGCTGCCGTAGACCTGCTCGATCGCGCCCGCCAGCAGCAGCAGGGCTCCCATCGTGACGATGTGGTGGACCATGTAGAACAGGCCGGCGGCCAGCGAGGCGGTCGTGAGCAGGACCACGCCCACGAGGATGTGCCCCACCCCGGCCACCATCTGCCAGGCCAGCGCCCGCCGGACGATGTGCTCGCCGAACGTGCTCCAGGCGCCGACGGCGAGGGTCAGCGTGACCAGGACCACGAGCACCACCGCCCACGGGGCGGGTCCGTCGAAGAGGGTGGCGTAGACCCGGTACATCGCGTAGAGAGCGACCTTGGTGTGCAGGGCGGAGAAGAGGGCCATCATCCCGGCGGACGTCGCCGGGTAGGTCTGCGGGAGCCAGCCGTGCACGGGCACGATCGCCCCCTTGACCCCGAGCGCGATCATCACGACCGCCGCGGCCAGCGCGAGGCCGGGCTCGGAGGAGGCCCGGTCGGCCAGCACGGCGAGGTTGACCGAACCGGACACGGCATACACCAGCCCGACCCCGGTGAGCAGGATGGCGCTGGTGAGCAGGTTGACGACCACGAAGGTGCGACCGATCCCCAGCCGTCGCCAGGTGCCCGTCACCGCGATGAGCGCGTAGGAGGGCAGCAGCATGACCTCGACCATGACGAAGAGGTTGAACAGGTCGCCGGTGAGGAAGGCCCCGTTGACGCCGCCGTGCAGCATCAGCGCGAGGGCGGGGACGAAGCGGTAGTGGTCCTCCCTGGTGACGCAGAGGAACCACAGCGTCACCAGGGTCGCGAGCGAGGTGACGGCGAGCATGAGCGCCGAGAGGGTGTCGGACACGAACGGGATGGCCACCCCCGGCGCGAACGCCCCGACCTGGTGGGCCAGCACGGGCTCGGTCCGGTGGTGGAGCAGCAGGAGGACGGCCGTGACCAGCGTCGCGGCCGGCACCCCCAGCATGACCGTGCGCTGCACGAGGCGGTGCCGGACGATGACCAGCAGGCCCGCGGCGAGGAGCGGGACCGCGAGCAGCAACGGCAGGACGGCGGCGTTCACGTGGCCCGCTCCTCGCCGGTCGCCGGCATCCGCTTGGTGTCGTCGCTGTGCCCGATGACCGCCATCGCGAGCATGAGCACCGTCACCGCGAAGGCGATGACGATCGCGGTGAGCACGAAGGCGTGCGGCAGCGGGTCGGTCGCGAGCGACGGGTCGACGCGGTCGGGCAGCGGCTCCCCGCGCCAGGCGCTGACCCCGCCGAGCAGGAGCAGGAGGTTGGCCGCGTGGCTGAGCAGCGCAAGCCCGAAGATGATGCGCACCATGCCGCGCTGCAGCAGCAGGTAGACCCCGCCGGTGACGAGGACGGCGATGGAGAGGGGGATGATCACGGGTCGCTCCGATCACCGATGCTGCCCGGGGGGACCCCGTGGGTGAGGTATGTCGTGCGCCTCCCGACGCGTCCGCGGCCGCGCGGGTCGGGACCCTCCGGGACCCCGGCGGCCTCGGTCGAGGCCAGGGCCCGCTCCCGGGCCACCCGTTCGCGCTCCTCGAGCTCGCTGGGGGTCTCCCCGCGCGTGCTGTCCATCGGTCCGGTGAGCTCCCCCTCGACAGACTCGTCGGCCCGCTCGCGGGTCCGTTCCCGCCCACCGGTGGCGCCGAGCAGGTTGAACGCCTCCATGACCAGACCCAGGACGGCGGCGTAGACGCCGAGGTCGAAGAGGAGGGCCGAGGTGAGGTAGAGGCTGCCGACGTCACCGCTGATCGGGGCCAGGAACGAGCCCTCGGCGGCGACGCCCCACAGGCCCGTGAGCACCGCCAGGGAGATGCCGGCCCCGATGAGGATCATCGGCAGCCGCGCCGGGCCGACCGCCTGGTCGCGGGCCGAGGCCAGGTAGATGAGCGCGACCACCGTCGAGCCCACGAGGGCGGCGATGAACCCGCCGCCGGGAGAGTTGTGGCCGCGCCAGAAGAGGATCAACGAGATGATGACGAGCAGCGGGGCGGTGAGGCGGACGAGCAGCTGCATGGGCACGGCGTTGCCCCAGGCCGCGTTGATCGCCCGGTGCGCCGGGCTGCCGGGCGGGCGCAGGGCGATCTCGGGGTCGGGCACGAAGCTGCGGTCCTGCTCCGGTGGCGGGTCGAGGTAGCGGTCCCGCACCGTCGAGATGATCGCCACCATCGCAGCCCCCGCCATCCCCAGCACGGTGAGCTCGCCGAGGGTGTCCAGTGCCCGGAACTCGACGAGGATCGTGTTGACGACGTTGTAGCCGTGGGTGATCCCGGGTCCCTGCGTGAGGTAGTAGTCGGCGATCTCCGAGCGTTCCCGGCGCCCCGTCAGGGCGAAGGCGCCCAGGCCGGTGGCCGCGCCGGTCGTCACCGCGAGCGCGATGGCGGCCTTCTGGCCCCAGCGCGGCGAGCGGCCGAAGCGCAGCGGCAGCTTCTGCAGCACGAGCATGATCATGAGGATGGTGAGCGCCTCGACGAGCAGCTGGGTCAGCCCGACGTCGGGGCCGCCCAGAGCGAAGATCTGCACGGTGATGCCGATGCCCACCGCCGACAGGCTGACCGTGGCCGCCAGCCGGGACTGCGAGATGCACACGCCGAGCACGCCGAGGAGGATGACCACGAGCGCGACGGCGTCGGTCCACCGGTCCAGGTCGGGGTGCTGCTCAGCCAGCCGGCCGGTGAGGAGCAGCCCGGCCGAGCCCCCACCCAGGACCGATGCCAGGACGACGAGCACCGGTGCGACGTGCCGGGTGGGGCTGTCCGCGCGCACGAGGAGGGCGAGCTGCATACCGGCTCGGGCCACCGGGGCAATGAGCGCGGCGATGACCCCGGCTCCGTCGGTGCCGAAGGTCTCCCGCTCCAGCGCCGGCAGGAGCGTGCGGCGGCCCAGGACAACGAGGACTCCGAGCGTGAGGATGACCAGCGTCGCGACGAGCTCGGCGTTGACCCCGTGCCAGAGCGACAGGTGGGTCTCGGGCTCCACGTGCGGCAGCGCCGCGGCGACGGCCCGGTCGACCGGGGTGTCGAGGACGCCGATGGCGAACGCCAGGGGCACCCCGGCGAGGATCGGCAGCGCGGCGAAGATGCCGAGGGCCGGCGGAGTGGGGTGGAGCGGCTCGTCCTCGGCCCAGCGGTCGCCCCCGCGACCGTCGACGAAGCCGTGGTAGACGATCTTGGCGCAGTAGGCGAAGGTCAGGACGGAGGCCAGCGTCCCGCCGACCAGGGCCGCCCAGCCGGTCCAGGCGGGGCCCGGGGACTCGAGCAGACCGGTGAAGATGGCCTCCTTGGAGGCGAAGCCGAGCATCGGCGGGATCCCGGCCATCGAGGCGCACCCCAGCACCGTCGTCCAGAACGCCAGCGGCATGGCCCGGCGCAGCTCGGGCAGGCGGCGCACGTCCCGCGTGCCGGTGGCGTGGTCGATGACGCCGACCATCATGAACAGGCCGGACTTGAAGAGCGCGTGCGCGATGACGTGCAGGACGGCAGCGGCGAGGGCGTACTCCGTGCCGACACCGATGGCGGCCACGATGAGGCCCAGCTGGCTGACCGTGGAGTAGGCCATCAGCTTCTTGAGGTCGGTCTTCTGCAGCGCGAAGAAGCCGCCGAGGGCGCAGGTGAACAGCCCGACGACGATGAGCGTCGCGTTCCACACCGCCACGTCGTGGAAGAGCGGCGAGAAGCGCATCAGCAGGAAGATCCCGGCCTTGACGACCGCCGCCGCGTGCAGGTAGGCGCTGACCGGCGTGGCGGCCGCCATCGCGTCCGGCAGCCAGACGTGGAACGGGAACTGCGCCGACTTGGTGAAGGCCGACAGCAGCACGAGGACGGCCACGCCCGTCGTCAGGCCCGGGCGCTCGTCCCACACCGGGTGGGCGAGGGCCTCCTGCAGACCGGTGGTCCCGGTCGCCGCCACCATGATCCCGACGGCGGCGAGCAGCGTCAGCCCGCCGAGAAAGGTGATGAGCAGGGTGCGCATCGAGGCGGCCTCACCGGAGAATCCGGAGCGGGCGATCAGCAGGAAGCTGGCCAACGAGGTCAGCTCCCAGCACAGGAAGAGCAGGATGAGGTCGTCGGCCAGCACCAGGCCGACCATCGCCAGGGTGAAGACGGCCAGGTAGAGGTAGAACGTCAGGTGGCGCCCGGGCTTGAGGTACGCGGTGGAGTACGCGAGCACCACCGCGCCGATGACCAGCGCGATCATCGTGAAGACGACGCCGATCCCGTCGGCGCGCAGGGACAGCTCCACCCCCAGGTCCGGGACCCAGGGCCGGCTCCAGGTGACGACCTCGCCGGCCATGACGCTCCTGGCGGCCGGCCAGAACGCCGCCGCGCCCGCGAGGTAGAGGGCGGCCAACCCCCAGCCGGCGTGCCGGCCCAGCAGACGGGTGAGGGGGAAGCTCGCGAGCACGGACAGGGCGCACACCGCGAGGGTCAGGACCAGGGTCATGGCCGCCGCTCGCGGACGCTGCCCACCGTCGCTGAGGTTCGACGGCGACGGCGCATGGCGGGGAGTCTAGCAACCGGGACGGACCCACCCCGGGACGCCTCAGGGGCGCCGGACCGGGTGGTCCGACGCCCCTGAGCCCCGAGGGTGGCGGTGCCTCAGGCGGGCACGACGAGCCCGGAGGTCGCGGTGCGCGCGTTGGCGAGACGCTGCTGGACGTCGGCCCAGTTCACGACGTTCCACCACGCGGACACGTAGTCGGCCTTGACGTTCTTGTACTGCAGGTAGAAAGCGTGCTCCCACATGTCGAGCATCAGCAGCGGGGTCTGGCCGATCGGCACGTTGCCCTGCTGGTCCCACAGCTGGAAGACCAGCGGGGACTGGCTGATGGAGTCCCAGGACAGGACGGCCCAGCCGGAGCCCTGGATGGTGGTGCCGGCGGCCTCGAACTGGCCCTTGAAGCCGTCGAAGGAGCCGAAGTGCTGGTCGATCGCGGCCGCGAGCTCGCCGTCGGGGCGGTCCCCGCCGTCGGGGGACATGTTCTGCCAGAACACGGAGTGGTTGGTGTGGCCACCGAGGTTGAAGGCGAGGTTCTTCTCCAGCATCGGCACGGTGCCGAAGTCGCCGGACTCGCGGGCCGCGGCCAGCTTCTCCAGCGCCGTGTTGGCGCCGTCGACGTAGGCCTTGTGGTGCTTGGAGTGGTGCAGCTCCATGATCTCGGCGCTGATGTGGGGCTCGAGCGCGGCGTAGTCGTAGGCAAGGTCGGGCAGGCTGTACGTGCTCACGAATCTCTCCTGATCTGTGGGCGGACGGGTCCTGCTCGACTATAGACCGGGGGTCCTGGCCCCGCCCGGCGGGCGTGATGGGCCCGGGGACGCCTCGAGGTGCCGGAACGGCATACCCGCTCTAGCGTGGGCGCATGCGCGCACTCACCTGGCAGGGACTTCAGCAGGTCGAGGTCAAGGAGGTCCCGGACCCCCTGATCGAGAAGCCCACCGACGCGGTGGTCCGGGTCACGTCGACCGCGATCTGCGGCTCCGACCTGCACCTCTACAACGTGCTGGCGGCCTACCTCACGCCGGGGGACATCCTCGGCCACGAGTTCATGGGGATCGTCGAGCAGGTCGGCAGTGCGGTGGAGAACCTCCAGGTCGGCGACCGTGTCGTCGTCCCGTTCAACATCAGCTGCGGGCGGTGCTGGATGTGCGACCGCGGTCTCTTCGCCCAGTGCGAGACGACGCAGAACGTCGACCAGGGCAAGGGCGCCAGCCTGTTCGGCTACACGAGCCTCTACGGCTCCGTCCCGGGCGGCCAGGCCGAGCTGGTGCGCGTGCCGCACGCCGACTTCGGCCCGGTGAAGGTCGACGCGGGACTGTCGGACGAGCGGGTCCTCTACCTCTCCGACATCCTCCCCACGGCCTGGCAGGCCCTGGAGTATGCCGACGTGCCGGAGGGCGGGACCCTCGCCGTGCTCGGGCTGGGCCCGGTGGGGCAGCTCGCGGTGCGCTCCGCGCGGCACAGGGGCATCCGCGTGATCGGTGTCGACCGCGTCCCGGAGCGCAACGCGCTGGCCGGTCGGTTCGGCGCGGAGGTGGTGGACCTCTCCTCCGTCGAGGACGTCGGCGACGAGCTGCGCGAGATGACGGACGGGCGCGGGCCGGACAGCGTCATCGACGCGGTCGGGATGGAGGCGCACGGCAGCCCCGTGCTCGGTGCTGCGGTGGCCGCCGCCACGCGGCTGCCCAAGCCGATCGCCCGCAAGGCGATGGAGACCGCGGGGGTCGACCGGCTGGCCGCGTTGCACACGGCGATCGACGCGGTGCGGAGGGGCGGGACGATCTCGATCAGCGGCGTCTACGGCGGGATGGCAGACCCCATGCCGATGATGCAGCTCTTCGACAAGGGGGTCCAGGTGCGGATGGGGCAGTGCCACGTCAAGCGCTGGACCGAGGAGCTCTACGAGCTGGTCAGCGGCGCCGAGGACGTGCTCGACCTGGAGAACCTCGCGACCCACCGCGTGCCGCTGGAGCAGGCGCCCGAGATGTACCGGACCTTCAACGACAAGGAGGACGGCTGCGTCAAGGTCGTCCTCACGCCGTGAGCCTGGCTGCCGAGACGCTCGGACGGGCCGGCGGCGCGCTCATGGCGGCCGCCTTCCGGCTCGTGGCCCGCGTGCGTGGCACCCGCGCCCTGCACCCCGTCGGGGTGTGCGGTGCCGGCTCGTTCATGGTGACCCCCGGGCCGCCCAGTGGTGTCGTCCTGCTCGACGACCCCGGGCCGCACCCGTGCATGGTCCGGTGGTCGCGTGCCACGGGGAAGCGGGACGGGCGCGACATCGAGGGGCTGGCGGTGCGGATCGACGGCCCGGCCGCGGGGGACGTGCTCCTCGCGTCCACCGGGACCGGCGTCGTGGGACGGCACGTCCTGACGGTCCGCGACCTCCACCACCACGGGCCGATGACCACCCTGCTCCCGCTGAGCACCCAGCGGGGGCCCATCCTGCTGCGCCTGGACCCGGTGACGGTCGAGGCCGACCCGCCCACGGCATACCGGCTGCTCGTGGCCGCGCCCGGCCGGCGCTGGCACGAGCGCGGCCGGCTGGAGATCACCTGGACCGAAAGAGACTGCACGCGGCGGCACGACCCCGTCGGGCACCCGCCGGCCGGCACCTGGACGCACCCGCTCTGGGCGCGTCTGCGTGACCCCTCCTACACCGCGAGCCAGCAGGTCGCGGCCCACCCCATCGAACCCGAGGAGCAGGCGTGACCGAGCACCACGACAGCAGCCCCACCGACCCGGTGACCGTGAGCAACGACCCGAGGGAGGTGGCCAAGGTCCACGAGCTCATCTCGGGGATGGACATCGCCATGCTGACCACGGTCGACTCCAGCTCGGCGCACGGACGGCTGACCAGCCGACCGTTGTCGACGCAGCTGGCCGAGGAGGACGGCGACGTGCTCTTCCTCGTGCGTGGCTCGAGCGCCGTGGTGCGCGACGTGGAGGCGCACCCCCAGGTCAACGTCGCCTACGCGTCGATGAAGGCGTGGGTGTCGCTGGCCGGGACCGCGTCCGTCGTCCGGGACCGCGCGCTCGTGGAGCAGCTGTGGTCCGCCGGGGCGTCGGCGTTCATGGACGGTGGCCCGGAGAACCCCGACAACGTGGTGCTCAAGGTGAGCGGTGACACCGCGGAGTACTGGGGCGGGGGCTCCCTGGTCGGCACGGTGGTGGGCACCGTCAAGGCGATGACCGGGAAGGGTGAGGACGACGAGGGCGGTCCGACGGTGGTCGAGCTGCCGTAGGCGTCGGCGGATGGCCCCCGGGCGACAGACGAGCGCGTCCACGTCCTGGCGACCCTGAGGTGATCCCCGACGCCTTCCGCGCGACCCTCGCTGGTCGACCGCCGGACGCGGCTGGCGACACCGACGGCGACACCTGGCTGGGCCGGCTCCCGCACCTCCTCGACGAGCACCTCCGACGATGGGAGCTGCAACGGGACGGGCCTCCCTGGCACGGCGAGTGCGCGCTCGTCCTCCCGGTCCGCCGCGGACGCGAACCGGCTGCGCTCAAGCTCACCTGGCCCCACCCGGAGGCCCGCCACGAGCACCTGGCCCTGCGGCTCTGGGACGGGAAGGGCGCGGTGCGGCTCCTCGCCGCCGACCCCACGGCATACGCCCTGCTGCTGGAGCGGCTCGACGGCGACCGCGACCTGACCACCGTGCCGGTCCTCGAGGCGTGCGAGGTCATCGGCACCCTGTCCACCCGGCTCGACCGGCCGGCCACGCCGCAGCTGGACACGGTCGAGGGGAAGGCGGTCCGCTGGCGCGAGCAGCTTGCCCGGGCGACCCCGCTCGTCCCGCGCCGGCTCACCGAGCAGGCGCTCGCCACCCTGCCAGACCTGCTCGCGGAGGCTCCTCCTCTGCGGCTCGTCCACGAGGACCTGCACGACCTGAACGTCCTGGCGCCCCTCGACCCCGACCGCGGCGACTGGCTGGCGATCGACCCCAAGCCGGTCGCGGGGGAGTGGGCCTACGCCGTGGCTCCGATCGTGTGGAACCGCCCCGAGGCCCTGGCCCGGGCGCACAACCTGCGCGGCCACGCGCGCCTCCGGGCCGACGTCGTCACCGATGCCGCGGGCCTGGACCCCGACAGGGTGCGGGCGTGGACGTTCGTGCGGCTGGTGCTCAACGCCGTGCAGGCGGCAGCCCGTGCGCCGGTGTCCGACGACGTCCGCGCCAGGATGATCGCCCTGGCCAAGGCGTTCGCCGACTGACCGGCGAGGGTTCCGTCAGCCCCCGCAGCGTCGGCACCCTCAGCCCCTCAGCCCCTCGCCGCCCTGTACCTCGCCAAGGCGTCGCGCCGCTCCTCGGCGTGGTCGACGATCCTCCGCACGTAGCCCTTGTCGTACCCCTCCGGGTGGTCCCAGGGCTGGTGCGTGGCCTTGCCCGGCACGTGCGCCAGCTCCGGCACCCACCGGCGGACGTACTCGCCGCGCGGGTCGAACCGCTCGCCCTGCAGCACCGGGTTGAACACGCGGAAGTAGGGCGCGGCGTCCGTCCCGGTCCCGGCGACCCACTGCCACCCGTGGTTGTTCGAGGCCACGTCGCCGTCGACGAGACGCTCCAGGAACCACCGCGCGCCCACCGGCCACCACACGTGGAGGTCCTTGGTGAGAAAGCTGGCGGTGATCATCCGCACCCGGTTGTGCATCCACCCCGTCGACAGCAGCTGCCGCATGCCCGCGTCGACGATCGGGTAGCCCGTCTGCCCCTGCTTCCACGCCTCGATCGCGTCGTCGGGCTCGTCGTAGCGCAGTCCCGACAGCTCCTGGCGCAGGTCCGCCCAGGCGCTGCGCGGGTGGTGGTGCAGCACGTCGGCGTAGAACTCCCGCCATGCCAGCTCGCTGACGAACCGCTCCACGCTCCTCCCACCCTGCCCCGCCAGGTCGTCGAGCAGCGTGCGCGGGTGCACCGCACCGATCTTGAGGTAGGCGGACATGCGGCTGGTCGTGTCCTCCGCCGGTCGGTCACGTCCCCGGTCGTAGTCGGCCAGATCCTCCTCGAGGAACTCCTTCCACCTGGCCAGCGCCGCCCTCTCGCCCGCAGGGGGGAGGTCGGGGAGGTCGTCGGACCCGAGGGCCTCGTCGACGAGCCGGTCCGCGCCGGGTTCGCGGCCGAGAGCTGTCGCCCTCAACCCCACGGGGTATGCCGCAGGCTGGTGCCACCCGTGCGCACGCCAGGCCTTGGCGAAGGGGGTGAACACCTTGTACGGGTCCCCGGAGCCGTTGCGGACCACCCCGGGACCCACGGCATACGGGGTCCCGGTCTCCACCCAGTCGACCTCGCCGGGCAGAGCCCCCTGGACCTGCCCGTCACGGCGGGCCCCGAACGGCGTGGTCTCGCGGGTGACGTGGACGCCGGTGGCGGCGGTCTCACGGACGACGGCCGGCACCACCTCTGCCGGGTCCCCGACCCGCAGGGTCAGTCCTCCGTCGAGGTCCTCGTCGAGCGCGCGGAGGCTGCCCGCCAGCCAGGCCCGCCGGACGGGTCCCGCACCGGCCCACAGCGTCTGGTCGACGACGAACAGGACCGTCAGCTCGCCGGCGGCGGCGGCGCGCGCCGCGAGCAGGGCAGGGTGATCGCCCAGGCGCAGGTCGCGCCGGAGCCAGAGCAGACTGGACATCCTCGGAGTCTAGGTGGACGCTCACGTCGGCTGAGCGTGACGAGTCGTGGCCCCTCCCACGGCTCAGAGTCGTCGCCTACGCCACGGTTCCCCACGTCGTACCCCCCGCGGTTTCCCCTAGGCTAGGAGGACCACCCGGCTCGACGGACGGAGCACCGTGAGCGACACCCAGACCGACCAGAAGCGTTACGCGCGTCTGCGCACCCTCAACTGGGTCGCCGCCGCGATCCATGCCGCGCAGGCGGTGGCCGTCGTCCTCCTCGCGACCGACTTCACCCTGCCGGTCACCGCCACCTACATGGCCGGCCCGCCCGGCACCCCGCCTACCGACCAGGTCACCGTGTGGGACGTCCCGACCGCGCTGGCGATCGCCACGTTCCTGGCGCTGTCGGCGATCTTCCACGTGATCGTGGCGTCGCCCGGCGTCTTCGACCGCTACCGCACGGGGCTGTCCCAGGGTCACAACTACTTCCGCTGGGTCGAGTACTCCCTGTCCAGCTCTCTGATGATCGTCATCATCGCCCAGCTGGTGGGCATCTCCGACGTGGTCGCGCTGCTCGCGCTGTTCGGCGTGAACGCCTCGATGATCCTCTTCGGCTGGCTGCAGGAGAAGTACCACCAGCCCGGGGACGGCGGGTGGCTACCGTTCGTCTTCGGCTGCTTCGCCGGCGCCGTCCCGTGGATCGGGATCGTCCTCTACACGGCCGCGCCGGGGTCGACGAGCGGCGCCGAGCCGCCCGGGTTCGTCTACGCGATCATCGTCTCGCTGTTCCTCTTCTTCAACGTCTTCGCCCTCGTGCAGTGGCTGCAGTACCGTCCGGTCGGCCGCTTCCGGAACTACCTCACCGGTGAGACGGCATACATCGTGCTCAGCCTGACCGCCAAGTCCGCCCTGGCCTGGCAGATCTTCGGCGGGACGCTCGCCACCTGAGCCGGGCACGGCTCGCACTAGCGTGGGCTCATGCTCACCGACCGCGACCAGGACCAGGACCGCGCCGGCCCTTCGGCCACCCTCACCCGCGACCGGTGGTGGGTGACGGTTGCCGCGGTGGTCTGGCTCGGCGGGACCGTCCTCGGCTCCGGGCTGGTCGGCGGCGGGGTCGAGCAGCAGGGGGACGGGCTGTTCTCCGACAGCGCCACCCTCATCGCACCCATGGGTCCGGCCTTCTCGATCTGGTCGGTCATCTACCTGGGCCTCGCCGCCTACGTGGTCTGGCAGTGGCTGCCCTCCACCTCCCGGTCGGTCTGGGCCGACCGCACCCGCGTCCCCGCCGGCGTCGCGATCGCGCTGAACGGGCTGTGGCTGCTCGTCGTCCAGGCGGACCTCATCTGGCTGTCGGTCGTCGTCATGGCCGGCATCGTCGTCAGCCTGGGCCTCGTGCTCAGGCGCACCGCCGGCCTGCCGAGGGAGGGCCGGGCCGCCGACCTGATGGTGTCCGCGACGTACGGCCTCTACCTCGGCTGGATCTGCGTCGCCACCTGCGCCAACGTCGCCCTCTTCCTCGTCGACCTCGGCGTGCCCCGGGCCAGCACCGCGTCGGAGGGTGTCACCGTCGCCGTCCTCGTCGTGGTCGTCGGCATCGCCGGCTGGCTGCTGGGACGGACCGGGCACCGGCTCTTCGCCGTCGGGCTGGCCGCCGCGGTCGTGTGGGGGCTGGCCTGGGTCGCGGCCGGCCGGTTCACCGGTGAGCTGGAGTCCACCACCGTCGGGTATGCCGCATCCGTCGCCTCCGCTGCTGTCGCGGCCCTGGCCGTGCTGGTGCTGGTCGGGAAGGGGTGGGGCCGCCGCCCGTCGCTGGCGGTCTGACCACCCGGTTCGACGACCGTCATCTGCGATGATGCGGTGTGGGTACTGCCGAAGAGGTCGGGTCAGCTCCGTTCGTCTCCACAGGGTCGCTGCCCGACCCTGAGCGGGTCCAGCACCTCCTCCACGACGCCCATGGGCGCTACCTTCCTGACACCGGCGGCACCGTCTCGCAGGTGTACCCGGCCTTGGCGGCCGTGGACCCTGCCTTGTTCGGCCTTGCTGTCGTGAGCTCTGCCGGTCGGGTCTACAGCGCCGGAGACGCGCTCACCCCGTTCGCGATCATGAGCGTCGTCAAGCCGTTCACGTTCGCGATGCTGTGCGAGGACGTCGGTGTCGCCCAGGCGAGGCGGCTCGTCGGCGTCAACGCGACCGGTCTGCCCTTCAACTCCCTGGCGGCCGTCGAGCGGGCCGGCGGCGGCCGAACCAACCCCATGGTCAACGCCGGAGCGATCGCCACTGTCGCGGCCCTGTCCGGTGGACCGGTCGAGCAGCGGTGGACCAGGATCGAGCAAGCCATGGCCCGCTTCGCGGGCCGGACGCTCACCGTCGACTCAGAGATCTACGCCTCGGCAAGCGCCACCAGCCAGCGCAACCGTGCTCTGGCACAGCTGCTGTCGAGCCTCGGCTCGTTCAGTACCGACCCCGCCGAGGCCGTGGACCTCTACACCCGGGCGTGCTGCCTGTCCGTCACCGCCCAGGACCTCGCGGCCATGGGAGCCGTCCTGGCCGACGGGGGGGTCCACCCCCTCACCCGGGAACGCGTGGTCGGTGTGGAGAGCTGCCGGGCAGTGCTCGCGGTGATGACCACGTCGGGGCTGTACGAGACGTCGGGCGACTGGCTCTACGAGATCGGGCTGCCCGGCAAGAGCGGCATCGGGGGCGGCATCGTCACCGTCTCCCCCGGCAAGGGGGCGCTGGCCACGTACTCCCCTCCTCTGGACGACGCCGGCAACAGCGTGCGGGGTCAGCGAGCCTCGGCGCACCTGTCCCGGTCGCTGGGGCTCGACCTGTTCATCTCCGCACCCATGAACGAACCTGGTCAGGGTTCGTCCTGATGCGCCCACGTGCGGGCCATGGCCACCTGGTGCTCGAGGTTTCGGCGGGTCCAGGGAGGCCACGAAGGCTCCGACCATGGCCGCGGCGATCCCGTACACGATGATGACGAACAGGACCGCGAAGTCGAGCACGGCGCCGGTTTCGCCGACAGCGGTCGGGAAGATGCCGCGAAACGGCTCCAGCACACGGTCTGCACTGCGGTAGATCCACTGGGTGAACGGTGCTGGCGTTCAAGAGAGGCGACGACCGACGCCACGACCCGAGGGCCGGGCGCTCGTCCTCAGGACGTGGGCTGCGAGCTCGGGCGTGCCACGAGCTGTGCACCCAACGCCAGCCCGGCCAGGACGCCCAGCGCGATGCCGACCATCGAGGTGCCCATGGCCGTCAACGTCGACACCCCCTCCATCTGGTCCTGGTCCAGCAGCCTCGTCACGCCCTCCAACCCCACCGCTCCCGGCACCAGCAGCCAGAACCCGGGCAGGAAGGTCACCTGCGTCGGCGGGCCTGAGGGGTGGCGAGCCACCACCATGGCGACCGGTGTCATCACCAGAGCCCCCAAGAACGCCGACAGGACGGAGCCGAAGAAGACACCACCCAGGATCTGACCTGCGTAGCCGACGTACAGCACCAGCACGATCCAGCCCAGCGAACCCAGCCGGGCACCCTTGAACAGGACGACCCCCACGCCGAAGACGAGCACCCCCAGCCAGGGAGCGACCGCCCAGCCCGCTCCACCCGGCTGCGAGATGTCCGCCGCCGGCACCCCCACGAGCTGGGCGCCCCCGATGATCCCCAGGGCGAGCAGCACCAGGCGCAGGCCTCCCGAGGCCAGGCGGGCGGACCCGGCCACGATCTGCCCCGTCGAGAGCTCGAAGACCGCCGTGGTGAGCAGGGCGCCGGGCAAGAAGGCGACCAGGGGGGCCACCAGCGGTGGGAAGACCTGCAGAGAGCTCACGCTGCCCGCAAGAGTGAACACGACCGAGGAGACCAGGAACGCGCTCACCAGGGGGAGGAACGCCCGGTAGTCCTGGTTGACCCGTGACCCGGTCACGTGCAGCGCCCCGATCACCACCCCCAACACTGCGGCCACGCCCATCTCTGTCCAACCGCCACGCAGGATGAGTACCAGGCCGACCACGAACAGCCCGTGGCCCAGGATCCGGACCCACGACGGGAACGGGGACGGCGAAACGCGGATGGCGTGCAGCGCCGCTATTCCAGGGACAGGACTCATCTTCTGTCGTCGACTGAGGTCGACCACGCGGTAGAGACGCTCGATCTGATCCAGGCGCAGGCTCTGACGTCCCGCCGAGACCACCTCGGTCTGCACTCCCTGCCCCTGGGGCAGGGACAGGAAGAGGGCCGTGGGCAGGACGACGACGCCGATGTAGTCCAGCCCGTTCACCCTGGCCACCGTGCGCAGGATCTCGCGGACGCTGTTCATCGGTTCCCCGGCATCGATGAGGGCCTCGCCCAGCTCGAGCAGATAGTTCAGGGTCGGGGCACTTGCGTCCACGTGCGTTCCCGCGGCCGTCTCGGCGACCGCGGGGCTGGGGGACTCCAGCGCCTCAGGCAGCCCTCGGTGACGGACAAGGGTCCGCATCAGGACACCTGCGACGACGAGCATCGCGACGGCAGCCACCACGGAGGCGACCGGGATCGTGGTCGACATCACCGAAGGGCTCACGGTGTCCACCAGGACGAGCTCGCCACCGACTTCCACGTCGCGACCCTCGCTGGGCTCTCACGGCACACCGATGACACGACCGAATCCTTCACCCTGGGAGGTGCTCAGTGGCCTGAGCGTAGCCCAGGCGACGACGGTCGTCCGCGGCCTGATCTCGGAGGCTGCTGGTGGACTTGGTTGTTGACACCCCCCCTGCTGGACGGGAGGCTGGAGGCCCCGCCGCCTCGCAGAAGGACCTCCACCGTGTGGCACACCGACATCCCCTCCCCGGCAGAACTGCGCACGCTGGCCACCCTACGCGCGCCCGGTGTCGTCTCGATCTACCTCCCGACGACCCCGGTCTCGACCGACGACCGCGACCCGCTGACCCTGCGCAACCTCGTCGACGAGGCGATCACCCGGCTGCGGGAGAGCGAGACGCTGGACAACGCGGGGGTGCTGGAGGTCGAGGAGGAGCTCTACGACCTCGTCGACGACGGGATGTTCTGGACCTACCAGGGCCACGGCCTCGCGATCTTCGTCACCCCGGAGCGTCGGACCGTCTACCGGCTGCCGCTGGAGGTCCAGGAGCGGGTCTACGTCTCCGACCGGGCTTTTCTCAAACCGTTGGTGTCGGTGCTGAGCCACTCCAGCACCTGCTACGTGCTCGCACTGTCGGAGAACGGCGTCCGGTTGGTCGAGGTGAGCAGCGACCTCGCCCCCACCACCACCGCGGTGCCCGAACTGCCCAAGGACGCTGCGTCCGCGGTGGGCAAGTCCAGCATCAAGGACCGTTCCCACCGCGGCCGGCTGGTGGGCTCGGAGGGCAAGCGGGTCCACCTGCGCGCCTACGCCCGGCAGGTCGACGCGGCCCTGCGACCGGTACTGTCCGGCAGCGACGTGCCCCTCGTGCTCGCTGCCGTCGAGCCGATCCGCTCGATCTTCCGCTCGGTCAGCTCCTACCCGCACCTGGCCGACGCCGTCATCGAGACCAGCCCCGACCGGCTCACCGACCAGCAGCTGGCCGAAGACGCACGCGGGGTCCTGGACGGCATCTTCACGACGCGGATGCAGGATCTCGCCGAGCTCTTCGACGCGCGACGGTCGGAGGGCAGGGCCGTGACCGACATCGCCGACGCAGCCCGAGCCGCGACAGCCGGTGCGGTCGAGACGCTCGTGGTCGACCGGTCGGCGACGTTCCTGGGCAGCGTCGCCGACGACGGCACCGTGGCCTTCGACGACGGCACGGACGACGGCACGGCCTTCGGCGTGGTGGACGAGATCGTGCGTCGCGTCCTGCTCACAGGCGGCGACGTCCTCAGTGTCGACGCAGCCCTGGTGCCCGGCGGTCAGCCGCTCGCGGCGATCCTGCGCTGGGCACCCTGACACCGGCAGGAGTGCGTCCGACCGGTGCTTGACCACCGACGACGACGCAGACCCCCCGGGCGTGGAGGCCTGCCCGGCTGGGCGCGGGCCAGCGGGTGGCCATGCTGGTGCTCTGCCTGCTCGGCCTGCTCGGGCTCGGAGTGCTGCTGCTCTCCAACCTGGGCGCGAGCGTCACCATGCTGGCTCGTGGTCGTCTTCCTCGTTCTGGCTGCGGTGGATGCGTTCGGCACCGCCGCGCTCCGCTGGGTGGACAGGCTGGCAGGCTGGCGTATGTCGCGGGAGCTGCGGTCGTCGTCGTCGTCTGGCAACCATCCTGGTGCCAGCCGTTGTGCGCCCTGAGCGCCCGGCCACCTCGGCTCACCAACAAGCCGCCGACCGGTGATGACAGGGCTCCTATACCCTCGCCCCGCCTCTCCCTGGCGCGCCCGAACCCGGAGACCGGCTCGTCGTCATCGCCCGTGGCGCAGCAGGCCATGCGTATCCGGGGTATGCCGGTGATCTGACCCTCAGATTTCGTCCACCAGATCCGCGAACTGATTCGTTCAGTGGTCGGACCGTTCAGGTTGACTTCCCGAGCCGGATGGCGAGGGGAGACGCCGGATCGGTCTCAAGAAGGGTTCAGGCGTCGCGGGAGCGCAGTGACACGGCCGCACCGACGATTGCGGCGAGTACCCAGGCCGTGAAGACCACCGCACCGGTGGTGGTGTCGAGCACGGCACCTGATGCGTCGGGAGCGACCGTGGTGAAGGAGGTCGCGGCGTTGGAAGGCAGGTACTTCAGGATCCCGTCCCAGCTCTCCGGCAGCACCATCGTGGCGAGGGTGGGCAGGAAGACCACCCCTCCGATGAGCGCGGCGATGGAGCCGCCGATGCTGCGCAGGAGCACGCCGAGGGCGACGCCCGTGATCCCCAGGCCCGTGAGGTAGGCGACCGTGCCGAGGACGGCACGCGCGACGCCTTCGTCGGACCACGTGACGGTGGTGGCCCCGGCGTCGCCGAGGACGGCCATACCCGCGAAGAACGCGACCAGCGTGGAGCCGAGCACGACGACGCCGGTCAGCGTGCTGAACACGAGCGTCTTGGCGGCGAGGACGGGCAGCCGCGCGGGCACCGCCGCGAGGGTCGAGCGGATGAGACCGGACGCGTATTCCCGCGCCCCGACGAGAGCCCCGGCCACGCCGACGAGGAGGAGCGCTGGGTGTGTCCCCGTGAGCACGGTGGTGACGGGGTCGCGGCCAGGTCCGCCGAAGTCCGGCCCGGAGCCGTCAGTCGCACCGGACGCCGTGAGCGCTGCGATGAGGCCGAAGGCCGCTATCAGGACGGCGATCGAGGCCAGGCTGATCCAGGTCGAGCGGAGGGTGACAGCCTTGATCCACTCGGACCGCAGGACCCGGGTGAAGGTCAGGCGGACGGGCGACCTTCGAGGGACCGGAACGGTGACGTCTGGTGTGGTGGGTGGGGTTACGACGGTGGTGGTCATCAGGCTGCCTTGCTGGTGTCGGAGGAGCCGTGGAAGTCCACGGCATCAGCGGTGAGGGTCATGAACGCCTCCTCCAGGGAGGGGGCGACAGGGACGAGCTCGTGCAGTTCGACGCCGTGCTCGGCGGCGATCCGGCCGATCTCGGCCGCGGGCAGACCCTCGATCGCCAACTGGTTCGTGGCGTCGGAGGAGACGGTGACCCCGGAGGCCGCGACGAGGCCACCTAGGCGCATGGCGTCCGGGGAGATGACCCGCACGTGGTTCTTGGAGGCCTTGGCGATGAAGTCCTCCATCGGCAGGTCGGCGATCAGCTGTCCGCGGCCGATGACGATGAGGTGCTCGGCGGTGATCTCGAGCTCGGACATCAGGTGGGAGGACAGGAACACCGTGCGGCCTTCGCGCGCGAAGGTGCGCAGCAGCTCGCGGATCCACAGGATGCCGTCCGGGTCGAGGCCGTTGACCGGCTCGTCGAGCATGAGGATCTGTGGGTCCGCGAGCAGGGCGGTGGCGATCCCCAGCCGCTGGCCCATGCCGAGGGAGAAGCCCTTGGCCGGCTTGTCCGCGACGTCGGTCAGGCCGACGACCTCGAGCAGCTCGTCCACCCTGCCCCGCCCGATGCCGACCGTCGCCCCTATCGCGCGCAGGTGATTGCGGGCCGAGCGGCCTCCGTCCACCGCGCGGGCCTCGAGGAGGGCGCCGATCTCGGCGATGGGTGCGGGCGAGTGGGCGTAGGAGATGCCGTTGACGGTGGCCTGCCCGGCGGTGGGCTTGTCGAGGCCGAGGATCATGCGCATGGTCGTGGACTTGCCGGCCCCGTTGGGGCCGAGGAAGCCGGTGACGACGCCCGGCCGGACGGTGAAGCTGAGGCCGTCAACGGCAGTGACGTCGCCGAACCTCTTGGTGAGGTCGTGTACCTCGATCATGTGGTGCTCCTTCAGTTCGTGGCGGAGGGCGCGCTGGCCCTCCGCGAGAACTCGAGTCTGGCAAGCGGCGGTCGTGATCGTCGTCGTCCAGGCGTGGACGATCCCGCGTACCGCGACCGTGGTACTCGGGGTGGCGGCGCTACAGTCGGGAGATGACCGTGCTCCGCTCGTGGTGGGCCGCCGCGGGGCGCCACACCGGGGCCTGGGATGTGGCACTCGCCGCGTTTCTCGTCATCGTCAGCCTGGTGGAACCCGGGATGGGACGGGCCGCGGGAGCCGCGCTCTCCCCGCTTTCCACGCTCCAGATCGCCCTTCTCGTGGCCGGTTCTGCTGCGCTGGCCCTGCGCCGCACCCACCCCGTGGCGGTCCTGACACTCACGGTGCTCGCCGTCGGCGCGGTCGTCGCCCTGGGGGGCCTCAGCAGGTCAGGGGTGGCCGCCATCGGTATCGCCGGCTTCTCGGTGGGGGCGTGGACGAACCGGCGCACGACGTGGATCGCCGCCCCGGGGGCCGCTGCGGTCCTCGTGGGGGCCGCGTTGGTGGGATCGCGGGAGGTGCCCTTCGCGGCGGAGTCGTTCGCGACCGTCTTCTGGGTGGGCCTGACCTTCGCTCTGGGTGATGCCACCCGCAGCCGCCGCGCCTACGTCTCGGCCGTGGAGGAGCGGGCGCGCCGGGCGGAGGAGTCCCGGGAGGAGGAGGCCCGCCGCCGCGTCGCCGAGGATCGCCTGTCCATCGCCCGTGACCTGCATGACGTCATCGCCCACAACATCGCCGTGATCAACGTCCAGGCGAACGTGGCCAACCATCTGCTTCGCACCGACCAGGACGCGGCCGCCGATGCCCTGTCCCACGTCCGGCGCTCCGCGCAGACCGTTCTCTCCGAACTTGGCACCGTCCTGTCCGTCCTGCGCCAGCCGGCCGACGCTGCGCCCACCGATCCCACCCCGAACCTCCAGCGCCTTCCCGAACTTGTGGACTCTTTCCGTGCCATCGGTCTGCCGGTGACCGTCACCGAGACGGGTCCAAGGACGCCGTACGACCCGTCGGTGGAACTGGTTGCCTATCGCGTGGTCCAGGAGTTGTTGACGAACGTCCACAAGCACAATCCTGGAGCCGCCACGACCGTGCTGCTGGGGCGCGATTCTGACGCCCTGCGCGTCGACGTCGTGAACGCCCCCGGGCGCCCCGTCGCGCCGCTGCCGGGAAACGGCTACGGCTTGGTGGGCATGCGCGAGAGGGTCACGGCAATCGGGGGCACAGTCGAGGCCGGTCCCACCCCAGCGGGTGGCTTCCGCGTCCGCGCCGTCCTCCCCACCGCTGAGAGCTGAACCGTGATCCGCGTCCTCCTGGCCGACGACCAGTCCCTCATCCGCGCGGGCTTCCGTGTGCTGCTGGGCAGCGAGCCCGACCTCGAGGTCGTGGGCGAGGCGGCCACCGGGAGCGCCGCCGTCGCACTCGCGCGCACGCTCAGGCCTGACGTCGTCCTCATGGACATCCGCATGCCCGAGCTCGACGGGCTCGCGGCCACCCGGCAGATCTGCGACGACCCGGACCTCGCCCGCACGAAGGTGCTGGTGCTGACCACCTTCGAGATCGACGAGTACGTCTTCGAAGCGTTGCGGGCGGGGGCGAGCGGGTTCCTCGGCAAGGGGGTGGAGCCGGCCGACCTCATCGCCGGGATCCGGGTGGTCGCGGCGGGTGAGGCACTGCTCTCCCCTGCGGCCACCCGCAGCCTGGTCGCCCGGTTCCGCGACGACCCGGTCGCCGGGGCCACAGGCTCGGACACCCTCGCGGCACTCACCGAACGCGAGCGCGAAGTCCTCGGCCTCGTCGGGCAGGGCCTGTCGAACGAGGACATCGCCGGCCTCCTCTACCTCTCTCCACTCACGGTCAAGACGCACGTCAACCGGTCCATGACAAAGCTCGGTGTCCGCGACCGCGCCCACCTCGTCGTCATCGCCTACCGGACGGGGCTGGTACGCCCGGGCCCGGGCTCGGGCGAGGCGTGAGTGCCCGAGGCGGGCACTGACCGGTTCCCGGGCCCGACCGGTCGCGGGACGCTCCTCACGCCCACCTCTTGAGGCGCCGCAAGAGGCGAGGACGACGTCAGCCTCAGTGGCGGGGACGAGACGGTACGCCGTGGGGGGTCGATCTGCCGGCTGCGCCCTCCTCTTGGTGCCCGTGCGCACCAGACGGAGCTGCCACACCCTCCTCCTCCCAGCCTGTTGCCCATCAGGCAAGTTTGCCCAATGAGCAAAAAGTGTCTACGGTGGGCCCACACCCATCGACCGACCCGAAGGCGCTCCCATGTCAGCACTCCTCTACCGCCTGGGCAGGCGAGCCGCACTCCGGCCGCTGATACCGCTGTTGTCCTGGCTGCTCGTCATCGGCGCGGTGGTCGCCCTGCTCGCCACGCAGACCCCCTCGATCTCTACCAGCCTCACCCTTGATGACGCCCCCGCCCAGCAGGTGCTGGACGACGTCTCCGAGGCGCTTCCCGAGGCGGGTGGCACCCAGGGCACCCTCGTCTTCCAGGCGACCGACGGTGGCCGTGTCGACACGCCCGGACGTGCCGACGCCATCGGTCGCGCCCTCGACGCCGCAGCCGGGAGCGGCCTCGTCCTCGACCGTGACGCACGCCTGCTCGACCAGCGGGCCGACGTCGAAAGCACCGTCCGCGACAGCGTGGAGGCACGCGTCGCTGACGATGTCAGGTTGCGGATCGAGGAGCTGATCGATGCCGTCGACGGAGGCCTACCGGTCGATGGGCCAGGCGCACAGGGCGACCAGGCCGCCCAGCTCGCGCCGAGGATCGCGGCGATCAGCACCACCGGGCGCGACCTCCTGGCCGCACCGGACGAGGAACTCATCAGCGGTGCGTCGGATCTCTTCGCCGACGCGGAACAGCTCCAGGCCGACCTGAGCCGCGCAGGCATGGACCTCGGCGCGCTCCCGGTTCCTGAAGACGGGATGTCGGATCCCGCAGCCGCCGTCGAGTCCGCGGCAGCGACCGGGACGGCCGACGCGCTGGGGCGGCTGGACTCCCTGCTGCGCGGACCGTCGCCCCGCGGCACCGAGCTCGCCACCTCTGACGGCACTCGTCCGTCCGTCCTGGTCTCCGACGACGGGACGTCCGCGATCGCCTCGGTCCAGCTCGGCAAGCAGGTCTCCGACCTCCCTGCAGGGAGTTTGGACGACATGCTGGCCTCGCTCGACACCGTTGTGGCCGACGAGGGACTCACTGTTGCTGCGAGCAGTTCCCTGCAGCCCCTCGAGCCACCGATCGGCGGGCACGAGGCCATCGGTCTCGCCATCGCCGCGGTGGTCCTGGTCCTCACTCTCGGCTCGCTCGTGCTGGCCGGACTGCCCATACTGCTGGCTCTGGCCGGTGTGTTCATCGGCGTCGGCGGCGCCTACGCCCTCTCGGCGAACTTCGAGATGACCACGTCCACACCCGCCCTCGGGCTGATGCTGGGCCTTGCCGTCGGGATCGACTACGCCCTGTTCATCGTTCACAAGCAGCGCTCACTGCAGGTCCGGTTCGGACTCGACACCATCGAGTCCACCGCCCACGCGGTCGCCACAGCGGGAGGCGCCGTCCTCTTCGCGGGCGCCACCGTCGTCATCGCACTGCTGGGCCTGCTGACCCTGGGGATGGGGTTCGTCTCGACCATGGCGGTGACTGCCGCGATCACCGTCGTGCTCGCCGTCGCGTTGGCCCTGACCGCGCTGCCCGCGCTGCTTGGGCTGCTCGGACGCAGCCGAGGACGGGCGGCGGCCCAGCACCAGGCCCCGCCCGAGCCGCGGCACGGACGCTCGCACTTCGGGCGGGCCGCCCAGCGGTGGATCACGGCCACCACGGCCCGGCCGACCCTGACCATCGTGCTGGTCGTACTCGCGCTCGGCGCCCTGGCGGTTCCCGCCTCCCAGATGCAGCTCGGCATGCCCTCTGGGGCGGTCTCCGCTCCCGGGTCGGAGCAACGGACGACGTACGACGCGGTGAGCGATGCCCTCGGCGAGGGGGCCAACGCACCGCTGATCGTCGCGCTGACGCCGACAGATCCCGACGCAGTGGACCAGGACCGCCTCGAGGCGTGGCAGGCCGAGCTCGCCGACCACGAGGGTGCTGCCAACGTCACTCTCATGGGAAGCTCGGAGGACGGGTCCCTGGTCCTCTACACCGTTGTTCCCGGAGCCGGACCGACCGACGCCGACACGGCCGACCTGGTCCATGCCGTTCGTTCCAGCGAGATCGCCGACGTCGAGGAGGTCGGCGTGACCGGGCTGACCGCCATCAACATCGATCTGTCCGAGTCGCTGAGGAGAGCCGTCCCGGTCTACCTGTCGCTGGTGGCGCTCCTGTCGCTCGTCGTCCTCCTCCTGGTGTTCCGCTCCCTGGTCGTCCCCCTGGCGGCGACGGGCGGCTTCCTCCTGTCCATCGGCGCCACCCTGGGGCTCGTGGTGACCGCCTTCGGCAATCCTGACTTCACCTGGCTCGTGGGCGTGGACCGGGCAGGTCCCGTGCTGAGCTTCCTGCCGATCATGGCAACCGGCATCCTCTACGGGCTGGCCATGGACTACCAGGTGTTCCTCGGCACCTCGATCCGCGAGGTCTACATCCACGGCGGGTCAGCCCGGGAGGCGGTGGTCGAGGGGTTCCACCACGCCAGCCGGGTCGTGGTGGCGGCCGCGGTGATCATGGTGTCGGTCTTCGCCGGTTTCGTGCTCAGCGACGACGCCATGATCCGCCAGTTCGGCTTTGCCCTGTCCATCGGGATACTCATCGACGCGTTCCTGATCCGCATGACGCTCATCCCTGCCGTCCTCCATCTCGCGGGCGACCACGCGTGGTGGCTGCCCCGGTGGTTGGACCGCATCCTGCCCGAACTGGATCTGGAGGGCACCCGGCTCGAGGTGGGGCCAGCTCCTGCTGAGGCTCGGACGGCGTCGCCGACTCCTCCGCCGCCTCGTGAAAGACTGATCGGGTGACTGCGGGGCTCCGAGACGCGAAGCGGGCCGCGGTCTCACGACGGCTGGCTCGGACAGCGTTCGAGCAGGTTCGCGAGCGTGGGCTCGGTGAGGTCACCGTGGACGACATCGTCACCGAAGCCGTGGTCTCGCGACGCACGTTCTCGAACTACTACGTGTGCAAGGAAGCTGCCGTCGCGGCAGTCGTCGTGCACAGCGTTGAGTCGGCCCTCGCGGAGTGGGACCCGCCGGAGTACGTGGACGTGCTCGACCTCACCCGCGACCTCGTGGAGCACCAGCTCAGAAGCGGGTCGCTGAGGCTGCTCACCGAGGTGGCCACCCTGGCCTCGGAGAACCCGCAGCTCGTGCCATTCGTGCGCGAAGCCCAGTGGCAGGTGTGGTCCGCCGTCGGGGACAAGATCCTCGAGGCGGTCCCCGCGCCCGACAGCGCCGACGTCGAGACCGTGCGCCTGGTCGTCGGCGCCCTCTTCGGGCTCGTCAGTGCCGGCCTGAGCTCGACGGGTGTCCGCGACGGCAACGCGGCCCGGCTGCTGCACGCCTCCGTTCAGAGGGGCCTCGCCCGCCTCGAGCGAGGCCTCGGCCGGCCGGGCTGACCACAACGGGCAACCGCCGACGGACCCAGCCAGGTGGCCGCCTGTCCTCAGGGTCTTCGTCTTCGGGGCCTTCGGAGTCCGGGACACACCCACGTCAGGCTCGTGGGGCACGGCACGGCCTCCGCGGCCCGCCTTTGTCGACGTGCGGTGGTGACGAGAGTCACGTCTTGACCCGCGTCAAGGTCAGATGCGTCTCCGACGGCTTGGATGGACTCATCAGGAAGCACCGCGGACGGTGCCGTTGCGGCGAAGGCACCACCTACGCCCATCGGGCAGCTTCACGGCACGCGGACGTGGACCCAGCTCAGCCAACGTCCCAGGAGATGTCGACATGACACCCGCACTCATCAGCATCGTGTTCGCGGTCACGCTCGCCGCCGTACTGCTCAAGCCGCTGCGGGCAAGCGCCCACTGCGACACCATGGAGGGACCCACAGCGCAGGACGGGCTGCGGGCCCTGGAGACCGGCAACATCGCGCTGGCTCTGAAATGGGTTGCCGCCCCGGGCGAGGAGGAGCTGCGAGGGGTGTTCGACCAGGCGCGCGCCGCTCGCGACCTCGGCACGGCCGCCCGCGAGGTCGCCGACCGCTGGTTCGTCGAGAACCTGGTGCGCATCCACCGGGCCGGCGAGGGTGCCGCCTTCTCCGGGGTGGAGCCCTACGGGGCCCCCGTCGACGAGCGCGTTGCCGCCGCAGACTCGGCCGTCGCGGCGGGCGAGCTGACGCCGCTACGCGGGCTGGTGCCCACCGAGCGCTGGGCAGAGCTGGAACGCAGGTTCGTGACCGTGCTCGAACACAAGGACTACGATGCCGCTGACGTAGATGCCGGCCGCGCCTACATAGCGGCCTACGTGTCGTTCTTCAAGTACGCCGAGGGCGAGGACCACGACCACGGTGACCACGCCCCCGCCCACCCCGGTCACAAGCACTGACGGTGGGCGCGATGGAGTCCCTGCTGGTGCTCGCCGTCCCGACGGTCCTGGCGCTGCTGGTGGGACGTGCGATCCACCGCCGGTTGGGCTTCGTCACCGAGGTCGAGTCCGTCTCGATGGCCCCCACCCTCGCGTCGGGTCAGCGACTGCTGGCCCGGCGCCAGCGCGCAGCACGCCCGCTGAGCCGTGGCGACATCGTGGTCGTCGACTCTGCAGAGCTCGACCGGCCCATCATCAAGCGCGTCGTGGGGCTCCCCGGCGAGCACATCGACGTCGGAGCGGACGGTCTCGTCCAGGTGGCGGGGCACGGCCTCGCCGAGCCCTACGTCGTCCACGGGGGCGGACGGCCCGGGGCCTTCGACGTGCCGTCCGGCCACCTGCTGCTGCTCGGCGACAACCGGGCACGGTCCAGCGACGCCCGCGGGTGGCGCATGCCGTACGTGCCGGTCAGTGCGGTCCTTGGCCGAGTGGTCCCGCATGCACCTTCGGCGCCATCCACGCCAAGGGTTCGGTCTCGGGTGCCGAGTGGCTGACGCGGCTCTCGTCTGTCGTGCCGCTCAGCGTGCTGGGTGGCGCGGTCTTCGTGACGGCGCTGCGGCTGGTCCGTGCCGCCAGCCCGGGGGCACCCGGGGCAGGACAACCGGGTCGAGAGGGAGGCGTCCGAGGCCTCCTGAACCCCCGCGGGGCACGTGCCACTCCCGGCCGAACTAGAGTCGGTTCACGAACAGGAGGCGGAGCGTATGGAGCAGCTGCTGGAGGACCTGTGACCCGGCCACACCCGGCTCGCAGGCGCGCGTGGTCGCTGAGGGCGCGACAGTGATCTGGTTCTGGACTTCGCTGCTGGTCGCTGGTTTGGCCCTGGTGGTGATCACCCTCGTGCGGGTGCTGGCCGGCGGTCTGGACGACGGGTCCGCGCGTTCCGCCCGCGAGATCCTCGACGTGCGGTACGCGGCCGGTGAGCTCACGACCGAAGAGTACGAGCACCGCCGAAGAGTGCTGTCGCAGCGGGAGGAGGGGTCGTGAGGCCGATCAGCCGTCGCACGGCGCTGGCGATGGGTGGCCTGGGCCTGGCCGGGACCGTCGTAGGAGGGACCGGTTTGTGGCGCGAGCTGTCCGAGCGGGGCACCGACCAGGGCGGTGGAACTGAGCTGTCCGAGCCGGAGGTGCTGACGAGCCGGGCCGGACAGCTCGAGGTCCGGCTCGAGGCCAGGCTCGCCACCCACACCGTCGCCGGGCGGCAGGCCAGGACGATGGGCTACAACGGCGGCGTCCCCGGCCCGACCCTGCGGGTGCGGCCGGGGGACACCCTGCGGGTCGAGCTGGTCAACCAGCTCGACCACGTTACCAACCTGCACGTCCACGGGCTGCACGTCTCCCCCGAGGGCACCGGCGACGACGTCTTCCTCGCGGTGGAGCCCGGGCAGTCCCACCAGTACGAGTACCGGCTGCCCGACGACCACGAGCCGGGTGTCTACTGGTACCACCCCCACCACCACGGCACGGTCGCCGATCAGCTGTTTGCCGGCCTCTACGGAGCCATCATCGTCGAGGAGGACGACCCGCCACCGGTCGATCGGGACCGGGTGATCATCGTCGCCGACACCACCCTGGACGACGCCGGGGCCGTCGTGCTGCCGTCGACGATGGAGCGGATGATGGGCCGCGAGGGTGAGCTGGTCCTGGTCAACGGTCAGGACCAGCCGCTCCTGAAGGGACGGTCCGGCGACCGCGAGCGCTGGCGGATCGTCAACGCGTGCAGCTCCCGCTTCCTGTCCCTGCGGCTCGCGGGGCAGGGCAGCCGCGTCGTCGGCCGCGACGGGGGCAGGCTGGTCCGGCACGCCGCCCTGGACGAGGTCGTCCTGGCCCCTGGCAACCGGCTCGACCTGGTGGTCGACCTGCGCGAGGGCAGCACCGCGCTGATCGCACTGCCCGTGGACCGCGGCGCGATGATGGGCGGCATGATGCGGGGCACCCCTGGTCCGGAGGACTCCGAGCGCACCCTGGCCTCGCTCGAGGTGAGCGGCGGGCCGTCCACGTCCACGGAGGACTTCCCTGGTGGTACTGGCCGGCTCGACCTGCGAGAGGTCGAGGTGGACGGGCACCGGTCCCTCACCCTCCAGATGGGCATGGGCGGGATGAGGGGGGGCGGGGGTGGTGGCCCGATGGATTTCACCTTCGACGGCCAGTCCTTTGACCCCGACCGCCTCGACCAGCGCGCGCGGCTGGGCACCGTGGAGGAGTGGACCATCGCCAACGACGGCCCGCTGGACCACCCGTTCCACCTGCACGTGTGGCCGATGCAGCTCGTCGACGCCGCCGGGGAACGGCTGGACGACCCGGTGTGGCTCGACGTCGTCAACGTCCCCGCCGCGGGCTCGGTCACCGTACGGATCAGGTTCGCCGACTTCGGCGGCAAGACCGTCTACCACTGCCACATCCTCGACCACGAGGACCTGGGCATGATGGGCACGATCCTGGTCGAGTGACAGCACCACCCTGGGTGGTGGACCCTCACCACCGGGAGAACAGCCGTCAGCTGGTCAGCGTAGGGACGTTTGGTTTGTCGTGCAGGCGGATACCGGGACGACGGGAGCAGGGATGGTCGGGGGTGCGGGGGAGTCGTGGCAGCAGCGGGAGGAGCGGCGACGGCAGGTGGCCCGGGAGGCGCGCCTCATGGCCCGTGAACCCGCTGGCTGGCTGCCACGCCTGGTGCTCGTCGTGGCTACGGCCGCCTGGCTGGCGACGCTGGCCTGGATGGCTGCGACCCTCCCCGAGCGGGTGCCGACGCACTGGTCGGGAGGAGGCACGCCGGACGGCTGGTCCAGCCGGGCCTTCGCCGTGGGGTTCGCGCTGGTGACGCCGCTGGTGCTCTTCTACCCGATGCTGTGGATCTCCCGGCTGGTGATGGTCTGGCCGGACGGGGTCAACGCCCCGCACAAGGAGTGGTGGCTGGACCGGCCCCGGCGGTTGCTGCGCTTCGAGCGGCTCCTGCGCGAGGACCTCATGGTGATCGTCGGGTTGTCGGTTCTGCTCATGGCGGGGATTGGTCTGATCATGGGGTATGCCGCGCACCGGCCGGGCGGGACGGTGCCCGGCTGGTGGTTCGCTGCGCTGGTCGGGGGCTTCGTCGGGGCCCTCGCGCTGGTCATCGTCCGGGTGATGACCGGCCCGCGCTACCGGCCGGACGACGACCCGGAGCTGGCATGAGTCCCGGGTGCGCACGGCACGGCGATCGGACCCGCCGCTGCCTGGCAGGTCAGGAAGATCGCCTGTCCCGTTGCCTGTCGGGCTGGTCAACCGTGGGCAGGAAGATGATCCCGCGCGCGGTCGGGTGAGCCGCAAGACCTCTGGGCACGTTCAAGGCAAGAACGGAAAACGCGAAGGACCGTTGAGCCTGCATAACTGCAGGTCAACGGCCCTTTGTGGGCTCTTCACAAAGCAGGGTGTAGTCGGGGTCTGAATCCGCCGGCCTCGAGGAGTGCTCGGGCGATGTAGTTGCTGAGGGTGCGGAACCCCAGGGCAAGGCCGCGGAGGTGCTCGAGTCGACCGTTC